>JALVXD010000129.1 GCA_027038295.1 Campylobacteraceae bacterium
AGCCTTTTTATGTAGCAACTTACAACAACAGCTACAGTGATGGGGAGATGCAAGAACGCATAGGAAAACACAAAAAGCAAAGAGAAGAGAAGTTTATCACCATAGAAGAGCCTTTTAATCTAGTAAAGGTAATTCAATCAGATGAAACTTATCTAATAGACTGCATCTCTATGTGGATTCTTAATAACCTACATAAACAAGAAGAAGAGCTACTAACAGAATTAGAGAGACTTTCAAAAATAGATGCCAATATAGTTTTTGTTCTTAACAATGTCAATGAAGGAGTTATCCCTTTAGACAAAGAGAGTCGAAAATTTGTAGACCTTACAGGGATTATTGGTCAAAAGTTGGCTTCACTATGCGATGAAGTCTACGAAGTAAAATTAGGAATAGGAGTTCAAATAAAATGAATGTATCACTGAGCTTTATGCTTAAAAAGATGTTAGCAGTGCTAACCATGCCCCTCTCTATAGGAGTTATAGCTATTGTTATTGCCCTACTTTTACTTAGCTTCAATAGAATCAAAGCAGGAAAAAGAGTACTTAAACTTTCTATTTTTTGGATAGTACTTGTATCATGGGCTCCTTTTGCTAACCTTATGCTTAAACCACTAGAGAGTGCCTATCCAAAACTAGAAAAAATTCCTGACAACATTGAGTACATTTTACTTCTTGGTGGTGACAGAGACAAACGAGCATGGGAAGCACTGCGTCTCTACCATAAGATACCAAATGTCAAGATTATCACTTCAGGGTTCTCACTACATGACAAAATATCTGATGCCAACAAAACAGCTCAACTGCTTATAGACTCAGGCATACCCAGTGACAAAGTACTTATGCAAGAGGAGGCAAAAACTACCTTTGAAGAGGCACTATGGATGAAAAAACGTGTAGGAGAAAAACCTTTTATACTCATAACAGCAGCCTACCACATGCCAAGAGCCTATGGACTCTTTAAAAAGGCTGGGCTAAACCCCATCGCAGCTCCTGCTGATTTTAACCACCCTGAAGAGTATGGTTTTTTCTCCATGCTGCAAAGTATACATTTAAGAAATACTGAACACGCTTGGCATGAATATATTGGGCTACTTCTCTATAAGCTTCAAGGAAAAATCTAGCTTACTGCATTTTTAAATTAGAAAGAACTGTCTTCAAATCAACATCTACTTTCACTTGAGGTAAAAATGATGGCTCTTTTTCTAAGCTTACATTGACAAACTCTACCTCATCACCATAACTTTTACGTATCATCTTTTTCACTTTATAAAGTGAAGAGATTTTATCTACTAAAACTCCTTTTATCTCAGGAACATTAGCAATATATATCTTCCCATCAGCCACCTTCAAAATCTGCTCTTTAGTCAAACCACGATTTTTAGCCACTGAAGCTACAAAGTTCTCATAGGTTGGTTTAAGTAGATGGTCGGTCATGTACTTTTTGTTTTTATCATCAATTTTTGCAAAGAAAGAGATAGGTTTTTTAAACTCTCCTGCTGCCATATAGTCCTCTTCTACTCCAACTTTTTTGGCTAACTCACCCAAGTTGTAGTGAGGCATAATCACTCCAATAGAACCAACAATAGCATTTTTATTGGCAATCAGAGGTTTAACAGCCGAAGCAATATAGTACCCACCACTCGCAGCAATAGAGTCTACATACATGGTAATATTTTTATCTTGTTGATAATCTTTCAGATACTCAGAAAGCTCCTCACTCGCCGTAGGTGACCCTCCTGGAGACCCCATAATAAAGAGTACTGACTTAAACGTTTCATCATCACGAATCTCATCCATCTTCTCCATAACTTTGGTAGTAAAATCTTCTGTTACCTCTTTGTTGTAACGAATAACGGCTATTTTATTGTTTGATAAACTCTCCTCAGCAAAGAGTCCTGATTTTTTTAAAAATCCAACAACAAAGATAACCTCTGCTAACAAAATAATCCCAATAATCCAAGACTTTAAATTGGAGACAAATATCTCTTTCTTTAGAGATTTAATCTCTTGTTTATGTACCTCTTCTTTTTGATGAAACAGTTCACGTTCGTAGTTTTGTTCTTCTTTTTGCTCTTGCAATAACTATCCTTATAATTTTAAAAAGATTATAGCGTAAAACCATTGATACTTTTATAGAGTTTTATTATTAATATCTTAAGACAATCAAATAGTTTTAATGCTATAATTGGTTAAATATTATTAGTAAGGGGTAAATTTTGTTCTCTTCATTATTCTTATCAAAAAATCAAAAATTAGTAAAAAAATGGAAAAAAGAGCATGAAAAGATTGTTCTTTTAACCCATAAAGTTATTGCAGAATACTCAAAAAACAATCATAAAAAAGCTAAAAAGGCATTAGTCTCACTCAATAATTTGGTTATAGACCATGTCACTGATGAGAACATTGAATTTTATAAACTTTTAAACGACAAAGATAGGCTTACTAGTAAAAATAAAAAACATACTGAAGAGTTTATAGATACCTTTAAAAATATCAAGATGACACTCATGCAGTTTCTAACCAAATATACACGAAAAGAGACTCCTCTCGATGATGAGTTCTTTACTACGCTCAATGAACTAGCAGAGGTACTTACTGAACGTATTAAATTTGAAGAGACAAACCTTTATAGTATATTGGATATCTCTAAAGAAGAAGAGAAATGGGCAAAGATAAAAAAAGGTTTATAATAAATAGCTATTTAGGATTAAAATTCGCATTCTCATATTTCTCCATATTACCTATAAGTTTTAAAAAGAGTGATGACCTTTCGAAAAAAGAGGTTTTAGCCGCTATGCTCTTCTTTCTGCCTTTGGTAGGCTTTATATTGGGCTTAGGAACCATTGTTTTTTTCTCTTTTTTAGCCCATTTAGAGTGGTATGGAGCCATAATTTCAGCTCTTATTTACATGATGATGTATGGCTTTATTCATACCGAAGCTGTCATAGATGTGGCTGATGCCATCTACGCTTCACACTCAGGAAAAGATGCCTATGCTGTTATAAAAGAACCTACAGTTGGGGCTATGGGTGTTCTCTATGCCATGGGCTTTGTACTTTTGAAACTCTCTGGAATAGTCTACCTTTTTACCCATGATGCTCTTATGGAATTTGTGGCTATTTTAATTATTAGTCGTTTATCACTCTTACTACTTTTTAAAGTACATACCTTTAACTCCTCTTTTGCAACACAACTAAAAGATGCTCTTTCTTTAAAATATTTTATCTCTAGCTATCTTATTTTTATGCTCATAGGCTCTCTGCTCATAAGTAACTTTATTATTTTACTTATCTTAGGATTACTCTTATCGTTAGGCATTTCATTCTATATTAAATCTAAAATAGATTTTGTGAACGGAGATGTTTTAGGTACTACCCTAGAGAGTGTTGAGATTTTACTCTTTTTAGCCATAGCTCTTATGCTATAATTCGCAAAAAAAGAGAAAATATGTCCTACAGCTCTTGGTTCCAAGCCCATGGGGAAAAACACAAAAAGATTATAGAAAAACTTACGTACTTAAGTGATGATGAACTCATAGAGTACTTTAGATTTGACAATATGGTCAAAAATGAACCTGACTTCTGCCCTCTCTATGCCAAAAATAAAAAGTGTCACGACAACAAAGAATTAAACTGCTACTTCTGTGCCTGTCCAAACTTTCGTTTTAAAGATGACGGATTTGAACAACAAGAAGAAAGAACCCTCTTCTCAACTTGTGGCATTAACTCAAAAGATGGAAGTCAATATATTTCAGATGATGCCATTCACCAAAACTGTGCTGGGTGTTTTGTACCTCACTCTGAAAGCTACGTAAAAAAGTACTTTACACGTGATTGGTTTGAAGCGATGTCCAAGGTAAATAAGAACTGATGTATTTTGTCTATATGGTTCTATGTTCTGATAATACACTCTACACAGGTATAACCACCGATTTAGAACGTCGAATAACAGAGCATAACACATCAGATAAAGGTGCAAAATATACTAAAGCTCGTCGTCCTGTAGCCTTGGTTTATAGTGAAAAACATGCTGACCGAAGTTCTGCCTCTAAACGTGAATTTACTATAAAGAAAATGACAAAAAGTAACAAACAATTATTAATAGATATTAAATAATAATACCCTATGTTATGGCAATAACCATCAAGTGTAACCAAAATAATAATAAATAAAATTTATTTAACTATCACTATAGATTATTAAGCTTATCATAATTATTTATATATAATAAAATTAACATCAAAAATAAAAGGATAGGAATGTCAAAGTTAGAGTCACAATCTCAACAATACACACCGTATGACCAGATAGATAAGGAACAACTCAAAAAAGATATTGAGGAGGCAAAAGCAACCATAGGGGCAGCATCAGAAGAGGATTTTCAGCACCTTCTAAAAATGGAAAAATGGGGAAGAATGTTGACAGCCTCTGGTTTTGCTATAGTACTTTTTTTAGCTGTTGCAAGTATTACAAGTGGTTTTCTTTTTTGGTCATTAGCCATAGTGGCAGCCATACTTATTAGTACGGGTAATGTTGGACGATGGGCAAATGTTGCTCACCCAATACTTCATGGTGCTTACGACAAAGTACCCAATGTTCCAGAGAAGTATAAGAAGAAGAATTTTGCACAAGGAAGTAGAAGAGCATGGGACTGGCTCGATTGGATTAGACCCGATGCTTGGATGTATGAACATAACATTATGCACCACTACCACCTTGGTGAGACTGATGACCCAGACAATGTTGAGCGTAATATGCAATGGCTTATTCAATCAAAAACACCAATGTGGGCTAGAACTCTATTTGTTTATATCTTTGCTGCAACATGGAAGTTTACCTACTATGCACCAAACACTTTAAGAATTTTAAAAAATAAAAAGCTTAAAGAGGACAACAAAATGGAGATACTCGACTACGAATATGACCCAAGAAAACCTTTTGGATTTGAACTTTGGTGGGACTATTACATTCCTTATTTTGCTGTTCACTTTATCATGGTTCCTGCACTCTTTTTACCTTTTGGTGTAGAGGCTGTTATTACGGCACTTACTGTTGTGGTTATGGCTGAAGCCTTTACTAATTTACACTCGTTTTTAGTCATTGTTCCTAACCACTCTGCTGATGATATCTATATGTTTAACGAACCATATAAAGGTCAAGGTGAGTTCTACCTTAGACAAATAATGGGTTCAGTAAACTACAATACAGGCTCAGATATTATTGACTATATGCATGGTTTCCTTAACTACCAAGTAGAGCATCATATCTTCCCCGACATGCCACTTAGTTTTTATCAAAAGACACAGCCACTTATTAAAGACATTTGTAAAAAGCACAACTTAGAGTACAGACAAGAGTCAGTATTTAAACGTATGAAAATGACCATTGACCTCATGACAGGTAAAACAAAACTTCTAAGAGTTAATGGAATTTAAATATTTCAAGAGGAGTTAACCCTCCTCTTTCTCACAATCTAAACTATCTACATAAAAAATATATCAATATATCTTGATATATAAGAAAACAACTGCTATAATACTCTAAAAAGTAAGGATACAAATGAGCAGTTTTTTTCAATATGGTGAAAAAGTAGATAAATATGATGTTTTGGTTTTAAATGAACGTGAGGCACGAGCAGGTGCAGGGATTCTTTTTGCAATAGGTATTTTAAGCCTTATCAATGCTGTAGCTTTAGGGCATGTCATTGTCACAAAAACCTTTATCTCTTTTTTCACCTTGGATTTTTTAATTCGGGTCATTCAACCACGTTATTCCCCTAGTCTACTCATTGGTCGCTTCTTTGTACAAAATCAACGCCCTGAATATGTAGGTGCAACACAAAAACGTTTTGCATGGGGTATTGGACTACTTTTAGCCCTACCCATGTTTTACTTTTTAGTCATAGACTTTCAACCCAATCCCATTAAAGTTTTAGTCTGTATTATCTGTTTAACACTTCTCTTTTTAGAGTCTGCTTTTTCCATCTGTTTGGGCTGTAAACTCTATGGACTTTTCAAAAAAGACCCCGTTACACACTGTCCTGGGGGTGTCTGTGAGATACGAGTAAAAGAGCCTGTACAGACCTTTAACTTGGCTCAAAAGATTATTGCCCTTGTAACTATTTTAGCCTTTAGTTTTGGGCTCTACAGCTACTTTACCAAAGTAGAAAGCAAAACCTTTTTAGCCCAAAAGATAAAGTTTATGATGATGAGTAAAGCAGAATTACAAGCGTATCAAGAGGAGAAAGAAGATCGTGATTTTGATGACTTTTAAGGAGCAAATAAATGAGTAAAAATGTATTGATTCTATGCACAGGTAACAGTTGCCGAAGCATTATCGCCGAAGCACTTATAAACAAAGAGTTAGAGGGCATTAATGCCTACAGTTCAGGGGTAAAACCAAGTGGTAAGGTTAATCCAAATGCCAAAAAACTTTTAGAAGCCAATGAAGCTTGGAGAGAGAATTACCACTCAAAAACGCTTGATACCTTAGATGATATTGAGTTTGATTTAGTAGTAACTGTTTGTGACCATGCCAAAGAGACCTGCCCCATGTTTCCAAAACCAATACCTAAGATTCATGTAGGGTTTGAAGACCCTGACGGAAAAGGTTATGAGGCATTTGAAGCAACTTATAAAGAGATAAAAACAACGCTACTTCCAAAAGTAGAACAACAATTAAAGGAAAAACCAATGAACAAAAATGTATTTAAAACAAATGATGGTGTAAAAATAAACTTTACAGGTGTGGTACAAAAACAACAAATCGTTAAAATGGTAGAAAACTGTGCTTCAGGTCAATGTGAGTGTATGAGTGACGAGACCAAAAAGAAGATTAGCAACATGCAAGTTGAAGGAAAAGATGGAAATGTTGAACTTAAACTTGATGGAGATGTAAGTAAAGAAGAGATAGAGAAAGCTCTAGCAAAGTCTAAAGTGTTAAACAAAGACTAAAATGGATATTTTTCTAAAAACCATAGGCTCTATCAACGACGAGACACGCCTAAAGATTTTAAACTTCATTAACCAAAATGGAGAGGTTTGTGTCTGTGACATTGAGAGTGCCTTCAATATGATTCAGTCCCGTGTATCACGTCACCTAAAAATCTTAAAAGAGGGTGGCTTTTTAAAAGTAGAACGCCGAGGACGCTGGGCATTCTACAGCATACGAACCCCTCTTGATGCTTTTCGGCAATCTATCTTAGATGAGATTGCTTGTTTGGGGTTGGAAATTCCTGATGGGGAGTGGGCATGTGGAAAACAAGTAGAAGAAAAGTAACATCAATATATCTTGATATATAAATAATAATCTGCTATACTTCCCTCAAAAAAAAGGAAATAGTATGTTACTAGCAAGTAGTCTATTTTTAATCACCCTCATTTTTATTATATGGCAACCTAAAGGACTACAAATAGGAACAACTGCTATTATAGGAGCAGTTATTGCTTTAGCTCTTGGGGTAGTAAGTATTGATGACATTTGGGTAGTTACTGACATCGTTTGGGATGCTACTTTGGCATTTATTGGGATTATTATTCTCTCTATGGTGCTTGATGAGATAGGTTTTTTTGAGTGGTGTGCTATTAAGATGGCGAAGCTCTCTAAAGGTAATGGTCATCTTATGTTTGTCTATGCTTTGCTTTTGGGGGCATTTGTTTCGGCGTTGTTTGCAAATGATGGAGCAGCGTTGATTTTGACTCCTATTCTCTTGGCTAAGATGCGTATCTTAAAGCTTAATGCTAAAACTATTTTGGCATTTTTACTTGCAGGTGGATTTATTAGCGATTCGGCTTCACTTCCTTTTGTCTTCTCTAACCTAACTAATATTGTTACGGCGAACTATTTTGATATTGGGTTTGCTACTTATCTTAGTACGATGTTTGTGCCTTTTGTAGTGAGTGTAGTAGCCTCTATTGCTATTTTATGGCTCTTTTTACGTAAAGATATTCCCTCAAAAGTTGACATTGCACTTCTTAAAGATGAGAACGAAGTACTAAAAAGTAAAACACTATTTCTCTTCTCTTGGCTCTTTTTGGCATTGCTCATTGCAGGGTATTTTATTGGCGACCACTTTAACTTGCCTGTGAGTCTTTTTGCTTTGGGTGGAGGCGTTATTTTTCTACTTATTGCTTCCTATCTTAAAACAGTTAATGCAAAAGAGATTATCAAAAATGCTCCTTGGCAGGTAGTTTGGTTTAGTATTGGGCTATATATTGTTGTTTATGGTCTCAAAAATGCAGGGCTTACAGACTATTTGACTGTAGTATTAAAAGATTTGGCAACACGTGGAGATACTATTGCTATTGTAGGTACTGGGTTTATCTCTGCTTTTCTCTCTGCAATTATGAACAATATGCCTACCATTATGATTATGGATATTGCTTTACAAGATGTGGGAAATGATGCTTTGGCTTATGCCAATATCATAGGGTGTAACTTAGGTCCTAAAATGACACCATTTGGAAGTTTAGCAACACTTCTTTGGTTACATGTATTGGCACAAAAAGGGGTCAAGATTGGCTTTTGGCAATATAGTAAATTTGGGCTCTTAGTGACTCCACCTGTGTTGTTGGTGGTTCTGTTGAGCTTGGGGTAATTATAAATTTTAGGACGTATTAATCTTTTACAAGTATAATCGTAATTATTATTTCTAAGGAAAACGATGAAGAAATTTTTACTCGTATTATTAACAAGCTACACACTTATGGCAGATGCCCTACCCCAAAGTATGACAACAACTATTAAAAGTATAAACCCAAACGGTCACATAACTTTAGCAACTTCGGCACCTAAAGGTATGAGTGGAATTGTTGTTCATGACTATGGAAATGGTTTAACTGCTATAACCAATGCTGTTATTACAGGTACAAATGGAGAGGCCACTCTTTTAAAATATACAGCCATTCCACATGACAATATACCAAATGTAAAGACAGCTTCAAAAGTAAATGATAAAGTTGTTTTAGGAAACTTCTACAACAATGCCCTACTCATTGCACCAGATGCAAAAAGCTATGCAAACATTACTAAAAAGTTTAAAAAAACATGGATTCACCCAGATAGATTTGCACTGGACTTTATGAGAGATTCTCAATCGGCTATTACACTTGATAACCTAGAAAAATTTGCAAAGTTAAACCAAGTAGGCTTAGTACTTATAGCTTCAAAGAGTGGTCTACTTATTCTTGACCCTATTAGTAAAAAATTTATAGGGAAAAGTAACATAACTGTTAACACTGACAAAGCCATGCGTCCATTTTTTGCACGTTTTGAACAGATGGACACTTCAGTTTTTGGTATGTCTAAAGTAACAGTTACCGATTACAACAAAGCTATAGAAAACATTAGAAAGTAACCACGATGATAGATAAAAAACACCTCAACGCCTTTACCAACATGGTAGGAGCTGAAAACATCTACGATGACAAAGCCCACATGATAGCCTATAGCTATGATGCAACTCGAACACGTTATGAACCTGATGCTGTTATTTTCCCACGTGATGAGCAAGATGTCTCCAATATTTTAAAGTATTGTAACGACAACCTTATAATCATTACAGCTCGTGGGGCTGGGTCTGGCTTTACTGGTGGGGCATTACCTGCCAATGGTGGGATTATTCTCGCCATGGAAAAACATATGAATAAAATCTTAGAGATAGATACTGAAAATATGGTAGCAGTAGTGCAACCAGGTGTTGTCAATATGGATTTACAAAAACATGTAGAAGCACTAGGACTCTTTTACCCACCAGACCCTGCGAGTGAAGAGTACTCTACTTTGGGTGGAAATGTTTCTGAAAATGCTGGTGGGATGAGAGCTGCTAAGTATGGTATAACCAAAGACTACGTTATGGCTCTACGGGCTGTACGAACCAATGGTGATGTTATCCGTGCAGGTAAAAGAACCATTAAAGATGTGGCTGGGTATAACACGGCTGGTATTTTAATAGCCTCTGAAGGTACATTAGCTGTTCTTACAGAACTTACTCTAAAACTCATTCCTAAACCAAAGTACAAAAAAACCTACATGGGCATTTTCCCCTCAGTTGACAATGCTATGAACGCTGTCTTTAAATCTCTTTCAGCAGGGGCTAACCCTGTGGCTATGGAGTTTTTAGATGCCTTGGTCATCGAAGCACTCATAGAAAAACTAGGAGTTGACCTACCTACCGATGCAGGTGCTGTTTTAGTAGGTGATGTAGATGGAAATGTACCTGAAGAGGTTGCCTTTCAACTCGAAACTTTAGAGCAATCATTTAAAGAAAACGGTGCCACAGAGTTTAGAGTAGCAAAAGATGATGAAGAGGCAAAAGAGCTTTGGTATGCACGAAGAAATGCGTCACAGTCTATCACCATTTTTGGAAACAAAAAACTAAACGAAGATATCTCTGTTCCTCGTTCTATGTTACCATCTGCACTAAAAGAGATTTATGCTATTGGTAAAAAATATGGCTTTAAAGTTCCATGTTTTGGTCATGCAGGTGATGGTAACATTCATGTAAATGTCATGATAGACATCTCACAAATAGATGAAGGGCATAAGTGTATAGAAGAGATATTTCAAATGGTAGTTGACATGGGTGGAACATTAAGTGGCGAACATGGCATAGGAACCTCAAAGGCTCCGTTTATGGGTATAGCCTTTAATAATGAAGAGTTGCAGATGTTTAAAGATATTAAAAAGGCATTTGACCCAAACAATATTTTGAATCCTGGGAAGATGGGGCTTTAATAAATACCTAAAAAACGTTTATTTATGCGAATAAAGGGCAGAGCGATGTCTCGACCCATTACCAAACAAACAAAAGAAACCCCAAAATATAAGGGAAACCCAATGAAAAAAAAACCCATAAGAATACGCCGACTTCTAAGAGAGTACTATATATTTATACGAGATTTTCTCTCTGCTCTTTTTGAAGACAAACTCTCTTACTACTCTGCTAGTTTGAGTTACTACACACTTTTTTCTATTATTCCTCTTTTGGTTATTGTCCTCTCTATCTTTACCAATCTTCCTATTTTTGAAGATGTCTACAAAAATATTCAATCCATGCTTTTTGAGAACCTAATGCCTACAAATTCCAAAGAGATTTTAGGCTACATTAACAACTTTGTAGAGAACTCTGGACAACTGGGTATGGTGGGAGTTATCTACGTACTTTTTGCCTCTATGATGTTTTTTAAAAACTACGACTACATCGTCAATGACATTTTTGATGCTCCACGCAGAAGTTTTTGGTCATCGGTAACCGTCTACTGGACACTGGTAACTTTAACCCCCATTATGTTGGTACTCTCTTTTTATGCCTCTTCTCAAGTACAAAGCATTTTAGACAAAAACAGTTGGACAGACGGTATTCATCTTTTGACTATCTTGCCATTTTTTATTATTTGGGGGATGTTTTTTTTAAGCTATAAAATCTCTGCCAATACTAAAGTTTCTATACATGCTGCTGGTATCAGCTCGTTCATTGCCTCTTTAGCTTGGTACTTGGCAAAAATGGGGTTTATCTTTTATGTAATGCACAACAAAACCTACCTAAGTATCTATGGAGGGTTTTCTATTTTACTTTTCTTTTTCTTGTGGATTTATATTTCGTGGGCTATTTTTTTACATGGTTTAAAGTTTTGTCATTTGTT
>JALVXD010000130.1 GCA_027038295.1 Campylobacteraceae bacterium
ATTAATACCACTAAATGCTTTATAGTAGATATCAGTTGTTGGATTGGTATTACTAACAAGTTGATGATTCCAATTGTATTGAGGGGCTAATGCTGTTAGATGGGTATTGACCATTATCTTTCCAGAGGCATAGTCTCCAATGCTTAAAGTATCATTCGATTGTAATGAGCTACCATTGCTTTTAAGACCAATGTAGAACATTCCTTTTGTAATGTTACTTGGTAGATTTGTTAGAGTATCAGCAAAAATTCGGTTGTTTGATGTCTCATCATACCCTGTAACAGGAAATGGGTAGTTCTGAACCCATGGTGTATTGAGAATAGCAGTTGATGGGTGTGCTACCTCTGCACCATTGGCTGTAGAGAAGAGGTCTTCAATTCCATAGTGTTTTACAGTTCTTATTTCCCCTGCTTCACAAGTGAATTTTTTTACTAATTTGTCATTTACTAACGCCTTTTTATCTCCACGATAATCTTGTGCTATAGCATACGCCTCCTCTTTATCTAAAGTAAGGAGAGTTCCAAGTGATGCATAAGCCTCCTCTTTACAGCTCTCATCATCTTTACACTCTTCGGCTATGTCAGTATCTAAATCTTGCTGATGAACAAGCATGTCTATGTCGTCAAACAACTCATCTGAATTTAAGGCATAAGCCATCTCTTTGTCAACTCCAACATAGGTTAAAGAGGCAATATTTTTCTCTATAGTGCCTAAAAGCATGGTGTTAAATGCTTCAGGTTTCTCTAATGTTTTAATCTCATTTTTAAGTTGACTCCACTCCTCTTTAGAGTGTTTTTTACTTGCTTCTGAAAGCTTTGTAATAGAAGTTATATCTTCTGTAGTTCCTGTAGAGGCTGATTTCTCTCCTCCACATCCATTAACTACTAAGAGTGTTGCTGTGATTAGTGATAGTGTTGTTAAGTTTCTCATGATAAATCCTTTAATAATTTAAACTTAAGTTAGCTTTTAAAGCGTCTCTTGTTTGTTGTTAAGTGAAGTATATAAAGTTTGTGTTTGCTGAAAGTTTGATAGATATAACTTTATATACTCTTAAGAAAAAGTATAAATCAAAAGGGTAACGAAGTGTAAAACAATATTAAATATAATTTTAGATAAAAAGTTTAATTTAAAATATAGCCTTGTCCATAGACAGTATTTATGCAGTTTTCAGGGAGTTTTTTACGTAAATGTAAAACCTGATTTTTTATGGAGTCTAGTGAGATTTCTTTATCGAATGCATCTTCCCACACTGCAAGCATGATATCTTCATACCCAACCGTACTTCCCTTATGTTCTAGTAAAAGTTTAAACAAACGATGTTCTTTTTCGGACAAATCCACAGGCACTTTATCGACATATAACACTTCTTCTTTTTTATGCCAAGTACAGTTTAATGCCACATATACAAAATCCACAGGATTTGCCAATAACTCTTTTGAAAGATATAACATTGTTTCCTTAAAAAGTTTTGGTTCTATGGGTTTAACAAGGTATTTGGTGAGCTTCAGTTCAGTTGCTGCTAAAAGTTTCTCTGTGTCCGTGTATGCCGTAAGCATGATGATTTTGATACTTGCATTTTCTTGGCGTATCTGTTTGGCTACTTCAAGTCCAGATACATAGGGTAAATTTATATCCAACAACATAACATCCGGACAGTGTGCATAGTAAAGTACCAATGCTTCTTTACCATCAGATGCCACATATACCTTGTCAAAATAACTCTCTAGGTATTCACGTATATTTTGTTGAATGATGGGTTCATCTTCAACATATAAAATAGAATAATTTTTTAAAATTTTAGTCATACACAGCCTTTCTTCTATATTGTTGTATTAGCCATCAGGAGTAAGTATGCCATGAAAATGTAATAAATTGTGAAAATCATATATGTGGTATGACTATCTCAAATTTAGTACCTTTGGCTATGTTACTCACATGTAACTTTCCTTTCATGTTTTGCTCTATAATAATTTTAGCGATGTAAAGCCCAAGTCCTGAGCCACCTGTGTTAGATTTTGTTGTAAAATACGGGTCAAATATTTTGTCTATATTCTCTTTTTTTATGCCTCCAGCATTGTCTTCCATCGTTATGTGCAAAAAATTTCTTTTTATGTGACATGTTATGGACAAGTATTTATTCGCTATATCTCTTGTGTTAAGTGCTTCTATCGCATTACTTAAAAGTATAATAATTACTTGTATCAACTCATTTTCATACCCCCTATGTAACATCTTTTTACGCATATCAAATACAATCTCTATATCTGTAGTAGAGGATGCAAAAAGATTGAATGCATACATAAGTGAAGCAGTTACATCAAACATATGTTTTTCTTTATCTATCTTAAAAAGTGACCTGAAATCTTCGATAGTTTGTGACATATGTGTCGTCAAGCTAATGACTTCATCCATTTTTTCTTCTAAATATACATCTGGTTTTGATTTGAGTTCTATGGCTCTATCCATAGTGAGTAAAATAGCATTGATACTCATGAGAGGTTGTTTCCACTGGTGAGCGATAGAGTCTATCATCTCTCCCATACTTGCCATACGACATTGTTGTAACAACATTTTCTCTTGCTATAACCGTTGCTGTACTTCATGTGACACTTTTTCTTTTAGTTTGGCATTCAGTCGTACAAACTCTGTAGCATCTTTCTCCACTTTTGCAAGAAAAAAATAAAGAAATATATTAAAGATAATAAAAAATGTAAAGAAAGTAGACATTGCAAACGATGAAAGTTGCAA
>JALVXD010000131.1 GCA_027038295.1 Campylobacteraceae bacterium
AGTCATCTATAACTACACAGTTCTCTTGGTTTTGAATAATGTCAAAACGCTTTTTAATTCCTTTGTAGTTTAGAATGTTTTTACGAATGTTTTCTATCTCTTCACCCATCTCTAACGCACCTAAAATGGCTAGAGCAGCATCAAGAGCAATGTGATTACCAAAACCAAAGACCTCAAAAGAGCCATACTCTTTAAAGGTAAATCTTGTATGAGGCTCACCATGAACCAAAACAAACTCTATGTTGCTTATGTCTTTAGATGGGTAGAGTTTAATTGCGTCTATATCAAGTGAAGCTAAAAACTCATCTTCTGCGTTAATCACACGGATTTTTGCTAAATTTAAAAAGTTTCTGTAAGCATTGTAAAATCGCTCTTCATCATACTCATAATACTCCATATGTTCAGGTTCTACATTAGTAACAATGGCTAAGTGAGGGTTAGAGTTTAAAAAGCTCTCATCGCTTTCGTCTGCTTCAAAAACCACTTTGTTGTTGTCAGCATAACGCACGTTTGAGCCAAACTCTTTACTTATGGCTCCTATAAGTGCATTTGAGTCAGGAATAATAGAAGCCAACATAGCAGAAGTCGTACTCTTCCCATGAGCTCCACCCACAGCATAAACCTCTTTGTCACCTAAGATAGTTTTAAGCGACTCTTTTCGGGAAAGTAGCTCAATGCCTAGCTCTTTAGCTTTTTGGTACTCAGGATTGTTCGGACGAACAGCAGCAGAGTAGATGACTCTTTCTACACCCTCAACAGCATCTTCATGATGAGGTATGGTGATTTTAGCCCCAAAGTTTAGTGCTAAATCGTTAGTGATTTCTGTCTGTTTAATGTCTGAGCCAGATATTTGGTGACCGTCGTTGGCTAAAAATTTTGCGAGTGCTGAGAGACCGATGCCTCCTATGCCTATGAAGTGTATTTTCATTTTTTTTCCTGTTTTTGAATAAAATTCTTCCATAATCTTCCTTTGTTCTTTCCAATAAATGTACAACAATTGGAATTTTCATATGAGTGAATTAGTAGGGTGCTGTTTTCTAAGGCACCAAATATTGACAAATAATAAAGTTATTTATATAAATTTTGAACTGTTTTTAGTTTTATTGAGTTTTTATTTCATGAGATACTTGAGGTGCGTTGGAAAACGGCACCCTACAAGATTCCTTCTTTAAAAAAAAGAGAGAGTACTACTTACTCTCTTCCAAAACTTTCAAATCTGCCTTACCAAGTTTTACATATTTTGCAAACATTTGAAGTAAAATATCTTTGGGTTGTACAAAATCTTGAATGAAGAAAGCAGTCGGGCTGTTTTCATCTATTTGAGATGTATCTGCTAGTTTTTCTAAAAAGTCATCTAATGTATGACCAGCCATTACTGCACAGGCGTGAATCATCATGGCATCTTTTAGTTCGTCGTCTTCTATGGTGTGGTGGAGTACTAAGAATATCTCTTTTGCACCTTTAATGTCTTTTTCAGAGTAACGCTGAATACCATGTTCATAGATAGCTCTAGCTGTTGCTAACTCTTCTGGGTTGGTGATGCTAAAACCTTTATGGTTGGTAAGGTTTTCTGCTAGTACATCAAATGCTTGGTTTACTATAAACGTAAAAATGTCATTTATTTCATCTTCTGGAGCTTTTATAGCCATTTTTGTACCTAAAAGCATGTAGCCTTTTTCAATACTTTTGTCTTGGTACATCTCATCTTCAAACTTCTTCATGTCTGCTATGAAGTTTTCGTCTTTTTTTAGTGCTTCTATGTCTATTTCTTGTTCTTGCATGGGGTTCCTTTTGTTTTTTTGATTTCTAAATTTGGTGCGATGGCAATCGCACCCTACAGGGCTTTTTTAATTCGTTCTAGTGCTTCTCTTGTTTTTTCTTCTTCGTAGACTAGGGCTAGTCTTACGAAACCTTGACCTTGACTCTCACGTCCTAAGAATGAACCAGGGATTACTTTTAGGTTGTAGTCTCTGTAGAGTCTGGTTGTAAACTCTATCTCGTCATCTACAGGCAACCAAATGTAAAAGGTTGCTAATGGTGGCTCGACACCTAAAACCTCTTTGGCTATTTCAAAGTTTCTGATGTATTTGGCTCTAAAACCATCTACATGCGTTTGGTCAGCCCACGCTACAGCTGCAGCGTGTTGAAGTGGAAGAGGGGAGGCACAACCCACATAGGTTCTGTAGGTCATGTACTCTTTTAGTATGTTGGCATCACCTGCTATGAAACCACTTCTAAGCCCTGGGGCAGAGGAGCGTTTTGAGATGGAGTTGATGACCAAGATGTTTTTAAACTCGGTGTTTCCAACCTCTACACTTGCGTTGAGAAGTGAAGGGAGTGGGGCATCTAAATAGAGGTCGATGTAACATTCATCATTAAGCAGAACAAAGTCATGTTTAAGTGCCAACTCTACCCAGTTTTTAAGTTCGTCCATTAAAATGGTTGAAGCTGTTGGGTTGTTGGGTGTATTGATAATAACAAAATCACAACGCTCTAACTCTCTTTCATCTATAGTGGGTTGGAAGTTGTTTTCAGCTGTCAAGTTCATGTAGATAACTTCTGAACGTGTTGCTTTGGCTGCTCCTTCGTAAATCTGATAGAAAGGGTTAGGGTAAGCCATGACAGAGTTTTCTATATCATGCAAAAGAAATTGAGGGAAATTAAAAAGTACTTCTCTTGTTCCAAAAGTAGGAATAATTTGCTCATTTGTTAGCTCTAAACTGAAACGATTTTTTAAATACGTTAACATGCCTTGGCGAAGTTCTGCTTCTCCTGATGTTTTTGGGTATTTATTTAAAAGTTCTGATTTATCTTGTAGTTCATCTAAAATAAACTGTGGGGTTTTAAATTGAGGTTCACCAATAGTAAGACTTAACGGTGTGTAGTCAGCTGTTGGAGTAATGGGTTCTAATAAGTTGTTGAGTTTTTCAAATGGGTATGTTTCAAAGTTCACGATGCTATAAGCCCTAATTTTTTAGGTGATTATAGCAAAAAAAATATTTGGGTTGGCTAGTGGAAGAAGTAAATATACATTTACTTCTTTTTCTTTCTACAATGTCTAAGTTTTGTAGTTTTTGCCATAGGTATTTTTTTATAACTGTCTTTTAGTAATTTTGCAGCTTTCAAGTCTTCACAGTTAACCTTGTCACATGGTATGGTTTCAGCCATAGGAATCTCTTGGTATTCATCTGGAAGGAGATTGGCTGGGTCAAGATTTTCATCATCACATGCTTCTCCCTCTTTTAAATTTGGATTTGTATTTTGACTGTTGTTATTTGTTGTAATAACAAACTCATCTAAAATTTCTATATTTGAGCTACTGTTTTCCTCCGTATCAATTTGTGAGCTTACTGGTAAGTTAGGTGCTGATTCTGCATAAGTATAACTACCCAATGCAATCAAAAGTAGCACCACTGAACTGATTTGTTGTTTCATGATAGATTTCATTGAATTTCCTTTTTGATATATTGGTTATTTGAAATAAGTATAACAATTATAGTTAAATTATCACAAGATTCTCATAAAATAATACAAAAAACTTTAAAATTAACCATATAGACTATATAAATAGTATGATAATATTACACTATAAACTATTAAATTAAAATTGTGTGATGATTTAAATCACATTTTAAAGAGATAGTCTTTTTAATTAGGAGAAGTTAAATGAATAAAATGACGTGGTTGATTTTTTTACCTGCACTATTAATCTCAGGGGAGTTAAAAGATTCATTAGTTAAAGCTAAAAAGTCTCATCAAGCAATGATGATTTATGTTAAATCAGATAGTTGTCAGTTTTGTGCTAAGATGAAAAGTAAAACATTAAATGATGCTTCGGTATTGGAAAACACAAGTGATTTCATGTTTATTGTCGCAGATAAAAATGATGCAGAGACAAAAAAGTATCTTCCCAACGTTCGTTATACACCAACTATATATTTCATCTCACCAGAGTTTAAAGTGGTTAATACTGTAAAAGGGTATTTAGGAAAAGATGATTTTAATCTTTGGGTTGATGATAGTAAAAGAAAGTTGGGTTTAAATGATACTACTCATGTTGAGAATGTCACAACAGAAGGTGTAGAAAAAAGTAGTGATACATGGATGTATGATATGCCATCAGCGATGGACTATGCAGCACAAACAGGTAAGCAAATTATGCTCTATGTTGATAGTCCAGACTCTAAATGGTCAAGAAAAATGATGGAGAGCACATTATCTGATACTGATATAAAAGAGGCTCTTGATAATTTTGTTTGGGTAAAGCTTCAAAAAGATAGTGCAGATGTTTATACTTTAGGTTTACATCCAAAGCATACTCCCACAGTCTATTTTATGAAAGCTGATAAAAGTTCTTTGGCAACAGCTGAAGGCTATTTTAACAAAAGTGATTTTTTACAGTGGATTAACTACGCAAAATCTAAAATTTAGTTAAACTTTTATTCCCCATTTGAAATGGGGAATAATCTTTAAAGACCAGTATTACAACTGGCTAATTCCCCAGTTCTAATACCTTTTTTAAACCATTCAACTCTTTGAGCTGATGTACCATGCGTAAAGGCATCAGGAACTACATATCCTTGAGCTTGTTTTTGTAGCGTATCATCACCAATAGATGAAGCAGCATTAAGTGCCTCTTCGATATCACCTTGTTCTAAGATATTAAAACGTTTTTGGGCATGGTGTGCCCATACACCTGCGTAACAGTCAGCCTGAAGTTCCACTCGGACTTGCAGTTGATTTTCCCCTGCTTTACCTCTGGCTTGTTGTTTCATTTTTTGAACTTTACTTAGGGTTCCTTCCATGTTTTGAATGTGGTGACCAATCTCATGAGCTAAAACATAGGCTTGTGCAAAATCTCCACCAGCATGATGTTTTAGGCGAAGTTCATCAAAGAAACCTAAATCTACATAAACTTTTTGGTCAGCAGGACAGTAAAATGGTCCCATTTGAGCAGAAGCATACCCACATCCACTTGTAGTTTTCCCTCGGTAAAGTACCATTTTAGGTTCTTTATAGGTGGCTCCATGTTTTTTGAAAATATCTTTCCAAACCTCTTCTGTGTCATGTAGCACGGTAGAGATAAATTTAGCCTGTTTATCATCTGCAGCAGGGTTACTTACTTTAGATGAATTTCCTCCCCCCATAACTGATGAGAGAGGGTTGAAACCTGAAAAGTATGCTACAGCACCTATCCCAATAATAGCCCAACCAAATTTGGTTTTTAATAGTCTTTGAATAAATGGCCAGAGAAACATAATAGTTCCCATAGAGGGCATACCTCTGCCTCCTCCTCCACCACCACTGTGTGGGTCTCTTCTTCTATCCTCTACGTTGTCGCTTTGCTCTCGGTCTTCCCATCTCATTTAGGCTCCTATGATTTTTTGTCAAATTATAACACAAGTAAAATTTGACTACAATAGTAGTAATTATTTTACATATAGTTTTAGGAGTTCAATGTGTCTTTAGCTTTAGCAAGAAAGTATCGACCTGCAACATTTGATGACTTGATTGGTCAAGAGGCAGTATCACAAACTTTAAGTTTAGCATTAGATAGTGACAGACTATCTCATGCCTATCTTTTTTCAGGTTTAAGAGGTTCAGGGAAAACTTCAACGGCAAGAATATTTGCAAAAGCTCTTCTTTGTGAAAAGGGTACAACTTCTAAGCCTTGTGGTGTTTGTTCTCATTGTGTAATGGCTACTGAGTCACGACATATGGATATTATAGAGATGGATGCTGCGTCAAATAGAAAAATAGATGACATAAGAGAACTGATAGAACACACCAAGTATAAACCCTCAACAGCACGATATAAAATCTTTATTATAGATGAGGTGCATATGTTGACTAAAGAGGCATTTAATGCCCTTTTAAAAACACTAGAAGAGCCACCAGATTTTGTAAAATTTATTTTGGCGACGACTGACCCTTTAAAACTTCCTGCAACCATACTAAGTAGAACACAGCACTTTAGGTTTAGAAATATTCCTCAGTCGGTGATAGCCAAGCATTTAGCACATATTTTAAACTTAGAGGGTGTGGAGTATGAGCAAAATGCTTTAGATATCATTGCCCGTTCTGGTGCTGGGTCGGTTCGTGACTCTTTAACCCTACTTGACCAAGCCATTGTCTACTCTAAGAACTTTATTAACCTCTCTACTGTTACAAATATGCTGGGTATTATAGAGCCATCTATGTTGGCAAAACTTTTAGAAAATATTATGGCAAAAGATGAAGCCAAAGTTTTAGACTTTATACGAAGTGCCAGTGAGTTTGAAGCAGAGATGGTTATAGATGAGCTAATGCTTTACCTCAAAGAGGTTCTTTTAAGTGGTTCGCATACAATTAAACCTATGATTATAGAGCGTTTCTTTAGAGTCTTAGCCGAGTCAAAAAGTCTGCTAAACATGGGAGCAGATGGCGAGTTTGTTCTTTCTCTAACGCTTTTCAAAATGATGGAATCTTTACAGATAAAAGAGATAGATGCAATGATTCGCTCTTTAGAAAAAGATCTTTCAGGTGTTGAGGTAAAAAAAGTAGCTCCTGTTAGAGAGGTGCTTCCTGTTCAAGTTCCTATAGAAAAAACAGTGGAACAAAATGTAGAAGCGATACAAGAAGAGGAGTTGGTTCAAGATATGGAACCCGTAGTAGAACCTCAAATAGAAGTTCCTAAAGAGGTTGTAGTATCTGAACCAATAGTTGAAGCTCCACTCGATGAAGGTGCTAAGCTTTTTAACATTCTTATAACAAAAATGTACGATAGAAACTATGATTTAGGTGAGTGTTTTAAACATAGTATTGCTTATGTCTCTTTTGAGAACAATCTTCTAACTTGGGAGTCCTCTGCCTCTGATAAGGAGAAAGTACTGCTACGAAACAACTGGAGTATGATACGTATGTTTGTCCAAGATATTTTTGGTTTTGAGACAAAAATTAAAAATATTTCAAAGGAGTTACCCTCCCCAGTAGAGATGAAGCGTGTTGAAGAGGCATCTTCCATGATAGAAGATGAGGTACTAAACCAGCCTATAGAAGAGTGTAATACACCCCCAGTAGATGATAATGAAATGCCCATGAAGAGTTCCTGTATAGCCCCAGAGGCAGGAGACACCGAAGCAGCCAAAGAGAAAGATGAACGTACCATTTTAGACGAGCCTATGGTTGTTAAGGCATTGGAGCTGTTTACACCTCAGAAGGTTCGGGTTAAGAGAAAAGTGTAGGGTTAATATGAAAGCTTCTGTAGGGTGCTGTTTTTAACGCACCGTTAAATGAAATTGGTATAAAGGGAAGTTTCGCCGAAAGGCTTAAAATCTGCGATATAATATAATCAATAAAAAATAGGGGAAAATTTAATATGGAATTAGTTTATTTGTGGATTGAAGAGTAATAAATGACAGAGAAAGAATTATTAGATTTAATACAAAAAAAAGAAAGCCCAAAATTAGATTTTAAAAGAGATTATGAAGAAAAAAAAGAAAATGCAGACTATATTGCAGATATTGTTTCTATAGCAAATGGTAATCTTGATAATATTGGAGAGACAGGTTATCTAATTTTTGGGATTAAAGAGCATCAATTATCAAAAAATGAAATTTATGGTGCAGGAACTCAAAAAAATTGTCAAGAGATTCAAAGGCATATAGCCGAAAAATTAAATAATCATGTATCTCCTCATATTATGAATATAGAAGTTGAAGATTTCTATTTTGATGAAAAAAGAGTGATTGTTATAAAAATTCCTTTTCAAGATTCTATTTTAATTTTGAAAAGAGATATAAAAAAAACTAGATATAGGACATTTAATTTTTTATATAGAATAGGAGATGCTATACAAGTTATTTCTAATGCGAATGATTCAAAAAAAGTTGATGAATTTAAAGCAAAGATAGAAAATTATAAAATAGCTAATCAAATAAAGCCATCAAGTGAAGTTTTTGAATCAAAAAGAGAAATAGATAAAGAGGATGGAATTTATAAAAATCAAAAAAATAAAGTTTCACTTTTTGCTTCCTTGCCTATACTTCATGACTTTAAACCTCGTCTAAGTATTGAATGTGAAATAACTTTTATCTTGGAAAATTCAACTAAAATAATGGTTTCTGTCTCTGAAGAAGAGGTATTATTAAGTTTATTTAGTGGATATAGATTTAAATTATTTAAGAAAAACAATAAAAGAGATTGGATAGTCTTTTTTGATAAAACCACTAATTTATATACAATTCAAATATCATCAACTTCATTAAATATCTCCTATGAAACAGCTAAAGACTTAAGTGAAATGTTAGATGATTTACAAGAAGTTTATGCGTCTAAAATGAATAATGTAGAAGATAAATTAAATTCTAAAGGTTTTCCCTTTTCACTAGAGTATAAAAATGGATTTGAGTTATGTCAAATTGACCAAAGACTTTGGACAGATATACAAAAATTTGTTTTAAAGCATAATCAATATAGAGAAGGTGATGATGAATGGGATATATTTGGAAATTCTGTACAAACTATAATAGTTTATAAAAATATGAAAGTAGATATGATGTTTACTTATAGAATAGATAAAAATATTGTTTTTAATGGAGCTATAAATAATCCTAAAATAGTTATTGTTTGGAATACTCTTGATAGTCATGATTCAATGATTAACGATATTATAATGAGTGTTGAAGAGTCTTATAATTGGTTTATTCATAAATTTATTCCCCAAGTTATAAAAGAAACATATCAAGATGAACAAATAAAAAATAGCTCTAAATTATTTTTTAAAAAAGCATCAAATCCAAAATTCAAGGATAAATCTTATTTAGTTCCTTATAGTCTTAAAGCTGATGAAAAAAATGATAGTTTACTAGAAATAATTGGAAAGTTGGTAAACTTTTTTTATGCAAAAGAAGTAGCTGTTACAAAAAATACTTTAAAAAACTTATATGAAGGACTTATTTTGCTTTTTAAAAAGAGTGAAAAATTAGATTTTCCTTTTTTATCTAACAAACTTAGTTTCGTAGGAAATAAACAACAAATACCGTCAGAAGAATCTCAATTAAATTTTGCTACTAGAAAAGATTTTATAGAGCATATACAGAAAGAATTAAATGAAATCGAAAAAGGTGAAATGTCGATTGATGATTTAGTTAGTGTATTTACAATAGACCATATTTTAAGATGTTATTATATTACTATTCTAGATAATATTGATTTGTATGGAGATAGTTTTAAATATGATATTTCTCAGAAGTTGAAAGGGATAAAAGAGATTTATGATGTTTTAAAAGTTTCAGGAAGAAGATTTGGATGGTAAATTCTAATAAAAATTTTATAGATATACCCTATCAACAAATAAAGCAAGATATTTTCTCTTTAATAGATGATAATGCAGATTTATCTAAAGAGCCATTTTCTAAATTGAAAAGAGATATGGCTTATGAGTTGGGGTTGATATGAGAGCTTTTGTAGGGTGCCGTTTTCTAACGCACCAATTATTTAAATCAAAAACAAATTTTTATTTTATGCCAATTAAAGGTGCGTTGGAAAACAGCACCCTACAGAAATGGGAACAAGGGCGAAGCCCTGTAGGTCGGGTTGCCCTCATCCCGACATCTGTTTATATTACCAATAAGTTTTATCGTTCAATAGAAACTTTATATGCTGATGTTTTTTGTTTATGTGGGCTTTTGCTTTATGCCAATTTACGTCGGGAAGAGGACATCCCGACCTACGGGTCTTTGAGCCTTTCGGCGAGATTTTATTTTATGCGAATTTTATTTAATGGTGTGTTGGAAAACAGCATCCTACGGAAATTTGACCATTTCTTATTGATGTTAAAAGGGAGGTTATGATGCTCTTAGCTGACATAGGAAACAGCCGAATACATATTTACGATGGTAAAGAGGTTATTCATCTAAGCCATAAAGAAGCCATAGAAGAATATAGAGATAAAAAACTCAAATACATTACCGTTAAACATCAACTCAAAGAGCAGTTGGAGGGGTTGGAGAATTGGGAAGATGTATCTGCTTTGATGCGAATAGAGAATGAGTATGATACCATGGGTATAGACCGTAAAGCTTTGTGTTTGTCTCATCGTAATGGTATATTTGTAAGTGCTGGTTCTGCTATAACTGTTGATGTGGTGGAAGAGGGTAGGTACGTTGGAGGTTTTTTACTTCCTGGGTTGAAAGCTTATATAGATGCTTACGCTTCTATCTCTCCTGCGTTAGAAACAGCGTTAAATCCAAAGGTATCTTTAAATGAGTTACCTAAAACAACTAAAGATGCAATAAGTTTTGGTATAATCGCGTCCATAAAAACGCTTGTAGAAAAATATCAATCAGATAAACAGTTGTATATATCGGGTGGAGATGGCGAGTTGATTAGTGGCTTTTTTAAAAGGGCTATCTTTGATGAAACGCTTATATTTCAAGGCATGAAGAACGTATTAAAGGAACAGTAGATGTTAACAGTAGCACTTCCAAAGGGAAGAATTGCAGAGGATACTTTAGCCATATTTTCAGAAATATTTGGTGGAGAGTTTAAGTTTGAAGGACGTGAACTTATAATGGAAGTAGGAAACTTCCGTTTTTTAAATGTAAGAAACCAAGATGTACCAACCTATGTAGAACATGGTTCAGCAGATATTGGTGTGGTAGGGCTTGATGTTATTACTGAAAAAGAATTAGATATAGTTAAGCTTTTAGACATGCAGATGGGTAAATGTAAAGTCTCTATTGGAATTAAAAATGAAGATGAATTAGACTGGTCGAAACCAAACATAAAAATAGCTACTAAAATGGTAAACATTACTGAAAAGTATTTTGCAGAAAAAGCTGTAGGTGTTGAGATTATAAAACTATATGGTTCTATAGAATTAGCTCCACTTGTTGGTTTGGCAGATGCTATTGTGGACATTGTTGAAACTGGTGCTACCATGAAAGAGAACGGACTTAAAGTAGCTGAAGACATTATGGATTCATCGGTTCACCTTATAGCAAACAAAAATGCCTACTATGCGAAAAAAGATGAAGTTCTTTCACTTTATGAAAAAATCAATGAAGTGGTAAAAAGCCGTGCCTAATGCTCTTGACCTCTATGCCAAAGTAGAAGATTTGTTGGGGGTGCATGAAGTTACTCCTATCTTAAATGAGTACTATTTTGATACCTTAGATACTTTAGAGTTTAAAATCCTACTTGACGTTGGTTGTGGTTCAGGTGGATTTTTAGAAGAACTCTCCATAGGCTATCCTCATGTAAAAACCAAAGGCATTGACCTTAGCCCTGTTATGGTAGAGATGACGAAAGCAAAAGGTCTAAACGCTGAGTGTATAGACCTCTGTAAACTTGATGGAAAGTACGATGTTATAACAGCCATATTTGACATGGTTAACTATTTAGATAAAAAGAGTTTAAAACGTTTTTTAGGCTGTGTAGAAGAGCGTTTAGAAGAGGATGGACATTTTATTTTTGACATCAATACCCTTTATGCCTTTAAAGTTGTCGCAGCAGGTTCATACATAAAAGATGCAGGGGAGCGTTTTGTAACCATAGATTCAGACTATGAAGAAGAGAGAGGCGAA
>JALVXD010000132.1 GCA_027038295.1 Campylobacteraceae bacterium
TACCTCTCTACACAAGTTAATGAATATGCTATTGGAATTTATGGAACAGGAGATATTTCTGCTACAGCTCATGTAGACAATAAGCGTTTGGATTTAAGTGTAAAGGGTAACGATGGAAAATACTATAACTACAACCCAAATACAGACCAATACAGTGAAATAAGCCAAGCTGCCTATGAAGAAGGTTCACTGGAGTCTGCCATAGGTGAAAATGGTACTACCTATGTAGATATAAAAGGTTTGGCACTTCTTGAAGTTCCTGTATCTTATGCTAAAGCATTTGACTTCAAGCAAGGAGAGCTATCGGTTGGAGGAAGCTTAAAACTTATGAAAGGTTCAACCTTTGTTAAACGTATGAATATAGATTCAGAAGATAATACAGATGAAAACCTTGAAGATTATAAAAAAGACAGCTCTAATGTAGGTCTTGACTTGGGAGTACTATTTAAACCATCAAACGTTAAAAAATTATCGGTTGGACTGGTAGCAAAAAACATCAACTCACCTAAGTTTGACACCATAGATGGAGGTTCACTTAAAGCTGATATGCAATTAAGAACGGGTTTACTCTATAACTATAATGAGCAAGTAGAACTGGCAATGGACTTAGATATAACAAGTAATGAAACATTTATTCCAGGGTACGATAGCCAACAACTGGGTATGGGTGTCAACTACAAACCTGCATCATGGGTCTCACTTCGTGCAGGTCTCATGCAAAATCTAGCCAATAGCAATGAAGGGGTTATCTACTCTACTGGTTTTGGAATTGGAGCTCAAGCCTTAAGCTTAGATGTTGCTGCCCAAATGGCAAGTAAATCAGGTAGTTACGATGGAGAAGATGTTCCTAAATTTGCAAAAGTAAATGTGGCACTTGTTTCTCGTTGGTAAACAACTTACATTCTCGTGACGACGTTAAACGTCGTCACAAAAAAATCTCTTTTTACTTTAATTATTAAGATTAAGTAGATTAACTTTCAACTCACGTTTCAAAACTTTACCTGTAGCATTTTTAGGTAACTCATTTATAAAATGTAACTGCTTTGGTACTTTATAATTTGCCAGATGATTACGCAGATGCTTACGTAACTCACTCACATCTATCTCATCAACCCCCTCTTCTAGTTCTATATAAGCAATAGGTATCTCTCCACTCTTCTCATCGGCTATACCGATGACAGCAGAAGAGGCAATACCTTTAAAGCTGTCTATAACCTCTTCTAACTCTCTAGGGTAGATGTTAATTCCTTTGGATATAACCAAATCTTTTTTTCTATCAACGATATAAAGAAAGTCATCTTCATCCATATAACCCATGTCGCCTGTAAGTAACCAACCTTTTACAATGGTCTCATCAGTCGCTTCAGGACGGTTCAGATAACCCAACATAACATTTTCACCTCTTGCAATAATATCACCTACCTCACCTCTTGGCAATTCAAGTAAATTATCATCGACAATTTTCATCTCATACCCATAAAGTGCTGTACCAACAGACTTAGGCTTTTGTTGAGTAATAGGATTAATAGAGATTGCAGGAGAAGCTTCACTCAGCCCATAACCTTCTAAAAGAACACCCCTTTTAAACTTCTCTTGCATCGCTTCTAATGTTTTTGGTTGTAAGGCAGCTGCACCAGAGACAAAAATACGAACCTTGTTAAACCACATAAAGTACCAAGGTAATTTTGCTTTAATCAAAGCATTATATACATCTGGAATACCTAAGAAAATAGTTACACGTTTTACAAGTACTTGCTTAAAGATATTGGCAAAAGGTTTTAACGATTTAATAACAACGATACTTGCACCTTTATAAAGAGGCATAATAACCCCTATAGAGAAAGTAAAAGAGTGAAACATAGGTAAAAAGACTATAATTCTGTCTTTTGAACTTGCCTTAACATGTAAGCTTCCTCCATGAGCATTAGAGAAGATATTTTTAGCAGAGAGCATGGCTCCTTTCGGTTTACCAGTTGTTCCTGAAGTGTAGATAATAACAGCCAAATCATCCAAATCCATAAGACGAGAATCAACACTCTCTGGGAAAGTTAATACTTTTTCAAAAGATACATGACGTAGGCTATCACCTTTGTAAGCACCTTCCCAAATGGTAAAATCTAAAAATTTTTGTACCTCATCGGATGAAACTACTTCATCATGAACAACAGAAGATATAAGTACCTTAGCATCTGAATCTTCTAAAATATACGCCAGTTCCCCCTCTTTTAAAAAAGTGTTAATAGGAACAGAGACAGCTCCAAGCTTTGAGATAGCAAAAACAGCATAAATAAACTCTGCAGAGTTACGCATAAAAAGAGCAACTTTGTCTCCTCTTTCAACACCTCTACTAGAGAGGTATGCAGCTAAAATATCTGCTTTTTGTTGTATCTGTCTATAGGAGATTTTTTCATCTCCTACAAACAGAGCTGTTTTTCGACCTCGTTTTTTGGCTTGTGTAAAAATTAAGTCATAAAAACTACTAAATGGATACTTCATCTTAGAATTTGTATGCTACACCTGCACTTAGAAGGTCAGCACCACCTCCTGAAAATTTACCTATAATTCCACCTTCATTCTCACCTGCTGCTAAAGTAAAGGACTCTTTTTCATCATGTAAGTAAGCAAACCCGTATGAGAGGTTCTCATTGGCGTTAATACGAAAACCAAAAGTATAGATATTGGCATCAGAATCAGGCAATTCATAAGAGATATACTTTCTGTCAATAGGAGATTCATCTTTAGCATACCCAGCCATAAGTGTCAATTTAGGAGAGACTTTTGCTGTGAGACCTATTCTAAAAGTATCTGTATCTTTCCAGTTTTTGGGTTTTGGGTCATCAAAAGGTTCAACCAATACTGCCTGAATAGGAGAGCCATAATTAAAATCTAACTCTTTATAAGCTGACCAATAAGTTTTCTCATAGTTTAACTCCACTGTATATTTATCTTGCCATGTTTTACTTACTGCCAAGTTTAATGCTGCAGGTAGAGGAACCGTAACAGAGGCATCATACTGATTACCAACACCCATCAAATAAAGATTTGCTTCACCATCTTCCTTTAAATCAACATTTGAACGGTAGGTTGCAGCCATATTAATGTCTGAAGTTGGTCTATAGGTCATCGCTAGGTTATATCCAAACTCAACCGTATCTCCCTCCATCTCACGCTTAATAGGCTTGGTTGTCTCTGCTCCATCACCATTGACAACCCCCTCAGAGTAGATAAATCGTAAACCACCACCCACTGCAAAGTTATCAGATACTTTATAGGAAGCTACAGGATTTACCTCTATAACTTTCAACGTAAACTCCTCAGCAAAAAGCTTCTGCTGTCCACTCTCCCAACGTTTTGTTAGACCTCCAGGAACCGTTAAACTAGCACCCCATCTAAAAGCTCCCATTGGGGCTGCCACATAGTGTAAAAATGGAAGTTGTAAGTTTTCTATTTCAGACTTGTTAGAAGCAGGATGTATTTCACTAGCAGAATAGGCTTGAACACCTTTAAACTTATTGCTAGGTAAGTGTGCCCAAGTCAGACCAGCTTCTGCAAACTGTTTATCTTCCATAAATGCCATGTTTGCAGGGTTAAAATAGGCTGTATCAGCTCCATCCGTATGTGCCACATAAGCTGCACCCAATGCCATAGAGTTTACTGACTGCTCAGGTATCTTATAGGCACCTGCCATCAGAAAAGAACTTGCTGTTATACTTAGTAATATTGTTTTTTTCATCATCATCTCCTAGTACCCAATGGTCTGTTTTCTAACAGTAGCAAATATTTTTGCAGTTACACCATAAGCAGGTAACCCACAAGCAGCATGACCCAATTTAGCACCTAAACCCAGTGCTGCTTCTACGGGAACAAGTTGTACATCAGAAACATTCATGGCTTTCATTGTTCCTTCAGTTAACTGAGAGATAGTATAAGGAATCACATCATCCCCTTCACAATGAACCAAACGAATAGGTGTTTTTGGAGCCCATTGATAAAGATTATTTTCAATTACAGCTTTTTTAAACCAATGATTCTCATCTGTAAAATAATTTGTTACAAAGTTATCAACAAAAAGTCCCGTAGCTCCCTTTGTATCGTAACTTAATTCTGGATCAATTTGAGTACGATTTAAATCACCATTAAATAGAGTAGGAAGCTTAGAAGCATAGGGTTCATTTATCACAGTTTCAACATCTTCATTATAAGCTTTTGCATAAGCATAACCTACATTTGCCATAAAAGAGGGAACGCTTAGTTTTGGTTGTGATAAAACTACATCTGCCAAAGGTTTTAAAGCATACGGTCCAGCCATTGGAGCAGCCATGGTTACCTTTAAGTCGGTTAAGTTTTCATCTTCTATCTTTTTAAGTGTTGCCATAGCAGCATAACCACCTTCAGAGTAACCAGTTAAGAAGAGTTGATTATTAAGAGTAATATTATTATCATTCGCAAATACTTTTACCTGTTTAATAAAATCAACTGTTGCATTTGCCAAAGATTTTTTTAAAATAAAAGGATGATAATGCTCATTGGAATCCCCAAAACCTATATAGTCTGGTTGTAAAGTAGCAAATCCACCCAATGCACTTAAGATAACCGAAGAACCTGCAGGTACTGCATCTGCATCTGCCAATACAGAAGGTGCTTCTCTATTAGAAAAAATAGTTCCATGGTCATCAGACACCATAGAGAGACCTAAAGTAGTATTGACAATTTCAGGTAAACCTGTAGGAATAACAAAAAGCCCCGATGCTTTTACTTCATTGCCCTCTTCATCTGTAGTAGTATAGGGAATCTTAAATGCTTTATATCCATAGACTGTCCTATTAGCATCAACAATATGTTTATCAATTAATGTTTTTTTCATAACAGGAGCAGAAAAATTTACAACCAGTTCCCCTCCTTTAAATGTCTCATTGGATGGTTGATCTAACCCATCACCACACCCTACAAAGACCAATAAAGGGGCTACTATTGCTACTGTTTTAACTATCTGTTTCATCATTCCTCCTTAAGAAATTTTCAAAATTTTAATTATCTACACTAAAACCTACTTACCTCACTATTTTGCAACTACACCTCCTCGATTAAATTATAGAGTTCTACTATCTCTCTGTCCCAAATATCACTATCAATAGTCTCTAATACTAAAGGAATATCGTCCATTCGTTCATCATTCATAATGAATTTAAAGGCATTCCAACCTATCTCACCTTGCCCCAAAGAGTGGTGACGGTCAACACGACTTCCTAGTTTTGGTTTAGAGTCGTTAATGTGCATGGCAGATAAGTACTCAAAGCCAACAATACGCTCAAAATCATCCATTGTCTTATCATAAGCTTCACGCGTTCTCAAATCGTAACCACCTGTAAATGTATGACAAGTATCCAAACAGACACCTACACGGCTTTTATCTTCTACTTTGTTTATAATATACGCCAAATGTTCAAACTTGTACCCTAAGTTTGTTCCTTGCCCTGCTGTATTTTCTATAACCAACTTTACACTCATGCCATTAGTAACTTCTATGGCTAAGTTTAAAGAGTCTGCAATAACATCTAAACAAGTTAGCTCTGCTTCCATAATCTTGTCATCATACTCAGGGTCTTTTTTCGCTACTTTAACCAAATGACTTCCAGGGTGAAAGTTCAGAAGCTCTAAGCCCAATTGTTCACAACGACGTAACTCATCTATAAATGCTTCTCGTGATTTCTCTAACTTCTCTACTTCTGGGTGACCCAAATTAATTAAGTAGCTATCATGAGGTAAAACATGCTTAGGAGAAATTCCAGATTTTTCAAGATTTATCTTAAAACTCTCTATCATTTTCTCTTCTAAAGGTTTGGCGACCCACTGTCTTTGGTTTTTTGTAAAAAGGGCAAAAGCTTTTGCTCCTATCTTCATGGCATTTAAAGGGGCGTTATCTACTCCACCACTTGCACTAACATGGGCTCCAACAAATTTCATTACTGTTCTCTCACTTTAATTAATATTTTATTTATTCTATCACGAAATTTTCTCTCACCACTTATAACAGTGTATGTTATATCATACTTATCTTTTTTTTGAATTTTCTGTGTAAATCCATCACTATTTTTTTCTAAGTTCTTAGAATTAAAAATAGGTTTTGATTTAAAAATATTTTCTAAAAGAGTATCAGGGTAAGAGGAGTTTAAAACTTTTGTATTAAAATCATGCTTCTCCATACATTCAAAAGTTGACATACATATATTCATTCCGTTAATCTCTATGCTTACCAACGGTTGCCCTGCTGCATACATTTCAACTTCTACTTTAGAAGAACTCTGTTTTATAAAGCCCATATCAGCATACTTCATACCTGCTGTTTTTAAGACTATAAATGCACTCTCCTCTTTTTTGGGTTGACCTGTACAAGCATTGAAAAACAGTATGCTACCAAGTAGTAGTCCCGTGTGTTTTTTCATCATATTTATCCTTTTTTTTAATTATAACAGATATCACGTAATTTATGCTATAAATATTTTTATTAGTTTTATATTAGATTAAGAATACTTAGCTATAATTTCGTCCACAAGTTGTTAATGGCCCCTTCGTCTAACGGTTAGGATCCATGGTTTTCATCCATGTTACAGGAGTTCGAATCTCCTAGGGGTCACCATTTTTAACTTGTACTTTTTATATTTAGTGGCCCCTTCGTCTAACGGTTAGGATCCATGGTTTTCATCCATGTTACAGGAGTTCGAATCTCCTAGGGGTCACCACTAAATTTTACTTCTACTTCAAATCAATTTTCTTATTAAAACAACCTACTTATACTAGATGAACAGCTTCTTGATTTTTGGCTATTAAGTACATCTTGAACCCTTCTTTTCATAATAAATTGATTGTTTTTATCAATAAGCATCTGCTCTATCTTTAACTGCTTTCCTCTTGTTAATTTATAAAAAATTGTATCTATTTTATTTGACTTGTCTACTGAAAGTGCCATATAATTATATTTGACACCTCCTGTATAACTAGGATGAATAAGATAATCTTGTACTGTGACACCATGAATTTTACTTTGTAAATCTACATAACAACCATAAGCACTAACATTAGTATCACGTTTATATATTGATTGAAGTTCTCCTACATTCAAGATTTTTCCATTTGTTTCACGTATCTGAACATTTTGTGCAAACATTTTTGGTATATAATTCCAGTTAGATACAGGACGTAGGAAGTTTTCTATCCCTTCTAAGGCAATCTGTTGACGAATTTCTTCATCTTTTATTCTTTGTGCTTGAGCAGCATTTTGCACGGCAAGGGCTTCAGACTTCTTTATCAAATCTTGTGCCTGATACATGAGTCCATAATAGTCACAACCTGTTGATTGTAACTCTTTTCCCAAATCATGTAGAGGATTCTGCTTATCTGCTAACAGTCTCATATATACTTTAACTTTCTCTACATTTTTCATCTGTACGCTATAGGCTAAACGTTTATACATATCACTTTGACGCAAGGCTAAACTCAAAACCAAGGCTCTATCATAACCTGTAAACCTATTCATCAAATCTGTATTTAACAAAGAGAGTGCCTCTACTACATGTTCATCTGAAACTTGTCGAAAGTTATCAACAACTGTTTTAACAGAGATATTTTTACCTTTTAATTGATAGTTCATAACATCTTCTATACGATGGTCACTGCTGTTATAGATAAATTTAAAATTTGGCATACCATCAAGTGTATCCACCGTAGTTAAAGTTGTTCTATACTTGGGTTTTAGAAGTATATACCCCAACTCTTGAACACTCTTATCTTCGGGAACATTTAGCTTTACTTTTATAGTTGCTATATTGGTCTTAAAATCACGACTCTTGGTACCATCAAGGTCACCATGTTTAAATGCTTCATCCATCATGTTTAAATAGTTTTGAGTAATAGGGTCTTTTATAATGTTATTGGTATGAAGTAAAAAATTTGCAGTTTGAGGAACAACCAAAGAGACAAAATCTATAAGTACACCCAATTCCCGAATAGGCACACCTTTTTCAGCCTCATTTTTTTGCAGAAGTTTCACAGAGAGATTATCACTGTCACTTACCACAAAAGGCTCTTCATTTATAAAATTTGCACTCTTTTTAACACAAGAGATATTGGAAGCATCATCATTAAGCAAAAACCAAATAGGGTACTTCCCTACTCTACTTTGCTTCGTACGTTCATTACTAAGTTTTAAGTAGGTCTCTGTAGAAAACTTATCATCACTCAGATAGGCTCTTTTATCATTACAATACTCACTTACAGGGTAGAGTTTGTTGTCATAATACTCCTGAGTAAACGACATATAATACTCGGAACTCCTCTTTGGGACAGACTCATATTTTTCAAGCGTAATCTCACCAATATTAATCTGATGTTTCTCGGCACACCCAGCCAATAAAAAAACCGTTACAACTCCAAATAAACAATTTTTCATACTTCACCACTCCCATGATAGAATTTTGTTAAAACTATTGTAACATAATTTTAAGAAAAGTATAAATATGAATATTAAATAAAAAAGAATCAAATAAATAAAGTTTTTTGATTAAGAGAAGCGTTTTATCTCTACCTTGGTTAAGAAAATAATTCACAGTTAAGAATTAATTATATTCTGCTAAAATTTCATTTTAAAAAATTTTGCCCAAATAAGAGGATATTAACATGGATAAATTCAAAAATGAATGTTTAGAGTACCACATCGACGGAAAAACTGCTACCGAAATAACCAAACCCTGTAAAACACAAGAAGAGTTGTCCATGGCATACTCTCCTGGTGTGGCTTACCCCTGTTTAGAGATTGAAAAAGACCCATCTTTAGCATACAAATACACCAATAAAGGTAATACCGTTGCTGTTATCTCAAATGGTACAGCTGTTTTAGGTCTAGGAGATATTGGAGGTCTAGCAGGGAAACCTGTTATGGAGGGAAAAGCTGTTCTATTTAAATCTTTTGCCAATGTTGATGCTGTTGATGTTATTTTAAATATTCAAGATATTGATGCCATAGTCGATACCTGTGCTGCTATTTCAGATACTTATGGAGGAATCAACCTAGAAGATATTAAAGCACCAGAGTGTTTTGAAATAGAGCGAAAACTTCAAGAGCGTATAGACATTCCTGTCATGCACGATGACCAACATGGTACAGCTATCATTACCTCTGCTGGACTGCTTAATGCTTTAGAACTTTCTAACAAAAAAATAGAAGATATTAAAATTGTTGTTATCGGAGCTGGTGCAGCAGGAATCGCTTCTGCTAAAATGTACAAACTGCTAGGAGCTACCAACATTACATTAATAGATTCAAAAGGTGTTATTCATTCAGGTAGAGACGATTTAAACAAGTATAAAAAAGAATTTGCCATAGATACAGAAGATAGAACCTTAGAAGATGCACTTAAAAATGCCGACATGATGTTGGGGCTCTCTTCTGCCAACATTGTTTCACCTGAAATGGTTAAAACCATGGCACACAATGCTATTATCTTTGCTTGTGCGAACCCTACTCCAGAGATTACCCCTGACAGAGTAGAAGCAGTTAGACCAGACATCATCATAGGAACGGGACGTTCTGACTACCCTAACCAAGTGAACAATGTTTTAGGTTTCCCTTTTATCTTTAGAGGTGCATTAGATGCAGGTGCTAAAAAAATTACCGAAAATATGAAAATGGCAGCAGCCAAAGCTCTAGCAGCCCTAGCAAAAGAGCCTGTTCCATACTATGTAAAAGCCATCTACAATGACCCTGACTTAGTCTATGGAAAAAGACATATTATCCCTACCCCATTCTCAAAAGAGGCACTGGTATGGGTAGCATCAGCTGTTGCAGAAGCTGCATTTAAAGATGGTGTAACCGATATGAAAGAGTGTAATATAGAAGATTACCGAGAAAAATTACGTACCATGATTTATGTTGACCAGCAAGAGAGTTCTTCTGTAAAAGAGATGTAACTTGTAGGGTGTTTTCCCTGAAAACACCGTCAAAACCAAATGTAAGATTTTAATAAATTTTTAATGTTATAACACGGTGTTTTCAGGGGAAAACACCCTACACAAATAAAAGAAAAAACATGAAAAAAACCCACAAATTCAAAAACCTATCAGCTCACAAAAACTCTACCCATCTCATCAGCAAAAAAGATTTAACCCAAGCTCATAACTTCTCTCTTGCCCTACATACAGGGGAAGAGCCTCAAAAGATTATAGAAAACAGAACTACTATAGCTAAAAGTTTTCCAAACATGAACTTCATCGTCGCCAATCAAACCCACAGTGACAATATAAAAGTCATTAAAGAAGCAAACAAAACTTGGCTCAGTAATAGAGCAGAACATGCCATAGAAGATTGTGATGCACTTATTACCAATCAAAAAAACATCATGCTTACCATTCTTACTGCTGATTGTGTTCCCATACTTCTTTTTGACCCAAAACAAAAAGTAGTTTCAGCCATTCATGCAGGTTGGAAAGGAACAGAACAACAGATAGTTTTTAAAACTGTAGAGAAGATGAAAGAGCTATTTAACTCAAATCCAAATGACATCATAGCAGGAATCGCCCCATCTATTGGAAAGTGTTGTTATGAAGTAGACTGGAATGTGGCTCAACATTTTAAAGATGTAAAAGATGCTTATGATGAAAAAGATGAAAAATATATGTTAGATTTGCCCCACATTAACAAAATCCAACTTCTACAAGCTGGACTAAAAGAAGAAAATATAGAACTCTCTAATATCTGTACGGCTTGTGAGGTAGATAATTATTTCTCTTATAGAAAAGAGGGAGGATGCTCTGGGCGATTTATGTCGATGATTGGGTTAACTACTTAGTTAGCTCATACCCTGCCCTTATCCAAAAAACCACACCACCTTTAAGATTTAAAACCTCATAGCCACGTTTGGACAATATTCGTGAAGCTTCTACAGAGCGTTCACCTCGCTCCGAATAGACCAATACTTTTTTATGTTCAGATGTATAGGTATTTGGAATAGCCACCATTTCCATAGGGAGAGAAATCGCTCCTTTTATATGGTCTTTCTCAAACTCTTTTTTGGAACGAACATCTATGAAAGTTATGTTTTTATCATTTTCTAAAAGAGCATAAGCCTCTTGTGAAGAAACATTTTTAAAATCAGAAAAAACCCACCCTTTAAAGTAGGCAAAATACCCCAACATTAAAGCCATAAGAAGCTTCATGATAAGGTTTATTTTATTGTCTGTCATTACCTATGCACGACTTGTAATCAAAAGTAAGTGGTAACCAAACTGAGTCTGAACTGGTCCATGAACCACGCCTACCTCATCGTTAAAAACCACTTTGTCAAACTCTGGTACCATTGCACCTTGTCCAAAGCTTCCTAAGTCACCACCTTTTACACCCGATGGACAAAGCGAATTGTCTCTGGCTACCTCTTCAAAAGTTGCTTCACCTGAAGTGATTTTATCTTTTAACTCTTGGCATTTTGCCTCATCTTGTACTAAGATATGTTTTGCTGTTGCTGTCATGTTTTTCCTTTTTTATTTTTTAAGTAGGTTTGACCATGTCAAACGTCAAATCCAAATATGCATTAATGGTTATGTGAAATAATCATTAAATATAAAGCGAAATTTGACGTTTGGCATGGCACAAACCTACACGTTTAGAAAATTAATTAAATTTATGTTTTAAAATTTGTAAGAAACCAACTCTCCACGTTTTAAGCGTGGCATTATATCCATTTTTATTTTTTTTATCAAAAAACTCTTTTTTTCCAAGGGTATACTTGCATCAGTAGTTATACTTTTTAACTGCATAGCATAGTGGCGAAAAAGAAAAGAAGCTAACGATTGTTTTAACTCTTCTTCACTCATAACTTTTATACTCTCATCTAAACTCAAACCTGTTATAGTTGGGTTCTCTTCTTTTTTTATCACAGCATCTAGTAACCCTGCATAAGCTCCAAACATAGAAAGCTCTATAACATTGGTTACTTTGTTTATAAAGTGTCTATTTTCATGAAGTGTTTTTATAATGCTCAACTGACCCACATCATCACGGCTACCCTCTTCAAAACGTGCTTTGGTATTTTCTAACTTTGCATTTTTACCAAAAAGTGCTGAGTTTACACCCAAAACAGTTGAGGCATGAGATATATACGCATCACGAATAATCGGACTTAAATTATCTAGGTAAGTTTTCACATGCCCAAAAGCCACCTCTTTTTCTCGTGGGTTATTTAAGTCATAACTCTTTGCTACCATCTCTATAACAAAAGGAATCAAGGCTTGACCATGACGTAACAAGTTAGCCACCTCTTGCACTTGTCCTTGTGCTATCATGTCAGCAGGGTCTTTTCCATCAGGAAAAAGTACTACTGAACCATCAAATCCAGCCTCTGTAAGCATAGAAGCAGCCTTTAATGCAGCAGCAACCCCTGCTTTGTCACCATCGTAAGCTAAGACAATATGAGGTTCACCTTTTCGCAAAATAGGAAGATGCTCTTCGGTTAAAGCTGTACCTAGTGTTGCAACAGCCTCTTTAAACCCAGCCTGATGAAACATAATAACATCTAAGTACCCCTCACAGACTATGAGCTTTTTATTTCTATAGATACTATCTTTTGCTTTAGCATAACCGTAAAGTAGACGCGATTTATTAAACATTTTCGTTTGAGGTGAGTTAATGTACTTTGCAGGATGGTTAGTGATGGTTCGTCCACCAAAACCTACAATAGCACCACTTGCTGAATAGATAGGAAAAGTAATACGTTCCGTCAAACGTGCATAAAATCCACCCCGTTCACGCTGGGCAACTACCCCTGCCTCTTCAGCTTTAGGTATAGGTAAAAAGTTTTTAGCAAGAAAGTTCATAAGCTCATGAGAAGCCCCAACATACCCTATACCAAAAGTCTCTATGGACTGCTGAGTTATACCTCTATCTCTTAAATAGTCCATCGAAACAGGTGCAGAGACCAAGTTTTTAACATACCACTCTTGCACCTGTTCTAAAACTCTTCTGGCTTCATTGTTGTCCGATGTACCTTGTGCATAAGCCAAAGAGAAGTTCATCATAGATGCTATTTTTTCTAATGACTCTGGGTAGTTTAATTTCTCATACTCCATCACAAATTTAATGGCATCACCACCAACTCCACATCCAAAACAGTGGTATATCTGCTTTGCAGGACTAATCACAAAACTCGGAGTCTTCTCACCATGAAAAGGACAGTTTGCCTTAAAATTAGCTCCTGCTTTTTTAACCTCAATATAGTTCGAGATAATCTCAACAATGTCCATGCTGTTTTTTAGTTGTTCAACCGATGCGTCATCTATCATATTGGTATTATATCTAATGTGATAGAATATTAAGAAAAAAAGAGAACTTTTGGATAATATTTTACCTGCTTACGATGACCCACTTTTTAGTATTTTGATTATTGTGGTACTTATTCTCATTGTTGCTATTGCTTCTTTTGTTTTAGGTAACATCAAAGAGGAGAGAAAACGTAAAAGTCTCAATCAATTTCTAAACCGTTTTAACACAAAAGAGTGTCAACTTGATGTAGAAGAGATGCCATTTGATAAAGCACTCATTAAACCTCTTACCATCTTAGCTCATGCCTTTAAAAATCAAGGGGAATACCAAAAAGCTATAAATTTAAACCTCTATCTTATAGAGAATATCTCAAAGTTTATTGAAAAAGAGATGATACTTGAACAGCTTGGTCAAACCTACCTCAAAGCAGGTTTTTTAAAACGTGCCGAATCTATTTTTTTACAAATTCTAAGTAAACATGCCAGAAATAAAGAGGCACTCTACCATTTAGGGGTAGTCTATGAACTGCTACAAGAGCATGAAAAAGCCATTGAGACCATACAACCACTAAAAATTTTAGGTGAAAATACAGAAGCCCTAGAGGCACATCTTATATTAAATAAATTTTTAGTTAACAAAAAACTCTCCACACAGGAAAAAGTTGAAAAATTAACAGAACTACTCAATAATGAGCATTATGCCTACAGACGAATTATGAAAGCACTTTTTGAACTGAATTTAGATGTTGCTTGGCACAATATAAAAAGTGACAAAATAAACTCTATACTTGATATTCTATGGTTCTTACCCTCTTCAAACCTCAACTTAGATATAATTTCTACAGATGAAAAATTATCTGCCATCTATATTGCAAAAGGTTTCATAGAGCCTAAAGATGTCACTCCCAAAAGTGGTATTTTTGCTATTGACACCATTATTTCTGCTCAAAAAGGTGGAAACTTAGAAGTAGATTTAATCTTCAGCTATGGATGTGGAAAATGTAAACAACACTTCCCCATAAGCTTTACACGCTGTCCAAAATGTTATGCTATAGATGCAATACAAGTTAAAGAGACCGTTGCAAAAAAACAGTCACATACAGGTTACTCTCTACTCTAATAGCATCAAATAAAAAAAAGGAAAAACAGATGAAACACCTTAAAGCACTCGAACAAGCTTTAAACTACAAGTTCAAACAAAGTGACCTCATCACCGAAGCACTCACGCATAAAAGTTATAAAAAACCTTATAACAATGAGCGATTAGAGTTCTTAGGTGATGCTGTCCTTGACTTAATAGTAGGAGAGTATCTTTTTAAGAAATTTCCAAAAGAAGACGAAGGCGTTCTCTCTAAAATTAGAGCTTCTTTAGTTAATGAAAAAGGTTTTACTAAACTGGCTCTGAGCATTAACCTTGGAGATTTTTTACTTATATCTTCTGCTGAAGAAAATAATGAAGGAAGAACCAAGCCTTCCCTTCTCTCCAATGCATTTGAAGCCATTATCGGAGCCATATACCTAGAGTCTGGATTAGAGACTGTAGCCAAGATATCTATAGATTTAATAGAGTCAAACTACCCAACTATTGACCTCAACTCTCTCTCTAAAGATTTTAAGACAACCCTCCAAGAGCTAACTCAAGCAGACTTTGGAGAGACTCCAACCTATAAACTCATAAAAACTTTTGGTCCCGACCATAAAAAAGAGTTTGAAATAGCTGTTATATTACAAAATAAAAGCATCTCTTCTGCCATCGGTAAAAGCAAAAAAGAGGCACAACAAAAAGCAGCCGAAATAGCTTTAAAAACATTAAGAGGCGAAGTATAATGAACACATTTGGAAAAGCATTTACCATGACCACCTTTGGCGAGTCACACGGAAAAGCTTTGGGGTGCATCGTCGATGGTGTTCCAGCAGGTCTAGCCATAGATGAAGCTTTTATACAGTCAGAATTAGATAGAAGAAAACCAGGAAAAAGCAAACTGGAAACAGCAAGAAAAGAGGATGACAAAGTAGAGATACTCTCAGGTACTTTTGAAGGGCTTAGTACAGGAACTCCCATTATGATGGTCATTTTTAACGGTAACCAAAAGAGCCGTGACTATGATAACGTAAAAGACCTATTTCGTCCAGGTCATGCTGACTTTACCTACTTTCATAAGTATGGACTACGTGACTACCGTGGTGGTGGACGAAGCTCTGCACGGGAGACAGCAGCACGAGTGGCAGCAGGGGCCATTGCAAAACTGATGCTTAAAACCATTGGTATAAAGATAGAGTCTGGTCTTTGTGAAGTAGATGGCATCAAAAGTGAATCTTTTGATTTTACTCATGCAAAAACATCCAAACTCTATGCCCTTGATGCAAAAACAGAAGCCCAACAAGAAGAGGCTATTTTAGCTGCAAAAAACAACCATGACTCTGTAGGTGGTGTGGTTCTAACCGTTGCTACGGGTATGCCCATAGGTTTAGGTGAACCCCTCTACTACAAACTCGATGCCATTTTAGCAGAAGCGATGATGGGAATAAATGCAGCCAAAGGTGTTGAGATAGGTGATGGAGTTGCATCAACCCATCTAAAAGGAAGCCAAAACAACGATGAAATTACTCCTACTGGGTTTAAAACCAACCATGCAGGTGGTATACTCGGTGGTATCTCAAATGGCGATGACCTCATAGTCAAAACACACTTTAAACCTACCCCTTCTATATTTAAAGCACAAGATACCGTCAATACTAAGAATGAGGCAATGAAATTTGAACTAAAAGGTCGCCATGACCCTTGTGTAGCTATAAGAGGTTCAATCGTTTGTGAAGCCATGATGGCTTTGGTTTTAGCCGATATGACCTTGCTCAACATGGGTAAAAAAATGGAACATCTTCAAAATATTTATAAAAAATAATATTATATATAAAGTTTAATAATTTTTTAAGTATAATGGGCTCCTAATACAAAGGAGTCTATTTGAAAAATTATCTAACACTGCTCACTGCTCTTATTTTTTCATCGCTACTGTTTCAAGGTTGTGAAGAGCCAGAAAAAGAGAAGCATCCTCCTGTTATTGGTTCGGCTGCTTCTATTACTGTTGATGATAAACAAGCCCAGATGGCACCATCAGCTCAAGCTCTAAATGAGCTATCTAACACCATTGCTACTGTTTTAAAAGTACAGCTTGATGAAATAGCTCAAAAAGAGGCAGAAAATGCTGAAAATGAGCTACGATATTGTGATATTTCAGGATTGAAGCAATGGGTAAATGGTTCTACTTTAAATATTAACTATGAAGCATGTAAAACAGAAAAGCATACTCAAAATGGAGAGCTTGAACTTACTTATGGGCTTACAGACAGTGAAGGTAAATACCCACAAACTTTAAAATTACTGGTTAAAAACGCCTATACCTTTAATGATATAGTGCTTCAAAAAGAGCTTATTGTAAAAAGCAGTATTTCCTATAATGATGACAACTCTTTAAATAAAATCTCATTCAAAATAGATGGCTTGGTAAATTTTGACCACCAAACCATAAAACTAAAAAATTACCCATCCACTGTTAGCTTCTAAATATTTTTCAAACTCAACCCAACCTTCCCTTTTTCAACATCTATACTAATCACCTCAACTCTTGCCAAGTACTGATTGACCGATAAAACCTCTAAAGGGTGGCTAATTCTTTTTTGACTCATTTGTGAGATGTGAATCATACCATCATTTTTTAGCCCTATGTCTACAAAAGCACCAAAGTCTGCGATGTTCCTTACCACACCTGAGACAATTGAGCCTTCACGAAGCATTGCTATGTCTGTCAAGTCATCTTTAAAAGGAATGGCTTCTAGCTCTTCTCGTGGGTCAAAGCCTGGTTTTGCTAACTCTTTTATGATGTCCTTTAATGTCACCTCACCTACCCCAAACTTTTCAGCCAAAGCTTTTGTATCGGAGATATCAGAGAGTTTTTCAAGCTCTTTGGCTACCGCATAACTCTCGGGGTGAATTCCTGTATTGTCAAAAATACTCTCTCCATCACGAATTCTAATAAACCCTGCCAGTTGTTCATAGGCTTTTGCTCCTAAACCTTTTACTTTTAGAAGCTCTTTTTTAGCTTTAAATGCACCATTAGCCTCTCTATATTCTACAATACTTTTTGCCAATTTAGGACCAACTCCTGCCACAAACGAAAGAAGTGAAGCTGAAGCAGAGTTAACATCAACTCCCACACGGTTTACTAAGTCTTCTACACCCTCATGAAGTTTTCGCTCTAAGAGTTTTTGGTCAACATCATGTTGATACTGCCCTATACCTAAAGATTTTGGGTCTATTTTTACAAGTGTCGCCATAGGGTCACGTACACGCCCCACTATGGAGATAGCTCCACGAACTGTTACATCTAAATTGGGGTACTCTTCTGAAGCTACCTTTGAGGCAGAGTAAACCGAAGCCCCTGCTTCTGAAACCACCGTATATTTTAACCCACCATTTAACTCTTTATTTATTTTTGCAAAAAACTCTTGTGTCTCTTTAGAGGCTGTTCCATTTCCTATGGCTACTCCTTCTATGTTGTATTTTTTCACCAAGGCTAAAACTTTTTTACGTGAACCCTCATAGTCAGACTTTGGAGGAGCAGGAAAAATTAGGTCATGAGCTAAGTAGGTACCATTTTCATCTATAACTGCCAGTTTACACCCCGTTACATAAGCAGGGTCAGCACCCAATAAAACTTTTCCTGTCACAGGTGGTGTCATAAGAAGTTGCGTTAAATTCTTACCAAAAACCCCTATGGCAGCCAAGTCGGAACGCTCTTTTAAAATAGCTGATACTTCACGCTCTATCGAGGGGAAAAGCAGTCGTTTAAATCCATCTTTATAGGCTTCAAACAAAATATCTTTAGAACTTCCCATATGGTCACGGAGTTTATAACGTTTAAGCGTCTCCACGTATCGGTCAGTATCTATGGTGATTTTTACAGAGAGTTCCTTCTCTTTCTCCCCACGCTTTATGGCAAGGTAACGATGAGAGGGAACAAAAGCCACCTTTTCACTATGGTTTTTATAGTTCTTGTAAACCCCTTTTTCATCAAAAGATTTACCTGCTTTAACCTCTAATATTCCATGTTTTAGAGTCATGTCTCTTACGATGTTACGCTCTTTTGCAGAATCTGAAAAACGTTCGGCTATAATGTCTTTAGCCCCTTTTATAGCATCATCTAAACTTTTTACAGAACCTCTTACAAAAGTTTTTGCTTTTGCCTCAAACTCTTTTTTGTTAAGCTTTGCTGACTGCAATATGTTTGCTAATGGTTCCAGTCCATTTTTAATGGCTACAGAGGCACGGGTATTTTTCTTCTCTTTATAAGGTCTGTAAATATCTTCAAGCTCTGTCATGGTTTTAGCATTCTCTATGGCATTTTTTAGCTCCACGGTTATCTGCTCACGTTCAGTTAAAAGATTGACTATCTCCTCTTTTCTATCAAGCAGTCGTTTTGCAGACATATAGACTTCATGAAAGTCACGAAGTTCATCATCAGAGGCTCCACCTGTCATCTCTTTACGATAACGGGCAATAAAGGGGATGGTTGCCCCCTCATCTAAAAGTTTTAGTATATTACTGATTTGATTTTTATTGAGCGAAGTTTTTTGTGTTAGTAAGTTTATTAAATTTTGCATCTGGGATTATAGCAAATTATATTAGACTTCTTGCATAAGCCTATTACTCATCATCCCCTATAATCAAGCTATTACAATCAACTAAATGTTTATCCAAAGTATCTTTGTCTGCATCACCTAAAACATAGTTGTTATAGTAGTAACACTGTCTAAACTCTTCTTCGTCATTATAAAGTATCTTCCAAAATCCTTTTGAAACAGCTATTCGATTCGCTCCAATATACTTAGGTTTTTCATCAAATACCACACCGTTAATTACACTTAACTCTCCTAAAGTTGCAGCAACCAAACGCTCTTGATACTCTGCTTTTATCCAAAAGTATCGGTTTACATTGGGGTCTTGTGGAACAATATTTGCCAAGGAATAGATAATCTTTAAATCCTCTTCATTATAGTCAAAATCAGCATCAGGAGCCAAATGCCCTCTATCATAGCCACTTCTAGTATAATCACTATCGAGAACCTGATACTCTTTTGGAACCTCTCTTTCTCTATAAAAACGTGGTCGCTCAACGATATTGACCTTATTAATCAACTCTCCATCGAGGGTATATGCCACATACTTTGCCGATTTATAACCATAGTCATAACAAATAGAGAGCAGACTACCTGTAGAAAACTCTTTTTCTAAAACTTGGTCACAGTTGGTATCGTTGATGAAATTGTCAAGATTTATAGTTTTGTTTACTTCTACCGTATCTGTGCTATTATTAATATCTGGACTTTTTATACTACTATTGGCATCGGGAGATGAACTCTCATTTATATCTGATATCTCTACTGTACCACAGCCAGTAAATCCTAAAAGTAGTAAAAATACTAAACTAAATTTTAATGATTCCATAATGCTTTCATTTTTCTTTTTAGTGCTTTTTTAACTTCTTCTATAAGGACTTTTCCCTCTTCGTTAAAAATAAAAGTAGCCTTATACTTCTCTTCTACAGCCTTTACATAACTTTGTAGTTGTTCTTTTTCCTTTTGAGTTTTAGGGGCATGAAAAAGGTACTCCATACCACTCTCATTGTCATACTTTTTCTTTGTCTCTTCAACATAAACTTTACCCTCTATTAACTCTAGTTTTCCAGAATCTAAAATTTTATAATGCTGAATCCTAGCTCCATATGGTGACAAATTGGCTTTACCTCGTCTCGTCCACATAGTATAAAAAGTAATGGTATCACCTGATATTTCATAACTCCCATTAACCATACTTTTAGAAGAACAACCACCTGTAGAGTCTGATAGCACAAAGCTTAGAAGAAAGGTTAGGTTACTATTTTGTTCTTCTTTATAAAGCTTTAACACCTCTCCTTTGCTATCATAGTCAGCATAATGCTCTTTAACAAGAGAAAAGTCATTATTGTTAATAGTTACATGCTCTAATGAAGCAGAAAAAAGTTGCATAAAAAATAGCGATAAGATAAAGATTGTTTTCATAAATTACTCCCCAAAAAGTAATCATAGCATAATTTTTTATCTAAGTATAGTAGACTTCTTGCATATTTTTTACCGTTTAAGCATTATTTAACAATTTTAAATATATAATAACACCAAGACAAAGTATATACCTCCTTAAAAGTTATAGTTTGTCTTAATTAAACAACTTATATATTATACTTGGTGATAAATTTTTCTTTGTTTTCTATTTATCACCATATTTTCTTTTCATTCTTCCCTCTTACAATCTACCATATCACTCATTATTTTCAAGTTCCTTTTAGCTATAATTCAGCATGGCATTTATAAAAATAAACAAAGAAAATTTCTTTCATAATCTATCTAAATTTACAAAAAAAACAGGTTCAAAAAACAGCATTGCTATTGTACTAAAAGACAACGCCTATGGTCATGGCTTAGAACTTATGGCAAAACTTTCAGCTGAGTTTGGACTTACACAAGCTGTGGTTCGCACTTATGATGAGGCTCAAAAAATCAAAAAATATTTTAAACAGATACTCATCTTAGGTGACAAAGCTATTGTAGATGACTCTTGCTCTTTTGCACTTAATAGCTTAGAAGATATAAAAAAAGCTCAAATAGGCTCTATGGTTGAACTAAAAGTCGATACAGGAATGCACCGAAACGGTATAGCTATAGGTGAAATAGAAGAGGCTCTACAACTCATAAAAGAAAAAGAGCTTATTGTAAAAGGGCTAATGACCCACAACCGTTCAGCCGATGAATTAAGCTCTGAACTCTTTTGGCAACAAAAAAACTTTGAAAAAGCCGTAGGTGTGACCATGTCACACGTCAAAACCATACGTATTCACTCTTATAACTCTGCCACATCATTACGTCTCCCCTGCAATAACGAAGATATTATTCGCTTAGGCATCGGAGCATACGGCTACTCTGAACTACCTGCTATTTACGATACCTTAGAATTAAAACCTGTTCTCTCACTCTGGGCAAAAAAAGTCTCAACAAGAGAGCTAAAAAAAGGGGAAAGAGTAGGATATGGTGGTCAATTCACAGCCCCAAAAAATATGACTGTCTCTACTTACGACTTAGGTTATGGTGATGGGTGGATGAGAAGTAACAGTTTTGAGCCATTTATTACGGCTGAAGGAGTACCTATCCTTGGTCGTGTTTCTATGGATTATGTTATTTTAGAGTCTACTAAAGATGAAGTGTGTATTTTTAATGATGCTTTAAGTGCAGGAAAAGCGTTGGGTACTATCTCTTATGAGCTTATGACACAACTACATACAGATATAAAAAGAGTGGTTATTTAAACCAAACTCCATCTACATGGGCTTTTGCAAGTTCTTCTATCTCTAAATCTTTAGAGATAACGCCTAAAATTTGAGAGTCAAACAGGTAGTTTTGGGCAATAGGCATAAGCTCTTTGGCTAACTCTTTAGAAGCTTTTATATATTTTGCTCCAAATATATTGGCAAAAATAGTCTCTTTTATATCGCTTACATTAACCATGTATGCTAAAGAGTTTGCCTTACAATACTTCATTAACTCTATATTGAAGTTTTCAATTTTTAGTGTAGAGTTTGCAGGTGTTTTTTTAATATCTTCTTGATTCTCAACCACATAAAACTGTTCGGTCTCTATCCAAGGGTGTCCAAATATTTTCATAAACTATTTTAACCTCTTGGCTTTTTCTACACACTCAGTTGAACAGTATGCTTTTTTATGATAGATAAGAGCATCATCTTCGGTCATGTAGGTTCCACAACTAGCACACTCAGAGGTTGCTTCGATTTCACCAAACTCATGCTCTGATTTTTTTGATTTTGCTTTGTCTATAAAGGGAATATTCCCACCCATTAATCTATAAATAAATCCTGCTATTACTGCAAAGATTATCAACTTTAATATCATTTTATCCCTTTTATATAGAGGTAATTTCTTCTATCTTTTTCAATTATATCATAATCTAAAGCATGCTTAACATCTTCTATTTCATCAAAAACACGTTCACCCTTATAAAAGAGATACTTTGTATCTTTTGATTGTAGATGATGGGTAAGTTCAAGTAACATTCTAGTATCGGTCACAGCACGTGAACTAATAAGTCCAAATGGCTCATCATCAAAATCTTCTACACGCTCTTTTACGACAACTACATTGTTAAGCTCTAGCTCCATTGCCACATATTTTAAAAACAGAGCCCGTTTTTTTCGTGGTTCACAAAGTACTGTTTTTACATCAGAGTAAGCAATCGCTAAAATCAACCCAGGAAAACCAGCCCCTGTACCTACATCTAAAATCGAACTCGGCTTCTCTATAAATGTCGAAGGAAACAGAGAATCTTCAATATTTTTTTCAATATCAGCAGGCGTTTTTGCACCTGTTAAATTATGAATCTTATTCCACTCTAACAACAAGTCTCTGAATTTTTGTAATTTTTTTTCCATACTACAGTAAATGTCCCATCTGCTCTTTCTTAACTTTTAAATAACCTTCATTATAACTATTTGGCTTCATCTTAATCGGTATACGTTTTGTAATCTCTACATTTTTTAATGAATCTATTTTACTAGGATTATTAGTAAGAAGTTGAATCTTTTTAATATTAAAATAGTCTAAAATATACTCTACTATTTCATACGTTCTCTCATCTGCTTTAAAGCCTAGTTGATGATTTGCTTCTACCGTATCATAGCCTTTATCTTGCAGGGCATACGCATTTACCTTTCCTAAAAGCCCGATATTCCTTCCCTCTTGACGATGATAGATTATCATACCACCCTGTGAGGCAATAAGCTCTTGTGAAAAAGCCAACTGCTCTCCACAGTCACACTTTACCGAACCCAAAGCATCACCTGTTAAACACTCTGAATGTACTCGAACAATGGGGTTATCACTTAAATCATCTGTAAAAATAGCCAGATGTTCTTTATATCCCTCTTTAAAAGCTTGAATCTTAAATGTACCATACTTGGTTGGGAGTTTTGCAACTTTAGAAATATCAATTTGTCTCATGGGCAAAATTATATCAGTTTATGATAAAATTCAGCAAATTAAAATAAGGGAAAATTATGTTTACCAGATTTAGACGAAAAAGACTCAACCCTGTGTTGAGAGACCTCCTGCAAGAGACCCATTTACGAGTAGATGATTTTATCTATCCTCTTTTCATTAAAAATGGAGAAGGAATCAAAAAAGAGGTTGACTCTATGCCTGGTGTTTTCCAAATGAGCATTGATGAAATTTTAAAAGAGTGTGCAGTACTAAAATCTTTGGGACTTTACTCTATTATTCTCTTTGGTATTCCAGAGGTTAAGGACTCAGTCGGAAGTGATGCCATGTGTGACCATGGCATTATCGCTTCAAGCATACGTGCTATCAAAGAGGCTCATCCTAATATGTTTGTAGTCACCGACCTATGTTTTTGTGAATATACGGACCATGGTCATTGTGGTGTACTTGACCCCGTTTTAGAGACAGTTGATAATGACATTACTTTAACAAACCTACAAAAACAAGCTATTGTTCATGCTAAAGCTGGAGCTGACATGATAGCACCAAGTGGTATGATGGATGGAATGATTACAGCCATAAGAGAAGGGCTTGATGCAGGAGGATACGCACATATACCTATTATGTCTTACTCTACTAAATTTTCATCTGCTTATTATGGTCCATTTAGAGATGTGGCTGAAAGCTCTCCTAGTTTTGGAGACAGACGTTCATACCAAATGAACCCTGCAAATAGAAAAGAGGCTATTTTAGAGAGTTTGGCTGATGAGGCAGAAGGTGCAGATATCTTAATGGTTAAACCAGCTCTTGCTTATTTAGACATTGTAAGAGACATAAAAGAGAACTCTTCTCTTCCACTGGCTATCTATAATGTGAGTGGTGAATACTCTATGTTAAAAATGGCTGCAAAAGCTGGGGTAATAGATTATGAAAAAGTAATGATGGAAACGATGATTGGTTTTAAACGAGCTGGAGCCGATATTATCATCAGCTATCATGCGAAAGAGGTAGCTGAACTTTTAAATAAATAAAGAGAGATTATTTTCTCTCTTTATCAATCTCTGCTGTTAATTTTGCTAAATCTTCTATATATTTGCTTTCTGTATGATTGGGTAGAGAACCAATAGGTTCCTCTATACTTTTACTCTTTTTTGAAACGTCACTTTCACTTTTAGACATATCAATTTTTATTTTATCTGCCAAATCATTAACATCTAAACTTCTTGATTTTGGTAACTCATTTAATGACTTAACAACAGTTTTTTTAACCTCTTTATCTTTAATTTTATTTGTTATAATTTTATTTTCTTTTTGAACAGGTTCAGTAGCTTCACTTGTTACCTTTAGCTCATCGTCTGATATACTTTCAACTGCAGTTTGTAGTTCTGAAGTTTTACTATTCATATTCGTTATGTAATTATATCCAAAAATTGAAAGAGCAATAATCATAGCCAACAACAATAAAATTATTAATATTGAGCCTACATGAGATGGGCTCTCTTCTGCATCATTATTTAGTATTTGAGATTTATAGGCTTCACAAAAATCAGCTTCATCTTCTTTATTGTTTTTAAACAAGTTGTTCCTTTATTTAGAATATATTTTTAATTTATTTTTAATTTAATATGATTATTTTAACATAAAAATTACTAAAATCTCTTTTAAATCACATTTTTTACATATTTGTTACCACAGAACCCTATTTGTTTGATATAATACTAAGAATTAAATAATTCAACGCAGATAATGTTATTTTATACATTTATTTGTGTTATTATAACTTAAATTAAAGGGAGAAAAACATTATGGATGCAGCAACATTTTGGATGATAGTTGTTTTTGCTATTATCTCTATAGCCGTTGTAATTAACTATACTATTGGGTTTCAAGGTATGTTACCTGTTATAATAGTAGATTCACAAAAAGCGATGGTTATTGATAACCGTTTGGGAAAAGATAGGGTTATTACTGAAGGTATTAATCGTTATCTACCATGGGTAGAGATAATAGTCGATGAAATTAGCTTAAAAGAACACCCCGTTGATCCACCTGAACAAGAGATTATTACACAAGACAACATAAATATAATTGTTGACATGATAGCAACAATTAAAGTAGTTGACCCCATTAAAGCTGTTATGGATATAGATGACTACGAAGCTGCTGTCAAAAGCCTAGTGATGAGTACTACACTTAGTAAATTAGGAAAAATGAATTTCTCTGATATTCAAAAACAACAAGATGAAATATCTACAGATATTCGTACCCACATGAAAGAAGATTGTGCACGTTGGGGAATTAAAGTTGTACTTGTTAAATTTGAAAATATCACTCCTCCTGCATCTATAAAAGAAGCCATGGAAAAAGAGATTGTTGCAGAGAAAGAGACAAGAGCTGCTATTCTTAAGGCAGAAGGAGATCATAAAGTACATGAGCTTCATGCAGATGGAGAACGTGTTCTAATTGAAAAACGAGCTGAGGCAACCCATAAAGTCATCAAAGACTTAAAAGATTTAATGCCTGATTTATCAGATGAAAAGATTATGCAATTTTTAACAAAAACTGCTTATATTGACTCCATGAAAGAGCTATCTTCATCTTCTAATTCCAAGTTTGTTCTATATCCAACAGATGTACAACAACCTATGGAAAAAGTCATGAATGCTGAGTATATGACACGCAATATACCTAGCGATATAAAATAATCAATAAAAAAGGAAAAATATGTTTTTTATAACAGGAATGTCAACATTTACATGGGTTCTACTTGCATACGTAGGTTTACATTTAGGACATGATTATGTTAGTTACTTTAAAGGTTTAAGTCTTGACTCAATCATACTTACACATCATATTAGTCCAGAGAGAGACTTTGTAATAAGAGTACGAGAATTGTTTCTAATCATAGGTTCATTTGCACTCTTTATAGAGATAGCGAAAGCAGCTACATCTACTAAATTTGGTCCAACTGAAACACTTTTAAGCTTTATTATCTCAATTGTTTTTGTTGTGATGTTTTTTATGGTTTCATGGGCACAAAATGCAACCTTCCTTATCTTAGCTATGATGTCTCTAATTGATGCTACAGGTGGATTTATTATTGAGCTTAAAGCAGCTAAACGCGATATCTCTATTGGATAACGCTTAAGAAGGAGAAACTATTTCTATAAACTTACCCAACAATCACCAATACATTGTCATTGGTGATGTTCATGGTTGTATTGATGAGCTAAAAACTCTTTTAGCTCATCAAGGCTTCAAAACCAACAAAGAAGGACTTATAGAAATCTCCTCCGAGAATGAAAAAAAATCTATTATCCTGCTTGGAGATTTTGTTGACAAAGCCTCTGATGAGAAACTCACACAAACAATTGAATTTCTTTATAAAAACTACCAACACCTCAACCAAAAACGAAAACGTCTCTATCTGATTCTTGGAAACCATGAAGATATGGTTTATAGATACATTACAAATGACCCTACTATCATTGTTAATGCAAAAACCATAAAGAATAAAGCTCTTTACTATAATACAGTAGCCCTTTTAGAAAAAAAACCTAAACTAAAAAAGCTTTTTTTAGAACTATATAACGTTTGTGATACCTATCTTCTCTATCAAAAAGACAATGACTTCTCTGTTATCTTAACTCATGCACCATGTGAAGAGAAGTACTTAGCAAAAAACGATAAAATCTCAAGAAAAAAAATGATAAAATGTGTTTCACGAAGCAAAAGCCCTAAGATGCCATTAGATGAGCTACTCCCTTACACACATGAAGAAGCTAAAGATAAGCAACATTATCATATTTTTGGACACCTTTCACAACCCAGTATACGTCAATATAAAAATAAAATCTGTATAGACACTTCTGCCATTTATGGTAACACCTTAAGCTGTGCGATTATAGAAAATAAAACTATAGATTTTCACTCTGTACCTTTTGAATCTAAACAAAAAAAAGGTGAACAAACCTACAATATACTTTTTGATTTTTAACGATTAATTTCTTTATAACATTTTCATGGTAAAATGGCTTCCTTAAATTAAAACTACTTATTATATAGTAAGTAATGTAATAGGAACTCCCCCATGAGACACTTCTTAAGCATAAAAGACTTTACAAAAAATGAACTCTTAGAGATGATTAATCTAGCCCAAAAGATTAAAGCAGAGACAAAAACAAAAAACTTTGTACCCTATTTAGAGAAACAGACCCTTGGGATGATTTTTGAAAAAAGCTCTACAAGAACACGTGTAAGTTTTGAAACAGGTATCTATCAGCTTGGTGGGATTGGTCTATTCTTATCATCAAATGATATTCAACTTGGTCGTGGTGAACCCATGAAAGATACAGCAAGAGTTATAAGTCGTATGGTTGACATGGTCATGATACGAACTTTTGCACACAGTAACATAGAAGAGTTTGCAAAATACTCAAAAGTACCCGTTATCAATGGATTAACAGACTCCTATCACCCAGTTCAACTCATGACCGACTACCTTACCATGCTGGAGTGTGGTGTTGAAAAACCTATTGTTGCTTATGTAGGTGATGGAAACAACAACATGACCCACTCTTGGTTGATGTTGGCTTCTAAACTTGGTTTTGAACTCCGTGTTGCCACACCAAAAGGTTATGAGTGTAACCAAGAAATCGTTAATCAAGCGTTAATCTTTGCGAAAGAGAGTGGTGCTACTATTACATTTGGACATGAGCCAAAAGTTGCCGTAAAGGGAGCCAATGTAGTAACTACAGATACTTGGGTTTCTATGGGACAAGAAGATGAAAAAGAGAAAAGATTAAAAGCTTTTGATGGATACATTGTTGATGACGCTTTAATCTCTTTGGCTCAAAAAGATGCTATATTCTTACACTGCTTACCTGCTTATCGTGGTCTTGAAGTGAGTGAAGAGATATTTGAAAAACATGCAGATGAAATCTTTTTAGAAGCAGAAAATAGACTACATGCCCAAAAAGGAATCATGGTTTGGCTTGACCAACACCGTGATGATACAACAACAGAAGGAAAATAATGAGCAACATAGATTTTGAGAAGTTTTCAAAATACTCTAAACCAGGACCTAGATACACCTCGTACCCTACAGCTTTAGAGTTTAACGATGATTTCAAATATGACAAATATATTGAGTTCCTTGAGAACTCTACAGAAAAACTCTCTTTATATGTTCACCTCCCCTTCTGTAGAAGTGCTTGTTACTTCTGTGGATGTAATGTTGTCTTTACTTCAAAAGAAGAGAAACTTAGCCGTTATGTAGACTACCTTAAAAAAGAGATTGATATTTTAGCTCAACACATTGATACCAATCGTGAAGTGATTCAGTTTCACTTTGGTGGGGGGACACCTACCTTTTATAAAGCATTTGAATTAGATGAGATAGTAACGTACATCAAGTCAAAATTCCCTAACTGGAGCAGTGATGCTGAAATCTCTTGTGAAATTGACCCAAGATATTTCAATGAAGAGCAGATGAAAGTATTCCAAAAACATGGCTTTAACCGAATTAGCTTTGGTGTGCAAGATTTAGATAATAAAGTACAAAAAGAGATTCACCGTGTTCAACCATTGGAGTTAACCAAAAATGCTGTTGAACTGGCACGTAAATATGGAATCAACTCTATTAATACCGACTTCATCTATGGTTTGCCTTACCAAACGCTAGAAACATTTCAAAAGACCTTAGAGCTGTCAACTCAACTAAATCCTGATAGAGTAGCTGTTTTCAACTATGCTCACGTACCTTGGCTCATGAAAACCATGCGTAAATTTGACGAAACCACACTACCAACTCCTGATGTTAAACTACAGATTTTTCAATACACCATTGACTTTTTTGAAAAACATGGCTATAAAATGGTAGGTATGGATCACTTTGCTAGACCAGAAGATGAACTGTTTGGAGCCATTGAAAAAGGTGAACTCCATAGAAATTTCCAAGGTTACACCACAAGAGGTGGTGCAAACTTAGTAGGAATTGGTCTAACCAGTATTGGTGAAGGTGAGCGTTATTATGCTCAAAACACCAAAGATATGAAACTCTACGAAGAGGCATTAGAGGCAGGGAAACTACCTTTTGAAAGAGGTGTTGTTCTAAGTGATGATGACTTTCTAAGAAAAGCTGTTATTATGGAACTTATGGCAAACTTCTCTGTAGATATAAAACGTGTAGACAAAGAGCATAATATAAACTTTAAAGAGTATTTTGCTGATGCACTAGAAGCACTGCAAGAGTTTGTAGATGCAGAGTTGGTTACTATAATAGACGATAAAATATCTGTAAGTACCACAGGAACACTTTTAATAAGAAATATTGCTATGCCATTTGATGCCTACATGAAAAAATACGCACAAAGTAAAAAAGCGTTTTCTAAGACGGTTTAGATATATTCAAAGAATCCGTAGGGTGTGATTGCTATCACACCACTTACAAATAATATAATCATGGTGCAATAGCAATTGCACCCTACAGTGAGAAATAAATGACAAAAAAACCAGAAGATATTTTTAATTTCCAAGAAACATCAGACGACTGTGTCAAATGTGGAAAGTGTATACCTGTCTGTACCATTCACCAAGTCAATGCCGATGAAGTAACTTCTCCTCGTGGATTTATTGACCTATTAGGACAATACCAAGCAGGAAACCTAGAGCTGGACAAAAATGCTAAAGATATTTTTGAGAGCTGTTTCCTCTGTACAGCATGTACCGAAGTCTGTCCCAATAGCCTACCTACTGACATGGTTATAGAAGAGGTTCGTGCTGATATTGCAGACAAATTTGGTATTGCATGGTTTAAAAAAATTGCCTTTTATCTTTTAGAGCATCGTAAAGTAATGGACATAGTAATGAAGTTTGGCTTTATGTTTAAAACATGTGCTTTAGCTGAAGATGAAAAAGAAAGAGGACTAAAAGCTAGATTTAAAATGCCAATGGTCAAAAAAGGAAGGCTTCTTCCATCTATGTCAAAAGTCTCGTTTTTAAACTCTTACCCAGAAGAGATACCTGCACCAAAGCAAGAGAAGAAAAATATGCGTGTGGCACTCTTTATCGGTTGTCTTGGTAACTACAACTACACGGGTATTGGTGACTCTTTGGTTGAGATATTAAAAGAGCTAAACATTGACATTTTTATACCAAAAGAGCAACTCTGTTGTGGAGCCCCTGCCTATTTTACAGGGGCTGTTGACTCTGTTGAGCGTATGACCAAAGCCAACATAGAGTACTTTGAAAGTTTTATGGACGAGTGTGATGCCATGCTTATTCCAGAGGCTACCTGTTCTGCCATGGTTAAACATGACTGGCAAGTCTTTTTCAAAAATCATGACATGCCAGAGTGGGAAGCACGTGCTAAAAAAGTAAGCAAAAAAATATTTATGGCTACAGAGTGGCTAGATGACAACACAGAACTACAAGCACTTTTAAAAACAAAAGGAACTTTTGATACAACGGTTACTTACCATGACCCCTGTCACGCTAAAAAAGTGCAAAATATCTACAAACAACCACGTAACCTTTTAGCACCAAACTACCCTCTCGTAGAGATGAGTGAGTCTGATAGATGTTGTGGGTTTGGTGGGGTAACCATGCAGACAGAGAAGTTCCATTTTGCCGAAGCAGCAGGGAAACCAAAAGCAGCCATGATAAAAGAGACAAAAGCTCATTATGTAAGTGCAGAGTGTTCTGCTTGTAGGGTTCAGTTGAGTGAAGCGATGAACAATGCAGAGGTTGAGACTATTTTTAAGAATCCGTTGGAATTAATAGCTGAGGCTTTGAAGAAATAATGGTAGGGTGCGTTTTCCAACGCACCGTTTAAAAAATAGGCATATCAACAAATATCGCCGAAAGGCTTAAAAAAATAAGCCTTTCGGCAAAAACATAAAATTATGCAAACATCAATACACGGTGCGTTGGAAAACGCACCCTACCTATCAAACCACCACATAAAAGAAAACATCAAACCAACCGTTTTACCTATGCTCTCATCATACATAAACTCTTTTGCTTCGCTTACAGGTATCTCAACAACCTCTATCTGTTCATCCTCTATGCCACCACCTTGACTAACTCTCATAGATTCATCTACCTCTACATAGTAGATAGTTTGACTACCACCAGAGGTTCCAACAGAGCTTAAGACTTTAGTTATACGCTCTATATCTTTAAGAGGAACCTCAAAACCACACTCCTCCTCTATCTCCTCTTTGGCTATCTGCTCTAAAGATTTATCTTTATCAATCAGACCTGCACACAACTCTACTGTCATACCATCACCATTTCTATGATAGACAGGAGGTCTAAACTGCTTTACCAAAACAAACGATTTTCGTTCTGTATGATAGATTAAAATAGCTACAGAATCATGTGATTCGACAATTTCCCATGATTTTTCTATTCCATTTTGTCTATATGTTGCCAATGCCGTCTTTACAAAACTTGCATTTTCTAAGGGTTGAAGTTTAAACTTTTCTATTATATTTCGCATTACCATCCTCTGTTTTGATAATAGTTTTTCATCTTAGGAGAGACACCAATATCATTGACTGTATTCCAAACTTGAGAAGGTGTTTGATTTTTAAACAGTTCATCTATTATCTTAGTATATTTTATTTTTCTTGCTATAAATGCTCTCTTCCCTTTTCCTGTCAATCCATCTGTAGAAAATTTTACCATACGCATAGGGTCTATAGCACGTCCATTTTTATAGAGTCCAAAATGCAAATGAGCCCCTGTACTTCGACCTGTATTTCCTACATAGCCTATAACTTGTCCTGCAGATACATACTGTCCTAGTTTTGCCTTTAATCTACTCTGATGAGCATATAGAGTTACATAATTATCTTTATGTTGAATCTTAATAACATTACCATACCCACCTTTTCGACCAGCAAATATGACCTTGCCATCTGCAGCTGCTAAGATAGGTGTACCTCGTTTTGCTCCAAAGTCTACCCCATGATGAGCTTTCCATTTATGCAATATAGGATGCCAACGTCTTTTTGTAAACTTTGAAGTAATACGTATATGATTAAGAGGTCTCCTCATATATTTTTTAATAAGAACTTTACCATTTTCATCATAATACTTATGGTCAGTATGTTTAAAAACATAATGCTTTTTACCAGCTGTCTCCAACATAGCAGCTTTTATATTTGGGACACCTATAGGCTGACCAAGACGCATTTTTTGAGTATATACAATAGCTAAAGAATCACCTTTTTTAATCGTTCTAAAATTCACGCTATATTTAAGAAGACGAGTAAACTCATTGGCTAATCGTCTATTTTTAATTTTTTTAACAATATCTCCATAAGGACTACTATCTATCTTAAGTAGAGCAATATAGGTGTCTTCCTGATACTCTATAGGAATCACCTCTAATTTATAACCTCTATGTGTCTTATACAAATGAAGTTGCAACTCCTCACCTACAGGAATAAGTGCTTGTAAAAGTACTCCTGTACTAGCAATAAGTTCATAATAACTTCGACAATTCTCTACATCTGATACAATAAGCGTATCATCTCCATCCAACTCGTCTAAAACAGTTTTTGGGACATTATGCTTTTGAAGGTAGGTTGCAAAACTCATACCGTTTACCCATGCCAAACGCTTTACTTTTGCAGCAAATGTTATCGTTGATAAAATCAACAGTAATACAAGGACTCTGCGTAAACCAATACTCCTCAAAATTTCTCCTATAGTCAGTTATATCAATTATAACTTATGCTAACTAAAAGCTCAAAGTAACATTATATAACTATAAGATTTTTTAAGTAAACTTCGCACATGAAACATTTAAAAGGTTATAAACAACGTTACTTTTCATTAGCTATTATTGCTATGTATTCAACATTGTTTAAATTATGTACAATTGACGCAAACTACAAGTACCATAAGTATGCCTTTAAAACCCCTGAACATAAGACTTCTCCTCCCTATCTGTACGCTTATTATTTACTGTAAAACATATTAATAATGTTCGGTGTTACCGAACCTACGTAACATATATCAAGGAAACAAAATGAATAGAACAATAAAACTCAGTCTAATGACCACGCTAGTTCTTAGCACAAACCTCATCGCAGATGAAAAGCTTGAAGATATTTTAGTAACTTCAGCAACAAAGACAACTCAAAAGCTAGAAGATGTGACTTCAACTATGAATGTTATTACAGCTCAACAAATTGAAGAGCGACATTACACAACCGTAACTCAAGCACTTAACTCTTTAACTGCTGTTAGCATAAACTCAAATGGTGGACTAGGAACAACCTCAACTGTAAGATTAAGAGGATTTGATAACAATAAAGTTCTAGTGCTTATAGATGGTGTTAGATACAACGATATTAGTAACAGTTCAGGTGCAACTTTTGCACATCTTATGGCTTCAGACATAGAGCGTATAGAAGTTCTTAAAGGAGCCCAGTCAGGGGTTTGGGGTGCCGATGCAGCTGCTGGTGTTATTAGCATTACAACAAAAGGTGCAAAAGATGGACTAAATTTTCACGCATCACAGGAGTTTGGTAGTTTTAACTCAACTACAAGCAATGTTGCTGCTTCATACAAAAATGACCTTTTCTATCTTAAAGCTTCACAAAGCAGAGTTGATAGTGATGGATTTACAGCACAAGCTCCCAAAGGGCAAGATTTAAAAAACTTTGAAGACGATGGGTACAAAAACACCAGTACCAATTTAAAAGCTGGGTTCAATATTACGCCAACCAACAAAATAGACATTTCACACAGTATCATAGATGCCACAACAAACTATGACCAAAGTGTTTATGATGGTGTCTACCCTAATTCGGTCTTAAATAGAGTAAAATCAGCAAACAGTCAAGCAGAAAGTTCCAACAAAAGTACCCTCTCATCTGTTAACTTTAACCATATAGATAGCTTTAATGAAGTGGACATTTACGCTAAAAAATCTACATTTGAGAGAAGCTATCCACAAGAATTTACTAAAGAGTATGAGGGTGAAGTAAAAGAGTATGGTATAAAATCTAAAGTACCTTATATGAACAATAGTTTTGTTCTTATTGGTGGTGACTATAAAAAGTTTGAAGACAAAGCAGGTATTAACAACTCATTTACAAATAAAGGAGTTTTTCTAACCAACTACAACAAGTTTGATGGTCTATTGGGAGGAGAGACTATTTTTACTCAATCATTACGATACGACAAATATGATGAGTTTGACAACAAAACCACAGGGAAAATAGGTCTTAAACATATACATACCAATATAGAGGGGCTAAGTACATCTGTAAACTATGGAACAGCTTACAATGTACCCTCATCATTTCAACTCTACTCTTTCTATGGTAATCCCAATATGAAACCAGAAATCACCAAAGGGTATGATGTAACCGTTGCCTACAAAGATTTAAGCCTAACCTACTTTAACAATGAGATTGAAGATATTATAGACTACGACTTTGCTACAAGTAAATATGCCAATGTTGATGGAAAATCAAAAATAAAAGGTTTTGAAGTGGCGTACAATACAGATATTTCTGATGTTGCAGTACTCTCTTTAGGGTATACCAAACTTGATGCCAAAGACCATAAGGGGAAAGATTTAAAAAGACGGGTAGACCAGTCTCTTAAATTTGGTCTTGACTACTATGGAATAGACAATTTACATCTTGGTCTCAATGGTGAATATATAGGCAAAAGAGAAGACACAGACTTCGCAACTTATGCAAAAGTAGAAACAGGTAAATATACCGTTGCCAACTTTACAGCCAACTATGAAATAGACCAACATATGAGTCTTTATGGAAAAGTAGATAACATTACAGACAAAGATTACCAAACTGTTTATGGTTATGCCTCTAGCCCAAGAGCTGTTTATGCAGGAATGAAACTGACATATTAAAATAAATTTATACGTAGGTTTGACCATGTCACACATTAAATCTCGGTTTGAATTAAATGGATATTTATAATTTTTATTTATGCCATGTTTATTTTGACGTGTGACACGGTCACACCTACGGTTTATGAATTCAATTACATTATAATAAAAGCAAAAAAATGAATAAAATATTACTAATACTATTTATAACTCTAACCCTAAATGCCCAAGAACGCATCATCGCTCTAAGCCCATCAATCAACGAAATTATATTTGCACTAGACGCAGGTGAGCAAATAGTTGGCAACACCGACTACGCACTCTATCCCAAAGCATCTATACCCATACCCAAAGTGGGTGGCTACTTTAGCCCCTCTTTAGAAAAGATAGTCTCACTAAAACCAACCCTAGTCATTATGCAACAAAACAACCACAAACTTAGCCTAAAACTTGGACAACTTGGTATTAAAACTAAAATTATAAAAATAGACAAACTTGAAAATATTAAGAAATCTATTATAGAAATTGGTGATATTTTAGATAAAAAAGAGAGTGCTAAAAAAATCGTTAAAAATATTAATGATGAACTCAAAAATTTAAAAAATATAGTGACTAACAAAAAAATCCTCATTGTTTTTGGACGTTACATCAAATTAGACAAACAAGTTTTTGTGGCAGGTCAGAACCTCTATTTTGATGAAATCATTAACGAAAGCAATAACACAAATGCCCTACAATCAGAACGAAAAGGTCAACCCATTTTAAACATGGAAAACATCATAGCTTCTAACCCTGACATTGTCCTACTTTTAGCACGTTGTCAAACAGATGGAGTTGACAATAAAGAGCTTATCAAACCTTGGTTAGAGTTGCCTATAAGTGCCTCTAAAACAAACTCTATTTATGTTAATAACAATATTTATGCCTCAATGCCCAGTGACCGTTTGGTTCTCTTTTTAAAAGATTTTAAAAATATGTTAGATGATTATAAAGAACGTATAAATCTTAAAAATTAATTCATTCCATATTAATAATAAAGTATACTTATTTAAGTATGGAAAAAAGGGAGTGTGATGAAAAGAAAAATTATATTGAGCACAATGGCGACAGCAGGATTACTTTTAAGTGGATGTGTATCGAACCCTCTAATACCTTCAAATTTAAGTGATAACAACAACCAAAAAGCACTAACATTTAAAACCAACACAACAAGTTTCATAAGTGAATTAAAAAATCGCAACAGTTATATGGATGAGTTTATATTGAAATCAGACATGCAGTGCGAAAACTACTTAAATATGCCACAAGTACAAGCCACTACAGAAGCAGAAAATAGCAGTTTATACATGAATATATTCGATACAGTCAGTACCCTCTTTGGAATGAAACTCATTACCGATACTGCCAAAGTAATGGTCTCGGGAGAAGAGGATAAAATAGAAAATCAAAACTCTTACAAACAGGCTCTCTCTCCAGAAATTTTTAGAGGTGTTGAGATTAATAGAGAACGCTATGCTAAAAAAATGAAAAACAAACAAAAACTCTCTGAAAAAGAGTACTCTTTAGAAGCATTTCAAAAAGATATGCTAACCTACGACAAACAGTGTGCTGAAGAGTATGGGCTTATTGAGATTAATAGAGCATTAAAAGCGATGCAACAAAACATCCACCAACCAGCACTTGCCTCTACCAAAGCACCCATTAGTATTGAGGCTGTTAAAAACTCTGTAAAAGCCGTTACAGAAGAGGTTAAAGCCAAAAAAGAGACAGAAAAGAAAAAAGAGACAGAGAAAAAGCAAGAAATAGAAAAAACAGAAGTTAAAAATGACACAAATCAAACAAAATAAAAGTAGACAATGCTAACAATTGATAACTATAGTAATGAAATTTTAAAAAATATCTCTTTTGAACTAAAAACAAATGAAAACCTCATTATTTTAGGCTCAAACGGTGCAGGAAAATCCACCCTTGCCAAGGTACTCTGTGGCATTACCCCCTCTTCGTGCGTTACTCTTCACGGACAAGAGTTACACAAAGTAAAAGTGAAAGAACGAACAAAGTACATTAACTATATTCCTGCAAAACTAGAGATATTTGATGAGTACATCACCCTTAACGAATACCTTAATCTAAGCCGTCTCCACACACTTTTAGAGTCTAATAACATGCTAAAACTTTTAGAGATAGACCACCTAAAAAACAAACCTTGTCAACAACTAAGCTCTGGTGAGCAACAACTTACCATGTTAGCTACAGCCGTACTTCATAATGCAAAAATTACTATTTTTGATGAACCCACAGCCAACCTAGACCCACAAAAAAGTCGTAATATTTTTTCATTACTTAAAAGTAACATCTTTCAATCTAAGATTATTATTACTCATGACCTAAACCTCGCCTACCGTTTAGGATATAAAGTACTTTGCATTAATGAAGGTCAAATTACCTTTTTTGATAGCTCTAAAAAGTTTTTTAATGAATCCAATCTTAATGACTATTTTGGAACTTCGATTAAAATGATAGATGATTGTGTTGTGGTGAATTTATGAAGTATTTTATTTTAATATCTTTTGCTATAATAAATAAAATAGAAGGATAAATGTGGCTTTACAGTTTGAATGGGATGAAAAAAAAGCTAAAATAAATAAACGGAAACATGGTATATCTTTTGAAGAGGCAACAACAGCATTTGCTGATGAACTTTCAATTACAATTGACGACCCACTACATAGTGATGATGAAGATAGACTTATTTTAATTGGTCAATCTAAGCAATTTAAAACTTTGGTTGTTGTTCATGTTGAACGAAGAGAAACCCTACGAATTATTTCAGCAAGAAAAGCAACAAAGCATGAACAAAAATTTTATGAGGAGTATTAATCATGAATCAAAAAGATGAGATGTTAGAAGAGTATGATTTTAGTAATGGTATTAGAGGAAAGTATGCACAAGCTTATAAAGAGGGTGTTAATATTGTAAAATTAGATACAGATGTAATGAAATTTTTTCCTGATGCTAAGTCTGTAAATGAAGCGTTACGAACTTTAATTAATTTGATGAATAATGGTCAAAATCCCTTAAAATTAAGTTCGTAGGGTGCGATTGCCATCGCACCGTCAAAACCAAACTTGCATAAAATTATGTTTGTACAAAAAAATTTTAGAATAAGATTTTAAATGAAAATAGTAAATTGGAATTGCCATGGAGCTTTACGAAATAAGACAGAGCAATTAGATAAATTAAATGCTGATATTTATATAATACAAGAGTGTGAAGACCCCAAATTATCAACTAAAAAGTATAGAGCGTGGGCAGGAAACTATCTATGGATTGGAGATAACAAAAATAAAGGCATTGGGATTTTTTCTAAGAACAATATTAATATACAGAAGCTAGATTGGAATGGGAGTTTTAAGATAGAAGGTCTAAATAGTACAAGTAGTTTAATTTCTTGGAAAACATCTGATTTAAAACTTTTTCTTCCTTTTTCAGTTAATAATACATTTACTATTTTAGCTGTTTGGACAAAAGGAAAACAAGGAGAAAGGTTTGACTATATTGGACAAGTTTGGAAATATCTACAAATTCACCGTAAAGATTTACATCAAAAAAAAACATTTATTATAGGAGATTTTAATAGTAGTCAAAAATGGGATAAGGATAAACGAGCTGACGCTTGGTGGAATCACTCTTCTGTAGTTGAAGAGTTAAGTGATATTGGATTTGAGAGTTTATATCATTTTAAAACAAATGAGTTACAAGGGCAAGAGACAAAAGCTACTTATTTTCATCATAAAAAAAGAGAAACTCCTCATCATATTGATTATGTTTTTTGTTCAAAAGAGATGTTATCTCTTCTTGAATTAGACATTAAACAGTATGATGATTGGATAAAGATAAGCGACCATATACCTCTGGTTGTAACTATAGGCAAAAAATAATACATGAAACCCATACTCTACCTCCTAGCCCTAACCCTCATCATCATCATAGCCCCATTTCACGGGCAGATTCCCATAGAACTCTACAACTTAGACAACCCAACAACCGTAGACTACAAACTCTTTTGGGATATACGTCTGCCTCGTGTACTGGTGGCTTTTTTTGCAGGGGGTATTTTGGCTCTTGGTGGGCTTATTTTTCAGTCTTTGTTTAAAAACCCTATGTCTACACCCTATACTTTAGGGGTGGCTAGTGGTTCTACTCTTGGGGTGGCTTTTGCTATTGTGTTTGGGTTCTCATCTATGCTTTCTCTTTTTGGTTTTTTTGGGGCATTGTTTACCGTGATTATTCTTTTTGCTCTTACTTTAAGACTAAAGTCCTATGAGACCAATGCCCTGCTTTTGGTGGGGATTGCCCTTGCATTCTTTTACAATGCTGCCTTGATGATTCTCTTTTACCTTAGTGATGAGTCACAAAGTTTTGAGATTATTCGTTTTACCATGGGGTCTGTTGATGTCGTTGGTTTAGAGAACACGCTACCCATCATTTTTGCAAGTCTTGGGCTTTTGGCTCTTTCTACTTTTTACAAAAAAGAGTTAAAACTTTTACTCACCTCGAACGACTACGCCTACTTAAAAGGAGTGAACGTAAAAAGAACCAACACTGTTTTACTAGTTTCTGTCTCTATAGCAGTGGGTGTTTGTGTAAGTCTTACAGGACCTATTGGTTTTGTGGGGTTGATTATTCCTCATATTGTTAAAACAGTCTATAAAAAATCTGCCGAACAGTTAATTTTGCCTATCTTCTTTTATGGAGGGTTCTTTTTAGTTCTCAGTGATTTAATAGCTCGAAATTTAGGGAGTAGCTCGGACATACCCATAGGCATTATAACTGCCTTTTTGGGTGGTCCATTTTTTATCTATTTGATTATGAAAAAACGGTAGGGTGTAGTCCCTGACTACACCGTCAAAACCAAATTTGCATTTTAATCAATTTTAAATATAAATAACACGGTGTAGTCAGGCACAACACCCTACGTTTCAAGCCAAAATATGTATAATACACAAATTAAAAAAAGAGAAAAAAGATGATAAAACCAATCATAGGAAACATAGACTTTATAGAGTCACTCAGAGGTAAAAAAGCCACCTTTATGTTGGCTCTAAGCAACACAAAAACAGCTAACATTCCTGGGATAACCCAAGCAGGAATCCCAGGAATGATACACTTAACCCCTACACTTGACAGTGAATTTATTTGTACTGGTGAGGTACGAAGTTTAGAGAACATTGCAGAAACCCCAAAAGGTGTACCAACCCCTGCTCTTCTTACTCGTGGTATTCACCTTTTAGCTTCTTATGGACGTGTGGAGCTTTTAGACTTAGGGTTAGAAATTAAACCAAAAGTTGACTACTTTAAAATTCATAGTTTTAATATAGAACCAAGCCAAAATATTGCAAAGGGAGCAAACATAGATGCCCAAGAACTCTTTCAAAAAGGTGTTGATTTTGGGCAATCATATGAGTGTAAAGATGAGTACATTATCTTAGGTGAGTCTGTTCCATCGGGAACTACTACAGCCATGGCAACAGCTATTGGACTCAAACACAAAGTAAAAGAGTACTTCTCTAGTTCTTTTAAAGATGTACCCAATGACATCAGGGAAAACACACTAAAACTTGCTCTTTCCAATTTAACCCATAACGATGATATATTTAGCGTACTCTCAAAAGTATCAGACAATATGCTTGTTTTTAATGCTGGGTTTATTTTAGGACTCAACAACCGTGTACCTTTAGTTTTAGCAGGAGGGACACAAATGGCATGTGTTCTTCTTGTAGTTGATAGAATGCTCAAACTTATGGGAGGAAGAATGGAGAGTTCAAACCTCTCACTCTGCACTACTAAATGGGTAGCAGAAGATAAAGAGTCAGATATAAAAGCTCTTTTAGAACTTTTATCTTTACCTATCAATGCCTACTATGCCGACTTTGATTTTGCACTAAGTCAACACCCTGCTCTAAAACTCTATGATGAAGGTGAAGCAAAAGAGGGAGTTGGTGCTGGTGGAGCTTTGATGTATGGCTTTTTAAATGGTCTATCTAAAAAGCAAATAACCAAACAGGTTGAAGAGTTTTTAAAATAAATCTCGGTTGTTATTCAACGGTTAAATAATCTTTGCTATTATTTTTAAAATAAAGGAGACAACTTGATAAATTTAACCCATCATGTTAAAGAGAAGATGTCTCAACGTGGTATTAACAAAGAGTTGGTCGATACAGTGCTTATCTATGGAAAAGTAAAAAAAGACAAAGTTATACTTAACAATAAGCAGATAGATAAGGTTCTAAAAAGACTTGACAAACACCATCGTAGAGTAAAACGACTCAATAATACTCTACACCAAAATAATCTTAACAAAATACGCTCTACTTTACTCAAAGTTCGTGATAAAGGGGGGCTAACTCTTGTGGTCATGGGAGAGACGCTCATTACTACCTATAACACAGACATTAAATTAAAATATAAACGACGCTACAAAGGTCGAAAATAGGGACTCATGAACCATAAAAAAATTTTATACTATGGAGGACAAAAGTCAGGCAAAAGCTCTTTTGCAGAAAGAAGAACGCTTGAACTCTCTCAAAACAGTAAGCCTTTTTATGTAGCAACTTACAACAACAGCTACAGTGATGGGGAGATGCAAGAACGCATAGGAAAACACAAAAAGCAAAGAGAAGAGAAGTTTATCACCATAGAAGAGCCTTTTAATCTAGTAAA
>JALVXD010000133.1 GCA_027038295.1 Campylobacteraceae bacterium
CCCTTAACTTTGTACGCATAGAAGATGACATCTATTTTCATGGAGCATTAAAAAACAAAAAGATGAAGATGCTAGAACAAAACCCTCATGTCTCATTTTCGGTAGTAGAGAACTATGCACTTATAGACTCTGACTTCTCCAGTGTTGATGGCTTGGCATGTCCTGCAACGCAGTTTTTTAAGTCTGTAAGCATAGATGGCGTGGTGTCATTGGTAGAACATCGTGATGAAAAATCAAAAGTATTTGAAGCCCTCATGCAAAAGCTTCAACCCAAAGGTGGCTACAAACCTTTTAGTGACAAAGCCTATGATGCAGCCATCAAAAACACAGCTGTGGTAAAATTACAGGTAGAAAACCTTTCATGCAAGTTCAAGTTTGGTCAGCACCTAAACGAAGAACGATTTGAGATGATACTCTCTGCATTGTTAAAGCGTGGTACGCAGACAGATATACAAACAGTTGAGATCATGAAAGCACAACGAGGAGTGTAGATTTGCAAATTTATAATTTTTTTCAATACAGTGAAAAGATTGCCTGTTCAGGACTACCCAAAGAAGAGGAATTTAGATACATAAAAGATGCTGGATATGAGATGGTTATCTCTCTTTCTATGCCAAGTGACAGCGTTACTCTAGAGAACGAAGATAAAATCTTGGCAGATTTAGGTATACCTTATTTTCATATTCCTGTAGATGCCAATAATCCTAAAGTAGTGGACTTTGAACAGTTTATGGCACTTATGAAAGCATTTGAAAGCTATAAGATTTTCATCCATTGTACAAAAAATTGTCGACTATCAACGTTTATCTACCTTTATCATTTGATTACCCAAAAAGAGGTAGATGAAAGACTGTTAAATCAATTTTGCCCACCACGAAAAGAGTGGGTCACCTTTAGAAAAAAGATACTAGAAAAATATAACATCACGGAGTAAAAAATGGAGTACAAAATAGCCACACTAGACGACATAGAAGCAACCCTAAAACTACACGCTAAATACCAAATAGACAGCATCAAAGAAGAAGACAAAAAAGATGGCTTCGTCACAACAGCATTTACAAAAGAGGAACTCACCCAACTCATAACACAAGAGCAAGGGTTATTTATAGCCAAAGAGGGTGATGAGGTATTGGCATACGTTATGTCTGCATCGTGGGAGTTTTGGTCTAAGTGGGCAATGTTTAGGCACATGATAGCCGACTTACCAAAGTTAGAATACAAAGGTATGAGGCTCAGTACCCAAAACTCTTACCAGTATGGACCCATTTGCATAGACAAGCGAGTACGAGGTACAGAGGTATTACCAACTATCTTTGACTTTTCACTCAAAGAGATGTCAAAACGCTACCCCATATTAGTAACTTTTGTAAATCAAATCAACCCACGCTCCTACGAAGCCCACCACCGTAAATTAGGCTTAGATATTATCCAAGAGTTTGAGTTTAATGGTAATCGGTATTGGGAGATTGGGTGTTTGACTTTAACGGAGACTGTAAAATAAACTTTTTAGTAGAAAAGTTAAGATAACTTTTCATAGTTATTTAGCTAAAATTTCCAAAAAGGAATACCATCGAACCGAAACAAATCTATAGTACTATTGCTATAACCCTAGTTCTTATTGCCTATTTCCCCTATATAAGAAGCATTTTAAATAATGAGACAAAACCTCATCTTTTTTCATGGATTATTTGGGGTATGACCACCTCAATAGTCTTTTTTGCTATGCTCTCTAGCAAAGGGGGCGTGGGTACTTATTCTGTAGGTGTTTCTGCATCTGTCTGCTTTTTTATTGCTTTTCTAGCCTATAAAAAAGTTTCACTCGATGTCATTACTAGAAGTGATTGGCTCTTTTTTACTTTAGCCCTTTGTGCCATTCCTCTTTGGTACATGACCGATTCGGCTCTTAATGCTGTTATCTTGTTAAGCATTATTGATACATTGGGTTTTATTCCTACTTTTAAAAAAGCATATCACTTCCCCTTTGAAGAGCAGTTGAGCTTTTTTATGATGATGGTATTTAAAGATGTTTTTGCACTGATGGCACTTGAAGAGTATAGTCTAACAACTTTACTTTTTCCTATTACGCTAGATGTATCTACCATTGCTTTTGTGCTTATGGTTTTTGTTCGTCGGAGAGTAGAAATTAAAGGGATGTCGTAGTAGATTTCTGTGGAAGTATAGTTTTTTATCTTGTTGGTTAAAATAAAACCAATACTATTCGCACCATTTATTATATTTTTCTCTTTCTAATTTAGCTATCATGTCAAAAATAAAAAGAAGGATTATATATGAAACAAATTATTTTAACAGCATTAATGGCATCAAGTTTAATGGCAGGTAGTTTTACTTTGCAGAGTAATGATTTAGAAGGACAATTAAGTAATAATCAAGTATTTAATAGTTCTGGATGTTCAGGAAAAAACATCTCACCAGAGTTACATTGGAGAGATGCTCCTAAAGGAACAAAATCTTTTGCTATTACAGTCTATGACCCTGATGCACCAACTGGTTCTGGTTGGTGGCATTGGTTGGTTGTAAATATTCCAAAAGAGACCAAAGGTGTAAGTTCAGATGCATCAGCACAGGGAAAATTACCTAAAGGTGCAGTGGAGACCATGACTGATTTTAGTGCTACTGGTTTTGGTGGGGCTTGTCCTCCAAAAGGAGATAAAGACCATGCTTATATTTTTACAGTTTATGCTTTAGATGTTGAAGAGTTGGATGTCAAGGAAAAAAGTGACAGTGCCTTGGTAGGGTATATGATAAACCAACATGTACTTGAAAAAGCGACTATGGTCTCTTATTATGGGCGTGATAAATAGGATAGATATTTTTCAAAAAATTAGAATTAAAAAGTGCTATAAGAGTTGTGGTGTTGAGATTGCAAAGATAGTTTTTAAATTATCCCAACCTAATAGGCAGATAATACCCCACCTCAAAACACTCATCCTCAGACAAAAAATGGTTCTTCTTAAAGATAGTGTAAGAGGGAAGTGTCGTAGCCTCATAGCCACTTTGAGGAAGCCACTCTTGGTATGCCCACTGTATGAGTTTGAGTATGTCACCATATTTTCCCTCTACTTTAAACTTGGCATAAATACCCTTTGGTATAACAAATGATGGCAGAGATGTCTGCTCTAAGGAACTATCGTCCTCCACACTTATAGATGCAATGTAGTAGCATGATTCTAATGGGGTTACAATAGGGTTGTCGTGGTAGATGCCTATGGAAGTATAATTTTCTATCTCATTGGTGTAGAGCCATGCACGAAGCTTTTGCCAAATCTGCTTGACTTTGGGGGAGTAGCCTTTGTGGCGTATGTAGTAGGCTCGAATATTAGGCTGTTTGACAATACTAGGCTCTAGTGCTTCATAATTCGCTACCGAGGTAGAAGCAGATGCTGAACTCTTTATAATCTTAGAAGCGTACTCTCTATATCCTCCTTTTCTCCACTCTGTAGGTGTCATTAAAAATCGTGCTTTGAAAACCCGTATAAAAGAGGTCTGCGAACTGTAACCACACATATTGGCTACTTGGGTAATGGTAGAACCTTGGTTGGTAATGAGCAGACTTGCTGATTTTTGTAGACGTATAGACTTTATCATCTCATAGATATTAACCCCCATCTGTGCCTTAAACAAGCGTTGCAGATGAAAACGACTTACTCCAAGGTGACTACATAACTCATCTATATTGATGTCGGTGTCTATGTATCGGTAGATATAGTAGAGTGCATCATTTGCTAGTTTTGCGTGTTGGGCTTGGGTGGTGGATTTCATGGGTTTTTTCCTTTAGAAGTATATTTTAGCAAAAATAGATAACAAAACAAGCACTAAAAGTAAAGAATAAAATTCTCTATCACACTAAAATAGTCTCATAAAACCAAAAGGAAAAAATATGAGACGCTCATTTATAAGAGAGATACTAGAACACACAAACAGTGAGACCATTAGTTTTGCAGGGGGATTGCCTGATGTTTCTCTTTTCCCTCATAAAGCACTACAAATAGCTACATATAACGCACTAGAAAATGCTGAGAGTTTACAGTATGGTACTTCTACAGGATATACTTCTTTAAAAGAGCAGATAGCCGAATACTACTGTCAACGTGGGTTTCCTACTGCTCCTGAAAACATACTCATTACCTCAGGTTCTCAGCAGGGTTTAGACATTATCTGTCGGTATCATTATGGAGCTTCTGTTACCATAGAAAAGCCTAGTTACTTGGGGGCTTTGAATGTTTTTAAGTTAAATAGTATGGAGACAACTACTGTACCATTAACTGAAGATGGCATAGAACTAAAAAGCTTTGAAAAAAGTATAGCCAAGAGTAAACTAGCCTACCTCATACCCGATTTTCAAAACCCCAGTGGTAGATATTACACCGATAAAACGAGAGAAAATGTAGCCAAAATATTAGAAGATTCACAAAAAATACTTATAGAAGATGCACCCTATAGCGAACTCTATTTTGATGCACCACACAAGAGTATTAGTCAGATGCTTTCAAAGCAGAGTTACCATTTAGGTTCATTTTCTAAAGTACTCTCACCTGCGTTACGTGTTGGGTGGATTCGTGCTGATGTTGAATTGCTTAAGCCACTTATTGCCTATAAAGAGGCTATGGATTTGCATACCTCAGGCATTACACAGAGGATAGTATCGGAGTACTTAAAAGATGGTGAGTCTTTTGAAAAACATCTACAGACTCTTAGAGTAGCGTATAAAGAGAAGATGAACTATTTTTGTAAACAGTTAGAGCTTCATCTACCTAATTTTGAGTACACTCAGCCCAAAGGTGGTATGTTTATCTATGGAAAATTTAATGGTGTAGATAGTAGAGCCTTGGTACAGGAGTGTTTGAAAAATGGTGTTGTTTTTGTACCTGGAATTGAGTTTGGTGGAGCAGATGATGAGATACGTTTTAACTTTACACATAGTAATTTTGACGAAATAACAGAGGGATTGAAGAGGATAAAGTCTGTTATGGATTTGACAAATCTCTAAAAACCTACTACACTTTCAATAATAAAACTAAAGGAGAGCATCATGAAACCATTTTCATACACCACACAAATCACTCAAAGATTTTCTGCTCTTCTTCTCTCTTTTTTCCTGCTTAGTCTTTAAGCATTATTCTAAAAAATTATTGATTCCTTGATTGGATGACTAGCTTTAACTGCTTACGTAGGTGTGACCATGTCACACGTCAAGAGGGACTTTAAATTATAATCACAATTTAAATTACCCCATATCTGTAATAGAGATTTGACGTGCGACATGGTCGCACCTACGGAGAACATACGTAAAAATAATAGAGAAAAATTATGAAAAAAACAGCATTAATTATAATTGATATGCAAAACGATTTTGTTTTGCCAACAGCTCCACAAACCATCGCACGAGCCGAAATTATAGTACCAAATATTCAAAAAGTACTTGCATCTTTTAGGTCACAAGAGTTACCTGTGTTCCATGTTTATAGAGAATATAGAGCAGATGGAAGTGATATAGAAAATACAAGGTTAAATACTTTTTTAACAGAGCAAAAATATTGTGTACCTCATACTAAGGGCTGTGAAATTATTGATGAGTTAAGACCCATAGAGGGAGAGTACAAAATAGTTAAAAATCGTTTTAGTGGTTTTATGCAGACAGAGTTAGATTTTATTTTACGACGATTGAGTGTAGAGAAGATTGTTGTTTGTGGAATTCAATATCCCAACTGTATTCGTGCAACTATCTTTGATGGGGTGGCTTTGGGCTATGATGTGACATTGATTACTGATGCAACAGAAGCACAAACAGAAGAGATAGCTAAAGCGAATATCTTAGATATTAAAAATATTGGTGTGGAGTGTTTGACTACAGAAGTTTTTTTGACAGCCCAAAATGAAACCAACAAATGGAACCCAAACAGCTACAACAAACATACTGCTTTTGTCTCACAATTGGCATTGCCTGTGGTAGATTTACTTAATCCTAAACAAGGAGAGAAAATCTTAGATGTAGGTTGTGGTGAGGGGACTTTGGCTGTGGAGATAGAGCGAAGAGGAGCCAAAGTAATTGGTGTAGATATGAGTGCTGAGATGATAGAGCAGTGCGAAGCTAAAGGTATAGAAGCTTATGTTGGTTCAGTGACTGATTTATCTTATGAAGAAGCGTTTGATGCCGTCTTTTCTAATGCCACCTTGCATTGGGTAAAAGATGCACAAAATGCCGTACACAACATCGCTAAAGCTCTTAAGCCTCATGGGCGTTTTGCCTGTGAGTTTGGAGCTAAAGGAAATGTTCATAGTGTTGTCTCTGCTATGGAAAAGGTATTTGAAAAACATCCTGAGTTTGGAGCGTTTGAGAACCCTTGGTATTTTCCTAGTATGGAAGAGTATAGAACACTTTTGGAGTCAGAAGGATTTAGTATAGAGTATATTGAAATTATTCCTAGACCTACACCGATGGATGACATTGTTAATTGGTTAGATATTTTTGCTAATGGTGTGACCAAACATTTGAGTAAAAAGCAGTTTGAGACTTTTAAAGAGGAGTGTCGAGCTATTTTGAAAGAGAGTATCTACAGTGAAGATGAGGGGTGGTTGTTGGATTATAAACGGTTGAGAGTAAGGGCTGTAAAAATATAGTATAATCTCTTTATGAAAAAACAACCCACAAGAGAAAAACTTTTAGACATAACCTTTGAAGAGGTCTATATTAACGGTTATACAGCTACATCGGTAGATGCCATACTTAAAAAAGCTTCTGTACCCAAAGGGTCGATGTACCATCACTTTAAATCTAAAAAAGAGTTGGTACTTGCTATGGTTAAAGAGCGTCTGTTTCCTAAGATGGATGCTTTTTTTAGCTATGAGATAAAAGAGAATGAAAGTATTACTCAAAGCTTTAGAAATACTTTTTTAGTTGTCAGTAAAAACAGACTTTTGGTCACCTATGGATGCCCTTTGTACCGTTTAATGGTAGAACTCTCAGCAACAGATAAAGAGTTTGATACTGTTCTTTCAATTAAAGCCAACGAGATGAAAGAGGGTATAAAAGCGATGCTTGAACAGGGTATTGCTTTAGGTGAGTTTGACAAAAGTTTAAATAGTGAAACTTTTGCAACCTATATGCTCACTTCTGTTTGGGGCATACTCTCTTTGTCTCCCTCTCTCTCCTCTTCTAAAACTTTTTTGATACAGAGCCAATATATATTGGATTCGTTAGAGGCTTATTTGTTAAAAAAAGATGGTAGTCTGTAGGTCGGGTTTCCCTCATCCCGACATAAACAAGCATAAATTGGAAACTTGATATATCAAAACAAAATTGGCTATATATTGAACGATAAAATATTTATTTATGCCAATTAGTGTCGGGATGAGGGCAACCCGACCTACACCGTTTCCAACATAGCTTTGTATATAAATCTTAAGTTGACGTATATATGACATGGTCACACCTACGGGATTTGAGATTTACTAGACCAATTAGTCTAACTTAAAGAAAATTTCTCTATACTGTCACTAGACTAAACAGTCTAATTGAATTTAAAAAGGAATAATGATGTTTATGTACCAAAAAAATGAAGCCCAAAAAGAGAAACTAGAGAAGCTTTTTAAAAAGGTAGAGGTACTTTATGGAAGTGTTGTACCTCAAATGGAATTTTTAGGCAATATCGAAGTTGCGTACTTAGAAGATTTTCTAAAAGAGGCGATGCGTTTGGTAAAACACCCTAATATTGACTTTGATTTGTTTGCATTTATTCGTTTGCATATTGCCTTTAAAGAGGAGTACACTTACTGTAAAGCATTTAATACAAAGCTACTTTTAGGAAGAGGGTTTATTCAACCTCAACTTGATGTGGCTATAGCTAATATTGAAGCCGTTCCCTTTGATGAAAAGCATCAAGCACTAGCCACTTTTGCTATTAAATCTATGTATGAGAGTCGTTTGTGTGTGGCTTCTGATTTTGAAGAGCTTTACAACATGGGTTGGAGTCAAAAAGATGTGTTTGATGCTGTTTCTCATGCAGGGATGATACTTAAAAATGGTCGTATTTTAATGACCTATAGTAAGTAAGTTTATTTGGTTTGTAGCTAGAAAATAATAAATTGGCTATAATTTCACCATGATAACAACATTTCTATCCATTATTTTTGTCTATGTTTTTATACTGCTTGGCTACATGGCTAAACGCATCTTTAAAGAGGAGATAAATACCAAAACACTCACACTAATGTCTGTCTATTTTTTACAGCCTTTTGTGACCGTTTGGGGCTTTTCTACAGCTAAGTTGCATAGTGAGCATATTTATGTTCCACTGCTTTATCTTGCTATTATTTTTATTTTACTTATACCTACTGTTATTTTGGGAAAACTTCTCTTTGCCGATAAGAAAAATAGAGCCATATTTAGTATTGCAGGATTTGTTGGTAATACGGGAAATATTGGTATACCACTTGGCATTGCTCTCTTTGGAGAGCAGTCGGTCATTTATACTACACTGATAAATATTGCCAATGTCTTTGTAGTCTACATCATCGGTGTATATATCTACTCTCGTGGCTCTTTTAGCATCAAAGATTCACTATTTAACATCGTTAAAATACCCATTATTCCAGCTTCTGTAGTAGCCATACTCATAAATGTCTATGATATACCACTAAGCCCTCAAATAGAAGAGTTTTTAAAAATGGGAGCTTACGCAGGTATAGTCTTACAACTTTTTTTACTTGGTACATTTCTGCAAGGCATACGCATTCAAGAGTTAGCTCCTAAACTTTTTGTGGGAACTATTAGTCAGAAGTTTATTATTATCCCTTTAGCCTCTGCGTTTATACTCTCATTTACAGAACTATCTTTATTTGTTCAAGGTATTATTTTTATGGAGATGATGACCCCTTTAGCTATTGCTAATATTAACCTTGCCTCACTTTATGATTGTAAGCCTAAAGAGGTTACTTCTCTTATTTTGGTTAGTACACTACTTTTTATTCCTCTGCTTTTTGGGTTGAGTTATATTGTAAATCACTATTATTTAGGGTAGAATATTTAAAACAATAAGGTTATTGATGCTCATACTAAACTATGTACGATATTTTATAGTTGTTGTTTTATTGGGATTGCTCTTTTATAGCTATACCCTAATCATCACCCCCTCTACATTCAAATCACACATAGAGAAAAAACTACCTTTGCACATTGATAAAAAAGGGTTTCTTTTAACTATTAATAACGTAGAGATACTAGAGACCAAAAACAATGTACTAAGTACTAAAATGTTAGCAGACGTTCAAGTGAGCCACAATAATAAATGGGCTAAATTTTTGCCTAAAAAGTCTATGCATTTAAAGATTTTTACCAAGACAATTCCTAAAATTCATGGTAGTTCCTTGTCTTTTGAAGTACTCTCTTTTAAGCTCAATAGTGTGATTAAACTTAAAGAAGTTAAAGGGCTTCTAAAGCGAAAACTAGAAAAGATTAAAATTCCTATACGAAGTTTAAAAAAGATTGCTTGGTTTGCATCAATTAAGAAAATAGTGTTTTTAGATAATGGTGATTTGCTTATGACAGTAGGTATCTCCAAGCTGATTATTTTACTTTTGATACCTCTTTTTCTTTTGCGTGAAATAGGCTTAGTTTTGATTGTTTTGTATCAAAAGTTTTTTGTGCTTTTTACTATAGTAATAAATTTTAGATAAGAATCTATTAATCAAAATATGATATAACTCTATCTTAATTTTATTATAATCAGGAGATATTTTTGAACAGAAGAGATCTATTAAAATATGGAACAAGTGCATTGTTGTTATCTACAGGGATAGCCTATGCAAGTGACGATCAAAAAGTAAAAACAACAAAACATAATAGCACTAAAAAGAAAACAAAAAATCCACGTATTGTAGTAGTAGGTGGTGGTTGGGCTGGACTAGCACTTGCTAAAGATATGAAGTATCGTGTGCCTAATGCTGACGTAACTATGGTAGAAAGACGTGACCATTTTGTCTCTTGTCCTATGAGTAATGAGTGGCTGGTAGATTTGGTAGATTTGGAATTTTTAACACACAGTTATTTGGATGCAGCTAAAAATAATAACTATACCTACTTACATGCAGAAGTGATAGATGTAGATAAAAAATATAATATACTTAAGACCAGTATAGGTGATGTGGGGTATGATTATCTTGTATTTGCTGTGGGGATAGAGTATGACTATGAAGATTGGACACAGGGTGATAAGGTATTGGAAGAAAAATTTAAAACTCAATATCCTGCTGCTTTTATACCTGGTTCAGAGCATATTACACTCAAAGAAAAAATACATAATTTTAAGGGTGGTAATTTTGTATTGACTGTTCCTTCTGGTAATTACAGATGTCTGGCAGCACCATATGAACGTGCTTGTCTTATTGCAGACTATTTTGACAAACATAATATTGAAGGGAAAGTCATCCTTTTAGATGCCAATAATGATATTAAAATTAAAGCAGATGGATTTCATTCAGCATTTAAAGAGCTTTATAAAGACCGTATAGAGTATCAATCTTCGGTTGAGATTGAGTCTATTGATTTAGATAAAAAGATAATTACCACAGGTTTTGATGATATAGCTTTTGATGATGCAAGTTTTTATCCTAATGTCAAAGCACCTTATTTGATAGAGAAACTTGGTATGACACGTAAGACTCCATACAATAGAATAGAAGCAGACATTAATCAATATACTTACAAATTTAAGGGAAGTGATAATATTTATGCTTGTGGTGATGTTCGTCCAATGGGCTTTTCAAAATCAGGTAATACAGCATATTCAGAAGGATTGAATCTTTCAAAAATGATTGCAGATGAGATTGCAGGAAAAATACCAGTTTGGCAATCACCCGTAACTACTTGTTTTTCTATTCTTAGAACAAAACCTGAAAAATGTATCTCACTCTATACCGAATATGCCTATGATAAAAATGGAGGGATGCTATTTAAAGGCAATATGACTGATGAAGCATGGAAAACCAATGGTCTAGGTAAAGCCCGTGTAGCCTATGGTTGGGCAGAGAGTATGTATCGTAATATGTTTGATTAATTTGAAAAAATTACCTCTCAATTAGTTTTGACTTCGCCACAAAGCGAAGCCAAAGGTATCCAAAGAACCCTGCAAACAGTGAGGCTATTAAAATCCCTACTTTCGCTTGAAAAACTAGCTCTTCAGAATTTACAAATGCAAGGTCTGCTACAAAAATAGACATGGTAAAGCCAATACCTCCAAGAAACGCCACACCAAAAACTTGGCTCATGCTACTCTCTTTGGGAAGTTGGGCTATTTTTAACTTAATGGCTAACCATGCTGTACCAAAAATACCTAAGACTTTTCCACCAATAAGCCCTGCAATAATTCCTAAAGATATAGGTTCAAACACTACCTTTTCTAAAGAGGAGAAATCAATAGTTATCCCTGCATTGGCTAAAGCAAAAAGAGGAATAACAATCAATGCTACAGGTAGATGAAGCCCACGCTCTAACCTTGAAGCAGGA
>JALVXD010000134.1:0-4022 GCA_027038295.1 Campylobacteraceae bacterium
TGGATGAGTGAAAATCAAAGAAGTTGGAATAAGATTATAAGTACGCAAAGTTATAAGTCATGGTCAGGTTTTGCGTTTGAAAATATATGTCATATGCATATACCTCATATAAAACATTTATTAGGTATTTCAGGTGTTGATACTCAAACACACTATTGGAGTTATGTACCTAAAGATAATTCAGAAAAAGGTTCTCAAATAGATATGTTAATAGAACATACCAATGGTAGTAACAATATTGATATTATTGAGTGTAAGTATTACAAAGAGCCATTTACTATAACAAAGAGTTATAAAGAAGAGTTGGTTAGTAAAATAGAGGTATTTAATAAACGTACAAAATATAAATATAATATTCGATTGATTTTTATTAGTTCTTTTGGGGTAGAGAAAAATGAGTATTATAACGAGATTGTGAATTTAGATATTAAAATTTCTGATATTTTAGAGCAAGTGGTTTAGCTTTAAAATTAGTTAATTGTTATATAAAGAATAAATAATATACTACTTTTATATAGATTTTTATATTTTTATACTACAATAAACTAAAAATAACTATTATTTAGGACAAATTATGCTTATTGGTCGAAAAAAAAAACTAAAGCTACTTAACACTATATGCGAAGAGCCTAAGAGTCAATTGGTGGTTATTCATGGTCGTAGACGAATAGGAAAAACCTATTTGGTTGATTATATGTTTCAGCAATACAGAACAGATTGCCTCTTTTTTAAATTTACAGGAAGTGCTTCACAAGACTCATCTGTTCAACGAGACTATTTTATCGAAGCTATTTATCAATGGTTTAAACAAGAGCCTACTACTCCTATTACTAAGTGGCATCAAGCTTTTATTTTTTTGAAACGGGTTATTGATAAAGAGATTGAAAAGAGAAAACATCGAGGTAAAGTTATTCTCTTTATAGATGAAGTAGCATGGATAGATAGACACAATAAAGCAGGGTTTTTAAATGCTTTTGGTCATTTTTACAATACCTACAGCGAACTCAATAAAAATCTTGTGGTAATACTTTGTGGTTCTAATGCTTCATGGATTAAAAATAAGATTATGAAAGATACAAAAGGTCCACTCTACCAAAGGGTAGATATAGAGATTCCTCTTTTTCCTTTTGATTTAAAAGAGACAAAAGAGTATCTTGTAAAAGAGAAGCAGTTTGACCTTGATGATAAAAGCATTGTAGATATTTACATGATAGTTGGAGGAGTAGCTAAATATTTAAGTTATATGGACTCTAAGCTCTCTGTGGTAGAGAATATTGAGAAGCTATTTTTTATGTTAAACTCTCCCCTTTATGATGAGTATGATGCTCTTTTTAATTCTCTTTTTTATGAAAAAGTATCACAGCATAAAAAGATTATAGATTTGTTGGCACAAAAAACATCAGGGTATACACTCTCTGAATTAGAAACGCTTATAGATGAGAGTAAGAGTCATGTTATTAGAGTTAATCTTGAAGAGCTGATTGATACAGGATTTATTAAGCCTATAAATCGTTTTAATCATAAAACCAAAAATAGCAAATATATGATTGTTGACTCTTTTTGCCTATTTTATAACAAATGGATAAAGCCTCTTAGCAAAAATGATATAGCAACTACTATTAATCATTTTGAGACACTTTTTGCTTCTAATAGTTATTTGGTATGGGCAGGTTTTGCATTTGAGATAGTGATGATAGCCAATATTCATCTCTATCTTCAACAAAGAGGATTGAGGTCAGCCTTGAAAAGTGTTGGGTATTGGAATCATACTTCTAAAGAAGATGGAGATAGAGGTGTTCAGATAGATATACTCATAGAGTATCATCATAATATCTATGATATTGTTGAGTGTAAATATTATAATAATACTTTTGTAATTAGCCAAGAGTATGCAAAGAATCTTTTGCGAAAAAAAGAGAAGTTTATTGCGTTTGGACTTAAGGGAATCAAACGATATGATATTAAAATGGTCATGCTTACAACTTATGGAACCAAGGTTAATCGTTATTATAATCAAGTGAATGTGGCTATGGATATTTGTTTAGATGATTTGATGTAGAATGGTATAGAAGTGACATTATTTAAAGAATTATCTTTTAGATAAAAAAGTGATATAAAATATATAAAAAATATATTTATATCACTTTTTAAGTGTTTAAATGATATAAGTATTGACAAATAGGCGTTTATATCACTTATAAATAGGAGTGCTTTATGATAGGTCGTAAAAAAGAAATACAAATGCTCAATGATTTGTGTGACATTAATGAAAGTTCATTAGTAGCCATCTATGGACGAAGACGAATAGGTAAAACCTATTTGGTCAATTACATGTTTAAAGAGTATAGAAAAGAGTCTCTCTTTTTTGAGTTTACAGGAACAGTTAATGTCTCTACAAGAACACAAATAGATAACTTTATAGAACAGGTTTATGAGTGGTTCAAGGTTGAGCCTAGTAAAAGTATTGAAAATTGGAGTGATGCGTTTCGATTTTTAAAACGAACCATCGATGCAGAGGTTGAGAAAAAGAATCATAAAGCAAAAGTAATAATTTTTATTGATGAGATACCTTGGATAGACCCAACCACCAGAGCAAATTTCCTCTCTGCTTTGGGTTACTTTTGGAATACCTATTGTGAAGTCAGAGCCAATATTGTAATGATACTTTGTGGCTCTAATGCTTCATGGATTAAAAATAAAATTTTTGAAGATGCTGTTGGTTCACTTCATAATAGGTTAACACACAAGATACCTATGTATCCTTTTAACTTGAAAGAGACAAAGCAGTATCTTCTTGAGGAGAAAGGTTTTCATATAGATAATAAGATGATAACCGATGTCTATATGATTTTTGGTGGGGTGGCGAAGTATCTCTCTTATCTTGACCCACAAAAGAGTATTTATGAAAATATAGATGATTTGTTTTTTAATCTTCATGGTTTAATGCACAGTGAGTACGACAAAGTCTTTAACTCTCTTTTTATGAACAGAGCCAATTTTCATAAATCTATTATTGACCTCTTAAGCAGTAAGCGAACAGGTTTTACTGTTCAAGAGATTGCTAAAAATTTAGATATTTCTCTTGGAAAACGACTCATAGATACCATAGATGAACTGCTTTTATGTGGGTTTATACAAGGTGTTTCAAAATTTAATCAAAAGAGTCGAGAGGTTAAATATATTATTGCAGACCCGTATATTTTATTTCATCATAAATGGGTCAAAGAGCTTAGTAAAAATGATGTCGCTTCTTTATCTAAAGGATATTGGAGAAATGAAATGAGTAAACAAACATTCTCTATCTGGTCAGGTTATGCCTTTGAAATGGTAGTTGTAACCAATATTGAACTCTATTTAAGGGTTAGAGGTCTTGGGGGGCTTTTTTCAGGGGTTTATCATTGGAGTCATATCGCTAAAAATGAAGAGGAAGAGGGAATTCAAATTGATTTGGTGGTTAATTATGGAAATGCTATTTATGACATCGTTGAATGTAAATATTACAATGATGAGTACGCCATCTCTAAAGAGTATGAGAAGAAACTAAAAAATAAATTAGCAATGTTTCGAAAGTATGGATTAAACGCTAAACAAAAAGCAGAACTAAGATTGGTTTTTGTAACTTCCTATGGTCTTAAAATGAATGAAGCCGTCCACGCTCTGAATATAAGTAGAGTCTGTTTAGATGAGTTATTTGAGTGATGTGGAGGTAAAATACTATGAGGTTTTTATGGAGTTGTCAATTGTACCCATCATTTAAAGAATTATCTTTTAGATAACTCTATTTTATGGGCTTTGAGTAAATTTTTTCCCATATTACCGTCTTTGAAAGAGCTGTTTTTGTCATATTACCGTCTTTAATTAGTGGACAAACTATTGCTAAAATACCTATTTTATAGGCTTTAAAGCCTATTTTCCCATATTACCGTCTTTTGTAAATCTCTAAATATTATAGAAAAAATCCATATTTTTGACTATATTTAGCATAAAATTTCCCATATTACCGTCTTTGAGGCGAACTAATG
>JALVXD010000134.1:4122-11500 GCA_027038295.1 Campylobacteraceae bacterium
TTTCCCATATTACCGTCTTTGAAAGAGCTGTTTTTGTCATATTACCGTCTTTAATTAGTGGACAAACTATTGCTAAAATACCTATTTTATGGGCTTTAAAGCCTATTTTCCCATATTACCGTCTTTTGTAAATCTCTAAATATTATAGAAAAAATCCATATTTTTGACTATATTTAGCATAAAATTTCCCATATTACCGTCTTTGAGGCGAACTAATGAAATTTAAGAAGTGCTATTTTGTGGGCTTTGAGTAAATTTTTTCCCATATTACCGTCTTTGAAAGAGCTGTTTTTGTCATATTACCGTCTTTAATTAGTGGACAAACTATTGCTAAAATACCTATTTTATGGGCTTTAAAGCCTATTTTCCCATATTACCGTCTTTTATATTATTTAAAAAAGTGTATCTTTTTTTATTGTTACTATAAAATCCTTATACTTTCCACGCTCATAGTAGTCTCTATAGTCTAAATTATGCTTATGTTGAAGCATACCCCTATACCAAATATCTAAATCCTCAAATTCATCTTCTATTACTCTATTTTTTAATGATTGTCTATATTTCTCAATGGATTTAATATGTAGTTTATCCCTGTTGTGGAGTAGATACCAATCAATAAATTCATCTATACGATTAAATGGTATTCTAAGTTTAGGATATTTAGATATCTGCTCCCATCCAAAGATAAACTTTTTTTTATGTTTATTAAAAAAACAAGTAACTTTTTCACCTGTTATTTTCTCTATTTCTTTTAATCCTCTGTTTAATCCTTCTTTCATTTTACTAGGTTGTTTAAAGGATGTATCAAAGGTCTTATTTAGCTCATCTATGTCTTTAGAAACAGTACCTACCCCCTTCCCTTCTCTATTTGGAAGATGGTAATATCTAACAAACATTTCATAAAGTTTTAACCCATATTTGCTTTTAAAACTGTTGCAGAGATTAAGCTCTAGTGGGGTGTAGCCGTATTTTTGTTTAATTCCTTCAATTATCATATCATCAAGTTTAATCTTAATATATTTTTGACCATCTTTCCACTTCGTGGCTCTACTTAAAAAAGGTGCAGAGACCCACTCTACTCCTTCCCCCTTAAATGTAAAATCTCTTATTACAATAGGGGTTTGTAGTAATTTAATAGCCTCAATAATTCGTTCATCATCTTTTGTACTTTTTAGACTTAATAATTGACGTAATTCAGACATAGAAAGTATAAAATTATCACCCTCTTGTTCATATTTCCAAAATAGTGTATTTATTAATTTATCAGGGAGAACAGCTTTTCCTGTATTCGGAATGTAGCCATCAGTAAGAGCATTGTTTTTACGAAAGGGTTTTATATCTTCTTTTTTTATCATTTATTCAATCTTTTTTGTAATATTTTTCGATATAGAAAATGATTATAACAGAGGTTTTCTTAAAGACGGTAATATGGGAAAAAAGACGGTAATATGGGAAAAAAAATCCCTTAAAAGACGGTAATATGGGAAAAAAAGACGGTAATATGGGAAAAAAACCCTTTCTAAAATCCATAAAATAGTCATTTGAGAAGCTTTAAACTTTAAAAGTAGTACTATTTAAATAATGTACTGCAAAAAAAACTCAACTTTATGCAAAAATTCTTAACGTTCCTTAACCCAAATTATTAGGAAAATCTTCGCTACGCTACGATATTTCTATTTTTATATATCGGCTTCGCCTCTTCTTATTCGGAAAAACTCTTTCAGAGTCTTTTTTTCTTTAGTAAAACACTCCTAAGGTCGGTTTTACCTATCGCCTATCGGCTCTAAAAGGATTGCTTATAGGCAAAGGTCGATTTTTTTGAAGGTGGCTACTTTTTTGGCTCTGAAAACCGTTGATTGTTATTTTCTTTTTTTATTAAGTTTGATTTTGTTTTTGTAACTTACTGGTTGTTCTGCTGTTTAGCTTCGCTCTATAGTTGTTACTTTTTTAGTTTTCAAAAAGTTTTATAGCATTATGAATTCACTTTAAAGTAATACTAGTTAAATAGCTATTTTTTTATATTATTTTTTGCTTTTTTTTAAAAATGCTGTTTCATAATTTTTAGATTACTTGTTTATTTTAACAAAATTGAGGTTTTTTTGCGTGTTTTACTCTTTTTAAGGGAATTGTATTTACGGGCCTTTAAAAAACGATTTTTAGCCCCTTTTTGTGCGTTTTTTAAATTTTATCTAAAAAAGCGAAAAACCACCTCTCTTCAAGGGGTGGAGTTGTCAACTTTCCTTGACAATACATAAAGATTTTCTATATAATTCTTTTATTATCACTTGTTCCAATAATAAGAGAATTTTGAATTTAAAGGTACTGTATGTATGACTCAAAGATATTTAATACATCAAATGAGATTTCTGACGTTATCAATGTTAATGAAAAGGCTACAAAAACACTATTGAGTAATCAAGTTATTCCATGTGTTACTACAGGTGGAGAACATCGAAAAAGATACTATACCACTCAACTATTGATAGATTATGCTTATGAAAACATTATCAATAAATTCAATTTATCTGATATTTCATATAAAGAAGCTTTCTTACAAAAAGGGCTAAATTCCGATATTCATAAGGCATTTAATTCACATAAATGTAAAGTAATTACCATTACAAATCAAAAAGGTGGAGTAGGTAAAACTACAAATTCTGTTAATATTTCTGTTGCTTTAGCCAAACTTGGACAGAGAGTTCTTATAGTGGATATGGATTCACAAGCACAAAGTAGCCGATATTTTAAAAAGGTATCTTATAAAAATAACTCTATTCTCTCTATTTTTGAAAAATATAAAATAAATAACAGTGTAGATAAAGAGTATATTAAAAGTAAAATTGTAACTTTTAATGATTTTGAAAATGAATCATACTCTTTGGATATTTTACCCTCTGAAATAAAATTAGCAAAAATGCTAGAGTTGATGAGAATGAGTAATCGACCAGATACTATTCTTTCTAAGATACTAAATCAAATTAAAGATGAGTATGACTATATTATTATTGACACCCCACCCTACTCTGGACTCTCTTTAGAGATGAGTCTTGTTGCTACAGATAAAGTTGTTTTAGTTTCAGAAGCTGATGAGTTTAGTGTTGAAGGATTAGAAGTCACTATTCAAGAGATTAATGAATTAAATAAAAACCTAGAAAAAAAGATAAAAATTGATGCAGTTTTTGTAAATGCTTTTTCAAAACAACATAATTATGCAAATGATGCATTAGATGATATTATGGATATTGTTCTTGATAAACTTGAACTCGATGAGGAGGCACTTTTTATTGTTAAGCACTCTCCATCCATTGTTCGTTCTTCTCAAGCAAATCAACAAGCAATAGTTGACTATAAAGTAAAAGTGAAAGAGGCGTTAACAGTATTTGAACCAATGTTGGCTTATGCAATTAAGCTTATTTTAGAACAAAAACAAATCTAACTATGTGTATAGTTAGATTTTTAATTAGGAAAATTTATGACAGAAAATGAATTAAAAGAGATAGAAGAAGAGATAGCTGTATTAGAAGCAGAAGGAAGAAAACTATCAGTTTCTAATAAAATGAAGCTGAAAAAATTACAGAGAGCAAGAGATAAAGCCAAATCACCTATAGAAGCAAGTTCTGTATTTGTACCCAATAGTGGTATGCAAGAGAATATACAGTTAATCATGATAGATAAAATTATTATGCCTGACTTTAATGATAGAACAGGTATTGATAATAAGAAGATTGTTGAATTGGCTGAAAGTATTAAAGAAAATGGTTTAATTCAACCAATTATAGTTATAGAGAATGATAATGGGACATATACAAAAATTGCAGGACGAAGAAGGATTCTTGCTACTAAACTTAATGGTGATGCAAAGATTGAAACCATTGTTAAAAAAGAGAAATTGGACAAGAAGAAGTTTAATTTATTGGTTTTACATGAAAATACACAAAGAGAAGATTTAAGTATCTACGATAAAGTTCGCTCTATTATGTACTTTATTGAGCAAGAGTTTATGGTAGACCAAATAGAAGCAAAAAAAATATGTCATAAAATTAATAATTTTAACAAAGGTAACTTGGTTAAAAAAGATTCGGAATTGGAGTCTATGTCAAATAGGCTTAATGAAATACTTATTCAAACTAAAATTTTTTCTTCTGTGGCACATTTGATTAAACATTTGCCTGTATTGGATATGTCAATAGACATATTATCTCTATTGGAGTCTAATAAAATCACATTTGGAATGGCATTGATTTTTAATCAGTATAGTAATAGTATATTTATAGATAAGCGAGATTTTTCAAGTATTATTCAGGATGTATTGAAAGAAGAGATGAGTTTGAAAGATGCTAAAGCTTATTTTATGGAGATGCTTTATAAAAGTAAAAAATCTAATGATAAAAATGTGACAAAAGAGATTAAGCGTAAACTCTCTAAATTAAATAAAATCATCATCTCTTTAGAAGAAGAAAAACAGATGAGTTTTAATAATGAGTTGGAAGAACTTTTAGCTAAATATCAAGTATAATTTATAAATTAACTACATGTGTAGTTAGATTATATTTTTTAATCACAGGATTAGAGCGAATAAAATAGTAAGCCTTAAAAGGCAAATCATAAAAAGGTAGCTTATGGAAGATGCAAGTGATTTTATTTATGCTGATGTAGCAAAAGAGAATATTGGGGCTGTTATGAGCCAATATACCCATTTAGTATGGGAAGAGAAGAAAAAATATAATCCAAACCTAGAAGAGATAAAACGGCTTGAAAATAAACGTGATGAATATGCAACTATCCTTTTTGATTTTAGTTCAATTTCACGAGATAATTATAAATTAATTGCTGAAGCGTATGGGCAATTATATAAAGATAATGAAAAAAAGATAGAAGCCAATATTGTAATATGATGCTGATGAAAGAAAATTGTTTCTTTATCTGATTAAGTATTTGATATATAGATGATACTGACATTTTTTTGTATTAAGTCTATTTAACACAAAAAATGATATAGTTGTTAAATTCATTTAATACAAAAGGATAACTTTATCTAAAAAAGCGAAAAACCACCTCTCTTCAGGGGGTGGATGAAAGCGTGATTTGCAAATAGAAAGATTTAATATTTTGGTCTATCTTGATTTTCAATATAATTTTTTAAAATTTCCAAAGTTACACCACCAACACTTCCAGCAAAATATGAACGAGTCCAAAGTGAACTTTTTTGATTAAGATTAAAAGCAGTATCAGGGAAATCTCTTTTTAACAATCTGCTACTTTTACCTTTGAGATTGTTAATAATAGAAGAGATAGAGTGTTTAGGTTCATAAGAGATTACAAGGTGAACATGGTCAACTTCTCCATTAAACTCTATCAGTTTACAATCATTTTCTTCCAATGTTTCATTAAATAATTTTTCTAAATAGGTTAATTGACTATCAAACAAAACTTTTTTTCTATATTTAACAATAAAAATAATGTGAGTATTAAGAAGAAATGTAGCATGTCTTTTTTTTATAATCATAAATACACACCTTTTGTTATTTTTAGTTATATTGTACTGTGTATTAGCTATAATACAAGTACATACCAAATAAAGAAAGGAGCTAAAGTGTTAAATATAGTCAAAGTAAGACTCTATCCAAATGAAGAGCAAAAAACTATATTACATAAAACATTTGGCTCAGTTAGATTTGTGTATAACATCATGTTAGATAAAAAAATAAAAGCGTATGAAAAAGATAAAACTTCAATAAGTACTTTTACATTAATCAAAGAGTTACCTCAAATGAAAAAGTTTGATTTTGAATGGTTAAAAGAGGTAGATAGTACAGCTCTTCAACAATCAATAAAAAATATGGACAAAGCCTATCAAGGATTTTTCAAATTAAAAAGAGGCTATCCTAAATTTAAAAGTAGACATCATTCAAAACAAACTTACCAAACAACTACAGCACAGATAAAAAATGAGAAACTTTATTTAGCTAAAATTGGATTAATAGAGATGAGAGGTTTTAGAGAATTTGGTGGAAAACTAAAAACCGTTTCTGTCTCATTTGAAGCGAATCAATATCATGCTTCATTACTGTTTGATGATGAGAAAGAGTTCATTCAGCCATCACATAATGGTAAAAAAGTTGGGTTAGATATCGGTGTTGCTATCTTTGCTACTCTTAGCAATGGTAAAATGCATATGCCTTTAAAACTTGATAAAGAAATTAAAAAGATAAAAAAAGCTCAGAAATCACTTTCAAGAAAGAAAAAAGGTTCAAACAATAGAATCAAGTCAAAACAAAAATTACAAAAAAAACATCTAAAAATATCAAACAAAAGAAAAGATTTTTTACATAAACTCTCCAATGAAATTACAAGTGAGAACCAAACTATAGTGATAGAGAAGTTAAAGATAAAAAATATGACCAAAAGTGCAATAGGAACAGTAGAAGAACCAAAGAAGTCAAGTGGTAAGCGAGGTTTAAATCGTGTAATCACTCAACAATCTTGGGGAATTTTCTTTGAAATGTTAAAATACAAATCAGAGAAAAAAGGTGGAGAGGTTATTGAAGTTGACCCAAAATTTACTTCTCAAAAATGCTCTTGTTGTGGTCATATCTCAAAAGAGAATAGAAAGAGTCAAAGTAAATTTAAATGTATTCAGTGTCAATTTGAACTTAATGCAGATTTAAATGCTTCGATAAATATTCTAAATTCCGTGGGACACATGGAGAAAGCTTCTTAAATATCCTAATATTAGTTGGGAGTTCAGAAGAATCCACCTCTCTTTAGGGGGTGGAGTTGTCAAGAATCTACCTATTTTACAAAAAGTATCATCATAGATTTTAGCAAAAGAGACCCCAACCTATAAAAGATGGCTTTTTGATAAGATAGATTTTAACAGTAAGCTCATGGGTATAAAAGGACCAAGAGGTTCAGGTAAAAGTACCATGCTTTTACAATATGCCAAGATGAAAAAACTTCCTGCTTCTAAAATGCTTTTTATAAACTGTGATCATCCTGCTATGATAGATATATCTCTATATGATGTGGCTGAACATTTTTATGCAAGGGGAGGGGAGTTACTCTTTATTGATGAGATTCATAAAAGTAAAAACTTTTCACAAGAGCTAAAAGCCATTTATGATATTTTTGATTTACAAGTTATTTTCTCAGGTTCATCTGCTTTGGAGATAGAACACGCATCAGGAGATTTGAGTAGGAGAGCTGTAGTTCATGACTTAGGGGTATTGTCATTTAGAGAATTTGTTGAGTTACAAATAGGAGAGAAATTTAAATCATACACCCTTGATGAGATAGTTGAAAATCATTTTGATATTGCATCGGAGATTATGACCAAGATTAGACCTCTTGAACAGTTTAATAACTATTTAGAGCATGG
>JALVXD010000135.1 GCA_027038295.1 Campylobacteraceae bacterium
ATTTGCCTTACAAAAATATATATTTCAAGAAGACATTTTTTAATTAAAAATTAGTTATAATTTTTAATTAAATTTTAATAAAAGGCTTAAGGCTGTGCCAAAATCCATTCAAAAAAAACTAAATAAACTCTACAAAGAGGAGTTAAAAAAGAGTACTATTGATACTTTAAAAGATAAAGACAATATATCTGCTCCTCTACTTCTTAAGGTTTACAAAAGCTATCTTGACTCCAATATAAAAATTATGTATGTTGGAAAAGAGACCAATAATTGGCTGACTCGTAGCTCAATTCCTATTGAGAAAAAAGGAGTAATCGGTGTTTACAAGGGTACTAAACTAGATTTAGACAGATTATTGACTCGATATAAAAAACAGATGAATACTCCTTCAAAATGGAAAGCTAATGCTTTTTTTAAGCAATATACCAATATACAAAAACAGCTTCTTAGTGAGAAAATTGGAAATATTGTATGGAATAACCTATTTAAAATGTCTTATGACAGAGGAAAAGGTTACTCAAAAAATGCGTTGGGACATTCTAAATTACAAGAAATTTCAAAAAAAATATTTTTAAAAGAGCTAGAGATACTCTCTCCAGATGTTATTGTTTTTGTAACAGGACCAAGTTATGATAAGGTCATTAAAGAATATTTTAAAGATGAGTATGAAACTATTGAAATTATTATTCCTAGAAAGCTTTGGAAGTTTAAATATAAAGGGATTACCTGCTATAGAACTGTCCACCCTGATAGCATTAGATTTACAAAAAAGGATGATAGAGATAACTACTATCAGATGATAATTAATGATATTAAAAAAATGGGGCTATAAATGGTTATAAAAAAATATAAACTTGAATGTCCTATATGTGAAGAACTCATTAGAAGTTCAGAAATGTTAAGTTGTTTTGTTTTTGGACTACAAACTGACTTAGCTAAAAAGGGCTTATGTGTTTCGTATCCTAATGTACATAGTTGTTCACACTGTAACTATGTCTATATAGATAAAACTTTAAATGTTGACAAAACAAAAGTTAAAAAGTTATTATCTACACCTTCTTATCAAGAGTTTTTTATGAAATACTCTAATAGTGATGAAGATGATTTTAATAAATTTAAAATTATTTATGAGATATATCAATATTTGGAGATTGACATCTATCAACAGCATCTTATACTTCTTTATAGCTATTATAATGGTTACTCTTTAAAAAATTTAAAATACTTTATTAATGAAATAGAAAAAGAGTTAACCCTTTATGAAAATCACCTTTTAAAAGGCTATCCTATAGATTTTTATAGAGGAGAATACTACCGACGTATTGGTGAGTTCAACCAAGCAAAAGAGCTTTTTGAAAAGCTTATAAAAAAGGAGAAAGAGAATCAGGCATATCTTAAAATAGCAAATTTTCAACTTCAACTTATTGCTCAAAAAGATAGAGAGTGTAGAACTATTGAATGATAAGGAGCTATGCTCCTTTATACTTTAAAAATTTATTCAATACATCTTTTATATAGTCCCTATCCAATTGATGAGAACCACCCTCAACAATGGTTAGTTGACTATTGTTTATTCCTAAAATAATCTCTTGGGCTAATTTGGGGTCACAAATTTCATCATCAAACCCTGTATGTACTTCTATATCAATTTGTGGTAATTTATTATTTTTCCTATACTCCAATAGTTTTTTTGCTCTTGGAGGAGAAATAATTGGTCTATTTGCTAAAGCTCTTGATCTGCCCAACACAGGAGAAAAGAGAAGCACCTTAGCAGGAAACTTTTCAAAATCTATTATGGAGTGCAAAAAAAGATAAGCTCCATAGGACGTTCCAATAACTATAGACTTTTCATCCCAAAAACCATTTTTTAAATCATTTTGAATTATCTCAACTTGTTTAGAGATTCTTAACGTCTCAAATGCTCCATCTATCTCGCGACCATAGACATCGTAACCCATATTTAAAAGTAGAGTTCCAATAAACCCATCTAATTTACCTTTTCTTCCTGGCAATAGATATGCTTTTTTATTTTCACTCATAGTTTACCTAGTTTTAATGCCAACTCTTCAATTAACTCTCGTCTCATCAAGCCCTCTTTATATTCTAAGGCAATATTGTCAACTCCATAATAAGCACCTGCTAACTGTCCATAGACAGCTCCTACAGTATCTGCATCATCTCCAAGATTAACGACTAAAATTAAGCCTTCATCAAAAGTAGAGGTATTGTAAAAAGCCCAAAGTGCTGATTCTAATGTCTTAATTACATAGCCTCTTGCTTCTATTTCACTACGAGATTTATCTTTATACTCTCCTTGTCCTAATACTGTCACCTCTTCATGAAAAGTATAATTTTCAATATGCTCAAATAGGTTTTTTGCATATTCAAAACTCAATAACTCATCTTTTGATTTTCCCTTTATTGCTCCAATGATTAAACCAGTTAGATACATAGAAGCATCGGCACAAATAGCTAAACCATGGGTGGTTAATGAACTTTTTTTTGCCATTTTCATTGCTAATTTTACGTCATGAGCATAAAAAAGGGCTACAGGTGCAATTCTCATCAAAGAACCATTACCTGCACCTCTTGTTAATCTACTATTTCCACACTCATTACAATATTTACTCATATAACGATACAATGCTCTTAACGTAACTTTTCCACAACCAATACTTCGTCCATTAGCACTCATATAGCCATCTTCAAACCATTTTAAATATTTTGAGAGTTGGTCTTTTTGGTCAGTTCCATTTTTATCAATAAGACTTTGAGCCAAACAGAGAGCCATGGATGTATCATCAGTATATTCACCAATTTCTACATTGAACTTTCCACCTCGTCTATAGTGTTCAATTTTTTCAAAACTATCTTTTTGGGTAAACTCTACGGGTGCACCCAAAGCATCACCAATGGCTAAACCTAACATTGAGCCTTTATATCTATTTTTTATTTTCATTTTTGACAAATTAAACTATACTCCTTAAAATATTATAAATAGTAAATTATACATTTAAATAATAAATTTTAAAAGTATGAAAGCTAAGTATACACTATTCACTCAAAAAAAATTTATTAATAACCTTAGCGTTATTAACTATAAATATTTTACCCATTTACAGAAAATTTCATAGGTACATCAAAAAGAAGTGACCACAGTTGCATGGTCTCTTCTTGAATCTCTCTAATATTAGTATTTTTAGCCCAATATAGATTTGATATACCAATTATCATATCTGGATGATAGAAGAAAGTTTGTAAATAGGGATAGGCTAAAAGCTGTTCATAGCAAATAAACACACCTGATTTTATACCATCAATAAAAACTATTGGCTGATTATATATTGTGGCTTCTGTTCCACTATTTGTAAAAGGTTTCCACATCTCAATAGGTACAGGAACTCTCTGTTTATAAACTATTTTACTACTGTTATAATCCAAACGCATAAGCACATTAATATTTTTTGTATATCTAAAATTATAGATAGTTGCTCCTGCAAAAATGGTCTTATTTTTATCTAAATAACTCCATATCATAGATTGTAAATCACTATAATTTCCCAAAGCATTTTCAGGTAAAAGGAGATTACTTTTATTATTATTTTGAACCAAATAAAAAAACTTTTTAATACGTTTATACTCTTCTGATTTATCAAATGTAATAGGTGAATACTCAATACTACTATTAATAACTCTAAGATTACTATCTACTTGTATATTTTGAGTAAAAAACAGTTTAATAGAGAATAAAGAGAGTATAGAAAATAAAGTAATAACAATATTCCTATACTTTTTTAACTGATAACCTTTCCATGCAAATAGTAAAAGATAAATAAGAAGAAACTCAAATAATAATCCTAAAAAACCAAATTTTGGAAAGAGTATAGCAATGGTAGGAAGAGGGTTAAGCCAAGAGATAAAACCTATAGGTGGCAAAGTAACTATTAAAATAACTATAGGTAAAAGATAAACCCTCTTTTGAAAAGATTTACTCCAAATTAAAACCCAAGATAAGGAAGAGAGGAGTGCTACACCTCCCCAACTCAAAAAAGCATAAAATAGATTATTATAATAGTGTTCAACTCCAAAAAACAATCCTCTGCTTCCTACAAGATAATATCCTAAAACAAACAAAAAAAGATACCATCGCTTTTCCAAAAGAAGATAAGCCAAAAATAGAGATAAAGACAATATTGTCATCTCTAAGGTCAATCCCCAAGAGAGATAAGCTATTAGCCCTCCTAAAAAAAAGTACATCATAACTTTACATCATCTATAAAAGAGCTATCTCTCTTAATAAGTGTTGCTGGAACCCTAGACCTATCTAAAAAAACTTGATCCTTAAAAAAAAGTATCTGTTTGCCATATATTGGTGCTTGACCTGCAATAAAAATCAACATATCACCCCCTTCTAATACCTCTCCATTACTTGCTTTTTTTGCACTCTTTAATCGCATACACTCATCAACAGTTAAGAGTGGTCGAGAAATCTCTTGTAGACTCTCTGTTACTTGCCCCAACATAACAGAAATTCTATCTCCTGATGTAGTAGTATAACTTTTAACAACAGTAGTAGTTCCTGTCATCTTAGAGAGAAGTTCTGCTGTCTCAACCTTATTGGGTGCATAAGCAATACGTACTTGACAATTTGACATAATAGACTCATCTTTACCATATGCTTCATAGAGTTGAGAAATATCTTGAACAATAATATATGCCTTTATTCCATAACCTGCCATAAATGCTAAACTCTCTTGAAATATAGATAGTTTGCCAAGACTAGTAAACTCATCAAGCATTAAGAGCATTCTATGCTTATACGTTTGAACACTTTTACCATCTTTAAACTCTAAATCTTCCAATAAACGTCTAAGTAACTGATTCATTATAAGTCTAATAAGAGGCATAATCCTACTTTTATCAGTTGGATTAAGTACCAAATAAAGGCTCATTGGTTTATTAGCATTCATTAAATCATTAATTTTAAATTCACTCTTAGAAGTATTATTAGAGATAACAGGGTCAATATATAAATTTAAAGAAGATGATGCTGAACCTACAACTCCAGATAACTCTTCTGGAGCTTTATTAAGCATCTCTCTTCCTACAAGGGAGATAAGTTTATGATTACTAGTAACCATCTCATTTAATAAATCTTGTATATCAACTTGATTCAATACTTCATATACATCAGTAAGATTTGGATAACGTCTATTCTCCTTTTTTGATTTATAAATTGCATAAATTATTAAACCACTAATAAAAGAAAAGCTCGACTTCTCCCAATAGTCTCTTAATCCTTTTCCCTCTGTATCAACAATCATCATAGCAATATTTTGAACATCACCAATCTCATAATCTGTATCTATACGAATCTCTTCTAAAGGGTTAAACTTAGCACTCATACCATTCGATGCAGTAGGGTCAAACTTTAAAACTCGGTTATTAGCATACTGTTCTCTCCAACCTGATGTTAACGCCCAATTTTCACCTTTTATATCAAGAACAATAACTGATTCTCTCCAATCTAACAGGGTAGGAAGAACTAGCCCTATACCTTTACCTGAACGCGTTGGTGCAAAAGCTAATATATGTTCAGGACCATTATGTTTAAGGTATTCTAACTTTGAATCATCTTCAAAACCTCCAATATAAACACCCTCTTTTTGTCTATATAATCCAGTTTTTTTTATATCAGAAGTATTCATCCAATGAGCTGTTCCATGCACATCATCATGAGTTTTACTTCTTCTAAGTGCAAGAAGTCGAATTAAGATAAATACTATAAAAACAGCAACAAAGACAAAAAGCATTGTAATATTTAATGTTCTAAAAAAGATACTATATTGAGTAAAGTAATCAAACTGCCAAAGAATCCAATCAAAGGGATTATAGAATGATTGAAAAAGTGATTCTCCTAAATTTTCATGATAATCAAAATGCTGTGCTACATACTGAGTAGCAAGAATATTGACCATGAGAAATAATGAAATCACTACAATGAAACTAATAATATAATTTCCTACTTGATTACTGCTTCTAGCTCCATAACTTTGATGATTCAATCTATTATCCTAAAATGAAAATTATGCTCAAAAAGCATCACTAAAAGTATAACAAAAATAATCACAATAAAACATATTTTAAATATAAAAATATTACTTAAAAGTGAATCACAACCCCATCCCCTTACGCTCACCAACCTCCTGAATCTTACTCATTCTCTTATCCAAAAACTCTATCTTAAGGTCATAACGCTCATTAACCATCATCAGACGCTTTTTAAACTCTAAACTCCCTTGAACATCTAAACGTTTACCAAACTTCTCTTTAGCCATCTCTAAAGAGGTGAGTATGGCTCTGTCACTATCTTCAATGGTCACTTTCAAGTAAGAGCCTGTATCAACTATCTTTCCATGCTCTTCAATCTCATAGACTGCTTTTCCCTCTTTGGTTATCTGCAGCTTTAGACTCTCCCAAATCTTATGATTGATTTTACCCTCTGGATGTCGTAAAATATTCTCATTGGGTTTAAAGACCATTTTAGTTCTTCTAAGAGCTTCAAGAGCCAACTCATCTCCACCTAATGCTCTCTCTAGTAGAAACTCTTTATAGGAGAAGAGCCTATTGGCTTTATGAATTGCGTTTCTCTTTTTAGCAAACCGTTCACTAAGCTCCTTTAACTCTGCTCGTCTATGAGCAAAAATAGTCTGTCTACGTTGATATTTTTGAGAAGAGGAGAGGGTAGGGTGATGGTTAATCTGGTCCAACTGCTCCTTATATTTTAACCCAATACTCTCACGTAGTGCCAATCGACTCTTTTTCTCTAAATCAAGCTCCTCTTTTTTAGTAACTCTTCTTCTTTTGATAAGCTCTTGATACTCCTCCCATAGAGAGGATTTAGGCATACCAAAGCTCTTCTTAACCTTAGAGCTTGTCTCATAGCTTTTAAACGCTCCAAATCGCTTCTCTAAGCTCTTTTTAGACAATATCCTATGAACATCACTCGCTTTTACAAAAAGCTTTCTCTTCTTATCTCCAATCACTAAACCATTGGCTCTTGGTTTTATCTCTAAATTGTATTGGGCTAAGAGTTCTTGTAAATCTTTTAAATCACTTTGAGGATTTGCTATAAGCTCTTTTATCTCCTCTAAAACCTCCTCTTTAATCCATGTTAAGAGATTCTTCATGCCTGAGTGTATCTCCTGGTCTTTATACTTATGCTCTTTGGTTTGAGAAGACTCTTGATGATTATTTTTTTCATCTTTTGATAACCCATCAAACTGAATAGGGTGGTTATCCCTCTTTAACTTGTACTTCTCCTCTAGCTCTTGAGCTTTCTTTTGAAGTTTCATTTTTGACTTCCAAGGGTCTACTAAAAGATTTGTATGAGGATTTAATCTATTAACAGCAATATGTAAATGAAAGTTATTGGTATTATTGTGACTCACAGATAAACGATGATGCTCTTGCATATTGAGACTCTTTAAAAGCTCCAACTCTATATCAGCCAATACCTCATGAGAAGGAACCTCCTCCTCTTGAAAAGAGACCACAAGATGTAAAGATTTATCACTATTGACCATCTGATTTAACTCTTGCATCTGTTTAATATAGGAGATATTCTCCTCTATCTGTTCAAACGGACAATTAGAGAAATCATAATCCTCTACTTTATCCCCATCATTTTTAAAATCAAGAAGATACGCTGCCAATGCTTGAAATGAGCCTTTTCCTTTAGAGGATACCTGTTTTACTATCATAACTAATCCAAAAGCTTTCTAGCTATCTGGAGTAACTCATCCTCTTTAGCTATTAAATCATCTACCAAATCAGATATATCTTCATAACGTCTATCTCCTAAATTACCCCAAGAACCATTTTCACTCTCTAGCCATAGTTTAAACAATCCTCCTAAACGTCCTAAGTCTGCTTTGCACTTTACGAGTTCGGATAAGGCTCTTTGGTCTACTACGGATTTGATAGGGTAGTTCATCGCTAGGTTTCTTATATATTTTGAATTGCTGAGTCCACTGTTTTTTGCTTTTTCTGAGATGATGTTGTACTCATACTCGGTTAGTCGGCTGTCGATATGTTTGGTTCTTTGTTCTTTTTTTGTTGGCATTTTTCTTCTTTTCTATTGCTCTATATATTACTTTAAAGTGAAATTATTTATTTTTTAAACTCTCTATTTTTCTTTTGAAAAACTTCTCTTTTGGTTTTTTCTTTTTCAAATTCTTTCTCTTTTTTGAAAAGTTCTTTCTTCTCTTTTCAAATACTTTCTCTTTTTTTTCAAGAATTTTATCTTTTTTTTCAAATACTTTCTCTTTTTTTTTCGTTGAGCCATTTTATGGCGAATAAGGTTCAGGACTATCATATTTGATAAAAACTTTGTTTTTTGTCGGATATTATCCCATCCTGCCCTTTTTTTATTTTTTGTTACTTTACAATAGTACTCTATTTTTATTTAAATTTACTATTTTTTGGTTTTTTTTGTTAAAATATCAAAAATAGAAAACTATTGGAAACTTTTGTAAACTATCGAATAGGTTTTGAGGTTTACTCCAAAAAGAGAGGTGATTTTATGGCTAGTGGTAAAATGGCTGTTGGTGAAGCTGTTATTGAGTTTTATGCTGCACTTGATACCATCAAGGATTATTATGAGAATAGGGGTTATAGAAAAATCTCACTTCTTCACAAGCTTCTCAAAGAGAAGCTTGGTTGGAAGATGGGATATGATACTTTTCGCTATCACTTTAACAAAGAGTTTAAGAAGAGTTTTCACTCTTCTTCTAACGCTTCTAAAGAGCAGAGTAGTAAAAATAGTGAGGGTAGTAAGGGTGATGTTAGGGGTGAGGCTTCTTCTTTGGAGAAGAAGCCTCATGAACCAATTATTGCTACATTTTCCATGAGTGACATTAAACCTTATAATCCTCATACTTCTCCTATTGATGAGAGTAGGATTTTGAAGTGAGGATTTTTAGTTTAAAAGAGTCTTCCTGTTGCAAAGACTTCTAACTCTTGCTTGGAGTAGAGTAGTTTATTTTCAATAGTATCACAAGGTAGAGTAACTTTTTCTTTTTGGGGTTTGGATTGACTATTTTTATCTTTTGGTCTTAACTCTTTTTTATTTTTTTTATTTTTATTAGTTTGGTATTGTCTTATTGAGGCGTTCATAATATATTTTGGGGTATACCATGTTGCAAATATTTCATTGGATAAGGCGTTACCGTGTATTACCTCTGCTGATATACCCAATAGGGAGAGTTGGATAAAGCTCATATAGACACAAAGAACATCTACATCTATTGCTTGAACCTCCATTATATTTTGGTATTCAAAACCATACTCTCTTTTTATTGCATCAGCTCTTGCGATTATCATTACTCCAGAGCCACAACATGGCTCTACCATTGACTCTTTCTCTTCAATAGGATTACTACCTACAATGGAAGCCATAAATGATGAAACATAGTATGGGGTGAAGAATTGACCTTTGTATTTAGAACCAAGCTTCAAATCCATAAAACATTCACCTAAGAAGTCACCCATTCTATCCTCTAAAGCCATTACTAGATAACTTAAGAGTTTAGGGAATATCTCAATGACTTTTTTATTGTATTTGGAAATAGTATTCATATACTCCTTTTCAAGCTCTTCACTTTTAATAAAAGGTTGATAGAGGCTAATCGCTGTCATTTTACAAAAATCTGTAAAGAGTTCCCATGCTTGGAACTCATAACAGTTTGACTCTATTAATTTAATAAACTCATTTTGAGCAGTTTCATAATTCATAACATCACCACTTAATAGATTATCTCTATAGAGTCATCAAGAGCATCTATATTTAAAAAACGTTTTACTTCATTTTCAGCCTCAGATAAATCTAAACATTTTAGATATAAAACATCTTCACTTCCATCAATCACCACAAAAAAGCTTTTTTCAGACTCTTTACTACTCTTACCCTTAGGGTTTAATACAGTTTGGCTCATGCTCTTCTCCTACATCTCAAAGAGGTTTAATTGAATAGGAGCCAAAGAGACTTTTTCTAAATCAATCTTCTCATTTATTATTTTAAAAAAGTAGTTTTTAATCTCTTGATACGAAGATACACTTTGAGTACCATTGACAAAAACTGAACGATAACCTGTTGCAGTAAATCCCTCAAATCCATTACTTAGAGCATAAAAACTAAAATGTACTAAACCAGTACGTTTAAAGTAGTGAGGTTCATACACCACCCCAAAGCTAAGATGATTAATTTTAAAGAAGAGGGTGAATACTAAACCATCACTTCTTTTATTAATTGACTCATTAAGCAGTTGCTTCTTATCATATATTTTATAATCCATTTTTAAATCCTTTTCACTCTTTTTTTAAATTTTCTTGTTTATGAGCGTTTTGAATCCCCTACCTCTTTTTTATTTTCCAAGGTGGAGAGACTTTTGCCTCATATTCAAGATTTTCTCGTCCAATCACGCTTCGTTATCCCTATTGACGAATGAAGAAGAGATAAAAAATACTTAGTTTGGAATAAAATACTTTTTATTCCAAAGTCAGTATTAACGCAGTGGTTTTAGCTAGAATGAAGTGAGGAATATGGGCTAACGAAGCGTGAGTGGATGAGAACAGCCAGAGTGACAAAACTCTCTTTACCTTGAGAAGAAAATAAAAAGAAATAAAAGAATCGGAACGATAGTGTAGATTTTCCAAATGAATTGAATAAGCTATTGAAAAAGAACTTAGAAAATATTTGGCTCCTCTTTCTCTTTGACCTTTTATGAGTGGGTATGCAGCGAACAGCGAAATACTCTCTTATAAAAATTGGGGCAAAGATAAAGAGGAGGTCAATATTTTATCAGTAGTGGAATGGGGGTTTCATTTTTTTAGGAACAACGTGGATAAAAAAAGGAAAGCCTTGTTCTACGGTCTCTTTTCAATAGATTGTTCAATGGCTTAGGGATTAGAACACGCAGTGCGACGTACCATGTACTCGCCTTGGAACGTAGTGGAAAGGTTCAAGCCCGACCCTTGGGTAAGCCCCACACACCCATCTCATTAATAGAGCATTTATAAAGCATTATCCAACCATTGATAAAAACCCCCTATAATAAAACCATGAAAGAGATGAGAATAAAACACTCCTTTGAATAACCTCATAAAAAAGTGCAAAACTAACACATTACTCCCTTGATAGAAACCTCCTTTGAAATTGCACTCTCTTTCAAAAGTATGACAATATGAAATAATTCAAAGTAATTAAAAAAACAATCACTATAATTATAATATTAAACCACAAGGAGAAATAATGGAAAACACAATAACCATAGGTACAGTAATCATACTAACAACCCTATATTATCAGAAGAAGAAAAGAAAACCTATACAAAAGACAACCATAAAATACCCACTCTTTTAAAGAATAAAAGATAGCGTTATATACATTCAAAACTCCTACACAAAATGACTTTAGAGAGTAAAACAATACTATACTCCCTATAATATAATTTACTCCCTAAATACATTAAAAAATACTTCAAAAACTCGGAGTCAAATCGGAATTTATTATATTAAACCAACTTCGGCAAAAAATATCAAACTTCGGCAATTATTCGCATTTATAAGTATTTTATAATATTTAGGCTCCCTGTTTTCTTGAAAAGAGGAGAAGAAAAAGAGTGATAATTTTTTACCAGAAATTTGATTATGTTAGCCATCTTTAAAATACCCTAATAAAAATAACAAAAATTCCGATAAACCATCTATTTATTAAACAAGTCCCGAATAAATAACTAAAATTCCGAGAAAAATAAATAAATTTTTCGCTTTGTGCCAAATAACTATTCTGCTTCTAATGATTTATTATTTCATCGTATTTTATATTAATCAATGGCTATTGCATACCGTACATTACGCCCAGCACTACCCTCTACCTGTTCAATAAGTCCATAATCGACTAACCCAGTAATGTCTCTCTTTGCAGTAGCAATAGAGGTACTCACCATATTTGCATACTTTTTAGTGCTTAATCCACCTTCAAAGTTTTCAATACCTTTATCAAGTAGCTTATTGAGTACCTTTAACTGTCTCTTGTTTAGAGGGTACTCTCTTGCCTTGTCCCAAAACTTCGTTTTTTGAGTAATAATTTTTATCTGCTCAAGTGAGTTTTCTATAGCACTGTTAATAATATTAGTATGCCATACTATCCATTTGGTAAAATCAAACTCTCGATTATAAAAAAGATTTTGTGACTTTTCTAAAGTATCGTAGTAGCCTTTTTTATCTTTTCTAATTGCCGTTGAGAGTGAATAGTATTTATGGTCAAGTCCAAGCTCTTTGGAGAGGATATAGTTTACTATTGCTCTAGCAATTCGTCCATTACCATCATCATAAGGGTGAATTGATACAAACCAAATATGAGCAATAGCACTCTTTATGTAGGGGTCATCTTTACTACTGTTAACATACTCTAAAAAGCTATTCATCTCCTGCCTAAGTTGCTCATATGGAGGTGCTACATAGTGAACAGTCTCTCTATAACCCTTATTTGACACAACACTCATCTCATCAGAACGATAGGTAGCAACATCAATTTTATACCCATCACTATAACCTATAGGAAAGAGTATACTGTGCCAACCATGTAGACGCTCCTCTGTAAGTGGTTCATGATTATAACTACTATCAAGAAGTAGTGTCACAAGCCCATCTGTATGGTGCGTAGAGCTATCATTAACATAATCAAAACTCTCATCAAGCTTTTTTCTTACTGAAGAGCGAACACTATCACGACTTAGAATCTCCCCCTCAATTTCTGAAGATTGTAAAATTTCATCAATGGAAGCATCTATCAAAAATGAGTTAATCTTTTTATCATTAAGTCCAGATATTGCACCTTCTAATCTACCTGTGTTACGAGAAACTTTTGAGAGTATAGAACTAAGAGCAGAATTTCCATAGTTAAATTTTGGATATTCATCATGTTGCCAAATCCATTTTTTTATAGTTTCCATACTTTGCCTTTAGTAAAACTCATACTGATGAGCCGATTAATTGAGTTAATCCTATCATATTATGAGCTGATTGTCAATTTTTAAAGGAAAATTGACTCCACAGAATGGCGTGTTATGTTAACTCAAGTATAAAGTGTTAAATATAGACAATTAATTACACTACATGAACCATGCATATTTCCAACAAAGATTTCGAAATAATGGGTTTCCATACAAGATTTACACATAATAACAAAAGAAATCAGGGTGAAATACTAATCTCATTGCTCTTAATTCTCTATTTTAAGTAAGAACTCTTACCATACTTTATAACATTATGAAGTTATAGTATAATTGAATAGTTACATTTAGTTAATTATTTTCAAGATAGTATTTTATTTTAATAAAATATAATTATCCTAGTTTATTATTATTTATTTTTTATATACTTATAAAACTAAAAAAATAATTTAAATTATTTTTCATAATAAACTTAATTTTAATCATGTATAATCTTCTGTATTAATTAAAAGATACAGTACAAAATAAATTTTTATAGGAGACAATAATGGCAATTAGTTTAAATAAAGGTGGAAGAATAGACCTTGGAAAAGAAGCACCAAGCTTAAAAAATGTAGGATTTGGATTGGGTTGGGATGAGAATGATAGTGATACAGGAGCAGAGTTCGATTTGGATGCATCTGTTTTTATGCTTGCATCTAATGAAAAAATTCCTACAGATAATCATTTTATTTTTTATAATAATTTAACTTCACCTGATGGTTCAGTTGAACATACAGGAGACAATTTAACTGGTGATGGTGATGGTGATGATGAGACCATTAATGTTGATTTAGACAAAATAGAAGAACGTGTTGAAGAGTTGGTTTTTGTGGTGACCGTTCATGATGCAGATGTTAGAAATCAGAATTTTGGACAAGTACGAAATGCTTACATTCGTTTATATGACCTAGCAACTAATCACGAAATTGCACAATATGACCTAGAAGAAGATTTCTCAACAGAAACAGCCATTGAGTTTGGACGACTTTATAAGAAAAGTGGTTCATGGAGATTTAAGGCAGTTGGAGCAGGATTTAATGCAGGGCTTCAAGGTTTTGTTGATAAGTTTGTAGGTTAATAGATGCAATATTTTAAAGGTTCATTAATTGTTACTATTATTGGTTTGATATTGGCTTTCTACATAGGTGGTTTTTATGCTTTATACATTACAGCTCTTTTAGCTATATTGGAAGTGTCTCTCTCTTTTGATAATGCAGTTGTAAATGCAAAAATTTTGGAGACGATGGAACCAAAGTGGCAAAAAAGATTTATAACCTATGGTATACCGATTGCTGTTTTTGGAATGAGATTTGTATTTCCTATTATTATAGTTGCTATTGCAAGTAGCTTAGGTATTTTTGAAACATTTATGCTTGCGATAAATGAACCTGAAAAATACAAAACAACACTAGAGTCTGTTCATCAACTTATATATGCTTTTGGTGGTTCTTTTCTATTGATGGTTTTTTTAGATTTTCTTTTTGATGAAGAGAGAGAAGAAAAATGGGTGAAATTTATTGAAGATAGTAAAGCAATTGATAAATTTGGAAAGGTCGATAGTATAAAAATTTTAATTGCTATTGCCTTAGGATTAGTGTTAACTTCAGTCACCGATAGTTCTACTATTGCAATGGCTTATTTTTCTGGAGTTTTCCTTCATGCTATTATTGTCTCACTTGATGATTTACTCAATACTGATGGAGTTAGAAGTGGTATGATGGGACTTTTATATCTAGAGATATTAGATGCATCATTTAGTTTTGATGGCGTTATTGGTGCATTTGCTTTAAGTAGTGATATATTTATTATAATGATAGGTTTAGGAATCGGAGCTATGTTTATAAGAAGTTTAACATTATATTTTGTTGCTAAAAAGACTCTAACAGAATATAGGTATCTTGAACACGGAGCATACTATGCTATTTTAGCACTATCTATTATTATGTTTATTAAAATATTTACTAATGTAAATGAAGTTCTTGTGGGAACAATAGGAATTACTTTTATTGCAGTGGCACTGATACACTCTATTTTAGAGAATACAGAAGAAACTAAAAAGGAAAACAATGCATAGAAGATTACCCATTTATATTTTAGTTGATACATCTTTTTCTATGACAGGAGAGCCTTTAAAGGCTGTTCAAAATGGATTGGATACTTTAGTCAAAGCGTTAAGGCAAGACCCACAAGCTTTAGAAACAGCTTATCTTTCTGTTATTGAATTTAATTCAAAAGCAAAACAACTAGAAACACTAAAAGATTTAACATCATTTCAAATGCCAACATTAGAGGTTAGTGGAGCAACATCTATGGGTGAAGCACTCTCTCTATTGGTTGAGTGCATTAAAAATGAGGTATTAGTTGAAGGGCGTAGAGATTGGAAACCAATGGTCTTTTTACTGACAGATGGAATTCCTACTGATAATCTACAAAAAGGTATTAATGAACTAAAAAGTATTAAAATAGGTACATTTGTTGCCTGTGCTGCAGGTTCTGGGGCTAAGATAGAGTATTTAGAAAAAATAACCCCATTGGTAGTAACTTTAGATGAAGCAAACACTGAATCCATATCCTCCTTTTTTAAGTGGGTATCAGCAAGTATCTCTGTGGGAAGTCAAAAAGTTGAGCAAGGTAAAGAGATTGACGCATTTGGAGAACTTCCACCACCACCAAAAGAAATTAATATTATTGATTTAACAAAACATTAAAAGGCAGAATATGAATCGAAAATTACCCGTTTATCTTTTAATTGATTCAAGTGGTTCCATGAATGGAGAACCTATTATTTCAGTAAATGAAGGGCTTAGAGCCTTATTAAGTGCTTTACGGCAGGATCCCTATGCTTTAGAAACAGTCATGCTCTCTGTTATTACTTTTGATCGTGATGTTAAAGAAATTTTACCTCTAACAGCAGTAGAAGATGTACAACTAGACGACATTGTCCCTCCTATTTCTGGCCCAACACATTTAGGTGAGGCATTGGAGTATCTTATAGCTCGTTATCATACAGACATCAATAGAAAAAGTAAAAGTAGTAAAGGAGATTTCTCGCCCATGCTTTTTGTAATGACTGATGGGAAACCTTCTGATTTACAACTCTTTAATGAAAAAGCACAAGAAATAAAGCAACTAAACTTTGCATCTATTATTGGTTGTGTTGCAGGACCAAAAGCAAAAAAAGAAGAACTCTTAAAGTTTGCAGATCCTGTTGTCTCTTTAGAATCTAATGATTCCAGCTCTTTCTCTGCATTTTTTAAATGGGTTTCAGACTCTATTACAGCAGGAAGTAGAAGTGGTGGATTAGAAGTAGGTGGTGCAAATAAACTTCCTCCTCCTCCAGCTGAAATAAATATAGTGATATAGATATGAGAAGATTACCTATATTTTTTTTATTGGATGTTTCAGAATCTATGGTCGGACAACCTCTTAATGCAGTAGAAGAGGGTATGAAACGAATCATTACCTCTTTACGGCAAGACCCAAGTGCTTTAGAAACAGCCTATATTTCAATTATTGCTTTTGCAGGAAAGGCTAAAGTACTCTCTCCTCTTACCGATATTATCTCTTTTTATCCTCCTAAATTACCTATTGGAGGAGGTACATCATTGGGTTTAGGACTTATAACCCTAATGAGAGAGATTGATGAAAAAGTAGTTTTAAAAAGCTCAACACAACAGCGAGACTGGAAACCTTTGGTCTTTTTAATTACTGATGGAAAACCTACTGACAATACAAACGAAGCAGTTAGAGAGTGGAAAGAAAACTATGCGTCTAAAGCAACCATGGTGGCTATCACCTTGGGTGATTATGCCAATGTCTCTATTTTAAAGCAACTTACGCCACATGTTTTACTTTATGAGGGAAGTAATGATGATGACTTTAAACGTTTTTTTGATTGGATAAGTGCCTCTGTCCAGAGCCATAGCCAAGCAATAGAACAGAATAGAGGAGACAAAACAGGTATTGACCTACAGAAAATGGGAACAATACTCAAAGAAATTTCTGATGAAAAGTCTTCCAATGATACCCCAAATATTGACAATAATACCGTTGTGCTAACAGGACGTTGTCAAGGGAATAAACAACCCTATTTAATAAAGTATGAGAAAGCCATTACCGAGTTGGTTCTTCAAAAATATGTTACAGGTAGAAACTATAAACTTAATGGATGTTACCCTATTACCGATGAGTATTTTGAATGGTCAACCAAAGAGAGTAATCATGAAATTAATATTTCTCAATTGGATGGTTTTCCAAGTTGTCCCTATTGTGCCAATACCTCTGCCTTGGCTTCATGTGGATTTTGCAAAAAAAACATGTGTATAAGTGGTGAGAGTGTAGCTATTTGCCCTTGGTGTAATAAAAAAAACAACTTTATATTTACAGATGAAGACTTTAGTATTCAACGAGGAAAAGGTTAATGATTGACTATAGTGAGTATATTGAAAGCTCTATAGAAAAGTTTACTGAAGAGATAGGTGTGAAGAAAAGTACACTCTTTAATAGCAGTAGCTTAAAAGAGGAGTTAAAAGAGGAACTTACGTCTATTTTTAAAAAATTTAATACAAAGTTGCATGATATGAGTAAAGAAATCCTTCAACCTATAGAGGTTAAAGTTAAAATAAACAATCTGATTGTAGGTCAAGAAGTTGAACATGATATAGAAGTTCTTGATTTTAAAAAAGAAGAAGAGGACTCTTTCTATTTTGAAAAAATAGAGGGGCTAGAGAAGATTGATGGTATTCGTTGGGATAGAGAAGAACAAAAACTTGTTGGTAAAGCTACAACTACAGGAGATTTTAAGTTATTCGCTTCTGGAACATTTAACTCTACTACTGCTTATGAACGAAAAATAGAGAGTAACTTTAGATTAACGGTTATTCCTGACCCACGCTCTTTATGGAAAAATATTGAACCCGATGGAGCAATGCCTTATCATAAAACTCATGAAGCCTCTGATTCTTTAATAACAGAAGATAATGTAAGGCTCTTATTTGCCTCTAAACGAGGTCGTTCACATGCACATAATGGAACCTTTAGAGATGATGATGGACGTATTGTTTCTACGCCTTCGGGGTGGTCTATTTTATGTGTTGCTGATGGTGCAGGGAGTTGTTCTCTTTCGCGAGAGGGGTCACGCATTGCCACCCAAACAGCAACCGATACTTTAATAGAACTTTTATCCTCCAAACGAGGTGATGAATTGGTTAATACTGTCTTAAACAATAGTAAAAGCTCTTCATCAGAGTTAGAAGAGAAACTTCGAGAAAAAGTTGAAGAGATTATGAACAGTTCAGCCTATCATGCACTAAAAGCTATTTATGGTGAATCAGAAGAGACAAAAGAAGCAGTAAAAGAGTTTTCGACAACCCTCCTTTTAACAGCACATAAAAAGGTAGAAGAGGGGCATCTTATTATCTCTTTTTGGATTGGAGATGGAGCAATTGCTATTTATAATAAAAACACAACCATAAAGATATTAGGTGAACCAGATGGTGGTGAATTTGCAGGTCAAACACGATTCTTATCGAATGATATTTTTCAAAATAAGGAATCACTAAGTCAACGAATCTCAATAAATTTTATAGAAGATTTTACAGCAATTATATTGGTAACAGATGGCATATCAGACCCCTATTTTCAGATAGATGATGATTTAAGTAAAGTTGAAAAATGGGATACGTTATGGAGTGAATTGTCTTCCCTTGTAGAAGAGGAAGAGATAAGTGTAGCTGAGAGAAAACTTTTGGAGTGGTTAGATTTTTGGTCTATTGGAAATCATGATGATAGAACATTAACTTTACTCTTACCTTATAACCCTACACCAATACCGTCTAAAGAAGAGTCTGATGTCCAGTAATATTAAAACAGTTCAAACATTTGCAGGTGATACTATCTCTTATTATGATGAGATTATTGGTTCAGGAACAATGAAAGATGTTTATTTTACTACTGATAAAAAGCATGTTGTTGCATTTTATCGTGATCCTTTAGAACAAAATGCTTTAGAGCGATTAAAGATGATTACGGGAGCCTATCATAAAGGTATTTTTGAAGAGAAAAATGGTAATTATTGGAATAACCTATTTTGTTGGCCAACAGATATTGTTTTTGATGGAAAGTTGCATGGTGTAGTTCTTCCTAAATATCATCAACAATATTTTTTTGAACATGGATCAATCAATAATGATTTTCTTGCTATTAAAAATAGAGAGAAAGAGGGTAAATGGTTTTCCTCTCCCACCAATAGATTTAGCCGTCTTGACAAAAGAGAGTGGGGTGATTGGAAAAATTATCTTCGTATTGGTCTACTTGTTTCTCGTGCTGTACGAAGAATGCATGCGGCAGGATTGGCACACTCTGATTTATCTTATAAAAATGTGCTTATTTCGCCCTCTTCAGGAAATGCATGTGTGATTGATGTTGATGGTTTGGTTGTTCCTGATAAATTTTATCCAGATGTTGTTGGAACACCTGATTTTATTGCCCCTGAAGTTGTTGCTACTACTCATTTATCTAAAGAAGATGAAAAAAAAGTTTTACCAAGCAGACTTACAGACCGACATGCTTTAGCTGTGCTGATTTACCAATATCTCTTTTTAAGACACCCTTTAAGAGGTAAAAAGATTCACGATATGGACGACCCAGAGAGAGATGAACTGCTTATTATGGGTGAGAAAGCTCTTTTTATTGAACATCCATTAGATAACTCAAACACCACAAACCCCTCTTTAGCAAGACCAGCCGATAAATTTTGGTTAGACACTAGAAAACTACCCTATACCGTAGCAGGTCCTTATCTCTCTAAGCTTTTTAAAGAGGCATTTGTTGATGGTTTACATCATCCTCAAAAACGCCCAACAGCCAATGATTGGGAACAAGCCTTAATTAAAACGATTGATTTAATTCAACCTTGTTCAAATAAGGAATGTTTATCTCAATGGTATGTTTTTGACAATAGTAAAAAACCTATTTGTCCTTTTTGTGACACTCCTTATAAGGGTCAACTTCCTGTTATTAATCTATATTCTGAGAGAGGAGAGGGACGATTTATACCAGATGACCATCGTTTGATGATTTATAAAAATCAATCTATTTTTCCTTGGCATGTTGATAGAAATATTACTCCAAATGAACGGCTAGCCCCTAAAGATAGTAGTCGTGTTGGTTATTGTATTTTTCATGATAATCATTGGCTATTTGTCAATGAAAAGTTAACCCAACTTTTTGATGCTACCGAAGCAGAAGAGAAAAAGAAGATTGCAATAGGTGATACTGTTGAACTAAAAGATGGGCTAAAACTATTGGTTAAATACAATCATTCTGCTCGCTTATTACTTGTTCAGTTAGTTTGAGATAAACAACTTTCGATATATATCTTCTCTATCCGTCTTAAGATAGAGGTTACAAAGGTATCTGATTTAGTATCTAAAACATCAACTCTAATAGTCATCATTCCTACATTATTAGCTCCGATTATATCTGTAAACACTCTATCTCCTATAAAACAAATAGTATCTAACTTAATCTTTTCTCCGAAATAATTAGAAGCATTCAAGAAAGTATTTATGCAAGGTTTTTTATCTTTTTTTGAATCTATAACATCAATACCAAAAAGATTAAAATACTTTGTTCTTTTATCAGATGGCTCATTTGTTAGTAAGCAAAAAGAATCTTTTCCAAAAATAGATTGAACCTCTTCTATCTTTTTTTGCATAGATTTTGATAAAAAATTATTGCTTTGGGAAACAATTGTTTGGTCTATATCACTGATGATATACTTTATACCTTTCTTTTTTAATAACGAGAAAGGTATATCTTGAAATGTTTTATAATTATAATTTACACAATAATTATTTTTATTTAAAAGTTTAAAAAAACAATAAAATTTATTTATAATTTGTATCAATATTAACCTTAAATTCTTTTCAAGGGGTTTTACCCCTTTATTTCTAGTAAATTCTATCCTATATTGACTAAATATTTACTTCCATTTTCTTTAGGTACTATTTTAAAATCTGTTAAGTTCATAAAATCTAAATCACTAATATTATCTCCTGCACCTAAAGTCAAAATTGGTTTATATCTATTTATCAAATACTTTACAGCAAATTTTTTATTAAGAAAATGAGGCAAAATAGCAAAAGAGTTACCATTTTCATATAGATAAAAATCTTTTTCTATATCTAAAAAATCCATTAAATTTTCTCTTATTCTTTTTATCATCTCTTGATCATCTAAATTAAATTTATTATAGATACTAATATAATAACTATCTATGATTTTTACTTGAAGCTTTAAATCATTATCCTTAAAATATTGCAATACATTTTTATAGAGTTTGGTTAATGGTGTAATTTTTTTATAAGAGTCATTCATAACCTTTGTCCATACTTTGTCTTCTTGATTGTCTAAAAGTATAAGCCCTCCAAAATTTAAAATAATATATTTAATCTTGAGATTTTTATAAAAAACAGTTCTTTGATATGACGCTAAGTTTCTAGCAGTAGTAGGTATAAAGGTTATTCCTGAGTCTATAATTGTATCTACTAAAAGTTTTGTACCCTCATAAAAAAAAGAATTTTCTTCACCCTCTTTTGTGTAAGATGCAACAATAGTATTTTTATTAAAATCAGTTTTTCTTTTGGTTTGAATTAATGTATCATCTATATCACTAAAAAAAAATATTCTTTTTGGCATTTTAGTCCTTTTGTAGCTTTTTAATAATGGCTAGTGCTGTGTAAGGAAGTGTTTTATCTTCTACAATTTTAACCTGTTTCTCCTTGGCAAGATGTAAAAGATGTCCTATATCTTCACAACTTAAATCTTTGACTAAGATAATATAGGGAACACGTCTTAAAAGCACACGTGTACTTTCGCCAATACCTGGTTTAATATGATTAATATTACTTACACTATATTTTTGCATGATGTTTGCAATATAAGCTTCTATATTTTGTTGTAACTGTATATCTTTTTTACGCAAAGCTTTTTTATTAGGTTTTAGGTCTCTAATTATGTTCAAGATATTTTCTATAAACCATAAACTCATATCACTTTTTTTATAATTAATATAATATTTACAACCATGAAAATCACCTTTTTGAATATATTTATCATTTAAAATACTTCTACTAACTAATCCTGATATAGTAGAATTTAGAGCTGAAGAGGGAATAAGATAATCATCATGTGTAACACTAAAGTCTGCCACACCTGCTATATCTGAAACAACATAAAGTTTGTTGCTTATCTTTTGACTATAATTATTATTGAACTCTGCAATAAATTTTTTAAGTTCACGGTTAATTACACCTTTCCCTGTCCAGCCATCAAGAAAAATTATTTCAGATTGAGGATAAGCTTTTATAATATGCAATAAGGCGATATTATCTATCTCTCTATCTCTGATAATAGAGATAGAATAGTGCTTTACTTCGCGTTTAAAAACTTCTTTTAACACTCTTTTTAGTAAGACTCCAATAGGTGTTCCTGCACGAACCAAAGAAACCAAAACGATATTATCTTTTTGGTTTAAATAGTAGGCAAGAGATAAAATATCTTTTGCAAAACGTAGTTTATTTAAATCATAAACCTCATAAAATGTTTTTAAATACTCTTCTGTTGGCTCATATTCTTGATTAATCATTTCAGAATAATGAGATTTACCTGATTGTATTAACTTCTCTTTTTTCTCTATTGATGTAAAATCAATATCTATGACTTTAAGTAAAAATTCTACATCATCTTCTAAATAACTTCCATTAAATATCAAAAAAAACCTCCTGAGTATCAAATTTACTTGCTAACTTCTCCTTAAGGTCAAAGTTTTTGGGTAGTGTCGTAGTCTCATAACATATTATCACTTTATCATACTCTCTATCTATCACATTATATAAAAAGTTATCAATATTTTCAAAATAATTATCTTTAAAAGAAATTTTAGAAGTGATAATCCCATCAATATTAATAGGGCTTCTTGTTGTGGCTTGAAAATAGGTTTCAATACCAGAATCTTCTAAATATTGTGCCAAGAGATAAGGAACATACATAAATTCTGCAGTACCTAAAACCAAAACTTTTTTTGATTTTAAATCCTCTATATTTAGATACTTTTTAATATCTATATCTAGTTTTTTTGTTGCATATCTTGCAAAATTATATGGAATAATACCTTCCAGAGATGAAGCATCTTTGGCTTCTGATTTTATATTAGTGGCTAACTCTTCATGATTTTCCTCAAAACTAAAGTTCCCTTTATACAGAGAATATATTTCAAAATTTGAGTATTTTTTTGTTGTCCAATCTAAAATACTTACAAGTGCATACTCTTTAACTTGCGGAAGTACTTTTTGTAATGTCATAATTAAATTATTAGCTGTATTTCCAGTAGTTACTTCATCATCTATAAGTATAACTCTTGTAATCTCATTCAATAAGCATTGTAGCTCTTTATCTTTAGGAGCATAAAAAACATGACTAGGAGCATGAGAATGTTCTTCTTGAAAAGACAATAAAACCTTATGAGAAGTTTTAAACCTTGAAGAGTGCATATAAAAACTATTGTCGAGATTTAAAGCTTCATAAACCCCTTGCCCTAAACCTGTAGCTGCTTCTGCAAAACCTATAAAAAGGGTTTTTCCTCTACTTTTAGGAATTAAGTCTGCCAACTCTTTATGTATAGTTCTCATAAGTGAAGGTTTACATGGAATATGTTTACCTATAACTTTACTTACAAAGAAAAAACCTCTTTTTTTATTTATACGAGAACTATAACCTGTTAAACGCTCTAATATTTGGTTTTGTTCAACTTTCAATACACCTGTTTTTAGAATAATACCCATGCTTTACTATCTAATCTTTTACGACTTAATCGCATTTAAAATTTTATTTTGCATTTCTACTTCTAATGGGTCTAAGTTTCCATCACTTTGTGCAATATGAGCAATAAGTGCTTCTATCATTGGTGGATACTCTGGATAGTCCTTCATTTTCCCTAATTCAGAGAGTAATTTTGCTTCCATCAATATCCATTTTGTTTTACTCTCAATAGCTTTTGACATCTCTTCTATATGAAACTCATAAAGTTCTATTGCCTCGGTAGTAAGATTTAAATCATTAATTTCATCAATATCATTAATTAAATCAATTGATGCAATAATCTCTTCCGTCTCAGCTTTTTTATCTGCCATCGTCATAAGTGCCATACTTAGCACTAATGCATTAACAAATTTTTTTTCTTTAGAAAAGCTCTCTGGTGTATATTGTCTAAGCTTTCTACCTGCTTCACCAAAAAGTTCACTTGTTCTGTTTTTTATTTTATTCCAATCTAACATATCTTATCCTTTTTTATTTACTGCCTGAAGTCCAATTAAATCCAAAACCAAAATCTTTATCTAAATTCTTATGTCCTGAATAATATTTTTCTAATTTCTCTATCTTTAAATTATTGTTTTCATTCAATAAAACTGCTATTCCAACCATCGTTTTAGAAGAATCATCATTTAATTTAATAATAATGTCAGATTCATTTTCTTGTTTAATGCTTGCAATACCATTAGCTTCTTTCCAATTAGGTGCACCTTCATAAATAAAAGCAAAGACTATTGCTAAATCTAATTCTTCTATCTTTGAAAATCTTAAAGTTTCTCCTTCTTGATTATTTCCACTTCTATCATCACCGTCAAGTAAGATGTAAGGAGATTTTGTTAAAGAGCCAAAGCTGTCCCCTAAGGCTTGAACAACACCTTGTCTACCGTTTTTTAAACGATACATACATCCTAAATCTAAATCTAAATCACTAGAAGATAATTTATTTTTTACCTTTTCAAATAGATTATTTGAAGTTGTATTATCTATTTTACTATTCCAATTTAGATTAAACGAGAGTATTTCATTTTTCTTTTTTAAATTAATAGAATGACTATCTCCTTTTTTAGATAAATTAATAGTTGATAGCTTTTTAGGGGATTTTTTTGTATTTATCCTATTGAAAAAATCTGCCATGTTTCTTTCCTTTATTTAATATATGCTTGAGAATCTCAAATATGTTATTTTGATATTCCCAAATTTACAGTAAAAAGATGAAGAGTATCTTCATCTTTTTTATACTTATTATAAATATTTTGCTTGTACAGTCTGTAGTGTTTGTTCTAACTTTCCATCTCTTGTTGGCTCGCCAATTGCAGCAAATTTCCACTCACCATTTCTTCTATAAAGTTTACCCAAAATCATTGAAACATAACCAGCAAATTGAGCATCACCTGATACATTATATGTTGCTACAATATTATTTACACGATCAGGTGTACCTTCATAAAGTCTAATTGATGCAAAAGGAATCGTAGCAAAATCTTGACCTTGATATGAGTTAAGTACAAAAACAACATTATCAATATTAGCAGGAATTTGAGGCAAATTGATTTGAATAACTTCATTATCTAATCCATCATCTCCATCAACATCACCTACTGTATCATCTCCAGAGTGAACAACTCCTGCACTATTTAAGTTACCAAAATAAATAACATCTACTAAATTTTTATTACTATCAAAAGTACCTACCGATAAATCCAAATCTACAGCCTCTTTCTTCGGACCACCAAAAAAACCTTTTGTTTCTATAGCACCCCAGTTTGCACCAATACAAAAAGAGGTTAGATCACTTCCATTTTCTTTTTTAAGGTTTATCTTTTGACCTTTTGCTAAATCAATTGCCATTATACACTTACTCCATAAGTTTTACAGAATCCTGCAAGTCCTTCATTGAATCCTGCACCAACTGCTTTGAAATTCCAACTATCATCTTTACGGTAAAGCTCACCAAAATTAATCGCTGTTTCACTTGAATAATCTTCATCAAGCTCATATTTAGTAATTTCTACTTCACCTTCTTGATTCAAAATTCTAATAAATGAATTGTTCACTTGTCCAAAATTTTGACCTCTGCTATCTGCTTCATCAATAGTTACTGTAAAAATAATTTTATCTACGTCAGCTGCTATTTTTGATAAATCAATTTCAATAGCTTCATCATCACCATCACCCTCACCTGTTCTATTATCACCTTGATGAACAACTGCACCATCAGGAGAAGTAGTATTATTGTAAAAAATAAAGTGAGCATCACTTAAAACTTTACCATCTTTACCCACCAAAAAAAGTGATGCATCTAAATCAAATTGAGCACCTGTATCTGTTGCATTTGCATCCCAACCTAAACCCACTTTGATATTTTTTAATCCTGGAGCTTCTTTACTTAATGAAACTCTTCCACCTTTACTTAAACTTACAGCCATAGTTAATCCTTATTAATTTTGATACTTTTAAAAAAGTGATAAAGTATATCATGTATGAATTAATATTTCTTATAAAAATCATTAATAAATATATCTTTTTGACTTCTCTAGTTTTTTTAAGTTTAGATATAATATATTGTATTATATTATATTAAATTTGAGGTAGATTATCACACCTCTTTTCAGTAATTCCATAGCTTCTATAGCCTGTTATGCTGACTCTTGCATAACCAACTTTCATTTTAATCCTCACTTCAATAATATGTATTATAACCCAAACTGCTAAAGAAAAGATAGAAAATTATATTATAAAACTTAAAATAATATTAATAATTTAATATAATTTAAGTTTGATATTTAATATATTTTGTTATAATTTTTCTGTAAATATAAATTATAAAGGAGTCATAACATGGGAGCTTTAATAAGTAGCTTAATAGGACTTTTAATAACGGTAGCTGTTGTTAAATGGGCTTGGAATTCAGTATTTAGTTAATTTGAGTTAAATTTAAAATAAATAGATTTTATATAATTAAACCCAAACTGCTAGTTAAAAGCCAATTTTTGATGAGTTGAAGAAAGCTTTAAAAACTTATCAATAGAGTAAGCTAAAATGAATAATTTTAGCTTAACAAGAAATCCACGAATAGAAGTAGCTCTGATGACTTTACCAAATTTAGCAGTAATAACAGAGAAAGCTGTCTCAACTCCTTTTCTAATTTTTCGTTTGCTTTTATGATTTGGGTCTTGCTCCATATTTTTACGTTTAAATGCAGAAAGTTCAATCCCAAATTGAGCTAAAAACTTTTCTAGTTTTCCCGAAATATAGCCTTTGTCTCCAATTACAATAGAATTTTTAGGAAGTGTTGGAATAAATTTATAAGAAGCTGTAGTATCGTGCATTGAACCCTCTGAAATATAACATGAAACAGGTTCTTGATTTGTAGTAACTACCATATGAACTTTAAATCCATAAAAGTATTTTTTCTTGGATGCGTTATACCCTTTAAGTGAAACATCTCTCCAAAGTCTTGACCTTTTCTCTCTTTGAATTTGACATATCTCTACAGGAAAAGAGTCCACTGAATAGATTTGTGAACCATTTAATTTTTTAAACAGTTCACTTAAAAAGACAAATAGCTCTTCTATCTCTTCCTCTAACTGATTTATTCTTCTTGTAAATCTTGAATACTCGACTTCATTCACTAATTTCATACCCATTCCATAATAATGTGCTTTTGTATAATTCCCATTAAAATCAGCCATTGCCAAATACCCTAAAAATAATACTTCACTGTCACTTATCTCTGCTAATTTATGCTCTTCTTTTCTCATTACGCCTTTTAGAAAAACTCTTCTATTAAGCAGTATATTGTTATCATTCTTTGTTCCATAATCTGCCTCTCACAGCTTTTATGGAACTCTGCTATTTTTTTCCTTTCAACTAGCAGTTTGGGTGTATTATATTATCTAGACTTAATGCGATAGCTAAATGAGACTTGATTTGAGATACTTTATTTTGGAGGTCTTGATTTTTTGTGTTAGTGTCTTATAAAGTACACTTTCTAAACCACCTACACGGCAGTAAACAAACTTTGCTTTATCAATCAACTTGGCTCTCTTTTCTAAACCACCTACACGGCAGTAAACCTATAAAGTTCGCTCTGATGCAGTTCGCATTGTTTCTAAACCACCTACACGGCAGTAAACGTACTAAAGAGAATTACAGTAACTATGCTGGTTTTCTAAACCACCTACACGGCAGTAAACGCTGTCAAAAGCTGTTTTTGGGTAACTTTTTTTTTCTAAACCACCTACACGGCAGTAAACAGCTCCACGACCATAAATAATCTGATTTTTATTTTCTAAACCACCTACACGGCAGTAAACGTTCCGTACACTAACAAAGGTATAGGCATGTTTTTCTAAACCACCTACACGGCAGTAAACTAGAGAAGATGATGAAGCTTGAAGATGAACTGGTTTCTAAACCACCTACACGGCAGTAAACTAGACAAAGAAAAACCACGCCTCAAACATCTATTTCTAAACCACCTACACGGCAGTAAACTAGGGGGTCTTAAAAATGTTTTTATAGCTTTGTTTCTAAACCACCTACACGGCAGTAAACGAAATTTTAAAAGCATTGCTTATATCTGCATTTTTCTAAACCACCTACACGGCAGTAAACCAAGTCCTTTGAGCGTTTCTTCCGTAAAATCATTTTCTAAACCACCTACACGGCAGTAAACGAGAACAAGTACTTGCTCATCTTTGCGAATCGTTTCTAAACCACCTACACGGCAGTAAACGCTACTACATGCACATAGACCCACGCTCTATATTTCTAAACCACCTACACGGCAGTAAACCTTGATAGTTCGCCTTGTAGAAGTTTGTGGATTTTCTAAACCACCTACACGGCAGTAAACTTGAAATTAGTTCAGTAAAGCCATTAATTAATTTTCTAAACCACCTACACGGCAGTAAACATTATGATATTAAGCTCATAAAAGAGTCTCTTTTTCTAAACCACCTACACGGCAGTAAACGGAATGGGAAGAGTTTACGCCCTTTTGCTGGTTTTCTAAACCACCTACACGGCAGTAAACTTATCTTAGAGACAATTTTATCACCCAAAATATTTCTAAACCACCTACACGGCAGTAAACAAGTTGATGCAGTAATTACCGATGTTCCGTTTTTTCTAAACCACCTACACGGCAGTAAACGGGTGCTTGTTGATGTGCGTACTCCTGTATTTTTTCTAAACCACCTACACGGCAGTAAACGACTTTTTTGCTATGCCCCTGAGTCATTTGTGTTTCTAAACCACCTACACGGCAGTAAACAGAGTCATAGCCTGTATTTATCTCATCATTTGTTTCTAAACCACCTACACGGCAGTAAACAGAAGATGAGCTTGTAGGTATGTACTTTGCTTTTTCTAAACCACCTACACGGCAGTAAACACCCTTTAATCGTTTTTTCTTTTTGTCTAAAATTTCTAAACCACCTACACGGCAGTAAACGTGGGATGATAACCCGTCCAAACTTGGCAGGTTTTCTAAACCACCTACACGGCAGTAAACCCACTTCACTACTGCTGGACTCTGCAACTTTATTTCTAAACCACCTACACGGCAGTAAACATGGAAAAGCACACTCTATGGGGCATCGTTCGTTTCTAAACCACCTACACGGCAGTAAACGACTGCTCTGCTCTGAAAGCACAACTCCAAGATTTCTAAACCACCTACACGGCAGTAAACACATACCCAAAGAGGCTGTAGTGTTGCTATGATTTCTAAACCACCTACACGGCAGTAAACGACACTCGTAGACGTTGGTTAGGGGTTGATATTTTCTAAACCACCTACACGGCAGTAAACACTTTATGAAATCAGTAGAATTTAACGCTGATTTTCTAAACCACCTACACGGCAGTAAACCACTCGCAGGTGCTACACGATGGACAGAAGATTTTCTAAACCACCTACACGGCAGTAAACGTTTATACGGCTCTACATCAACAGCAGGTGCATTTCTAAACCACCTACACGGCAGTAAACATGACTTTAAGGCTCTCCAAGCAGAGTATAAATTTCTAAACCACCTACACGGCAGTAAACTTATGTCGCTGTTTGATACCATTGCCCTACATTTTCTAAACCACCTACACGGCAGTAAACTAGTACGTATACCAGAAGCTTTTAACCTTACTTTTCTAAACCACCTACACGGCAGTAAACTAGAAACACCCTCATGAGCCAAACCAGTAACATTTCTAAACCACCTACACGGCAGTAAACACCTTATCTCCAAACATATCTCGTCTTGTAGATTTCTAAACCACCTACACGGCAGTAAACTAGAGTGGTCACCTTGTAAGTTGTACTCAACTTTTCTAAACCACCTACACGGCAGTAAACAACCTAGTGATAGCTTTGGAAAAGATGAACAATTTCTAAACCACCTACACGGCAGTAAACTATAAAAGCTGAAGAGAAACGTACCACCGTTGTTTCTAAACCACCTACACGGCAGTAAACAGTAGGAGAAATAACATTTGCCAACTCTAAAATTTCTAAACCACCTACACGGCAGTAAACGATAAAAGAGGTAAAGTAGTTGAGGTCTTAAATTTCTAAACCACCTACACGGCAGTAAACACAAAAGGTATGGATTTATTCGCTACTGCTAATTTCTAAACCACCTACACGGCAGTAAACATAGTACTAATGAATGTACAAATATTGTGAATTTTCTAAACCACCTACACGGCAGTAAACGAAAATTTAATGATATACTCTTTTTCAGAGTATTTCTAAACCACCTACACGGCAGTAAACTTTTATAGCCTTAGCTGGAATTTTGGCACTTTTTTCTAAACCACCTACACGGCAGTAAACATAACTTGACTTATGCTCTTGTTTGTTGCGTTTTTCTAAACCACCTACACGGCAGTAAACACACCCAAAACACTTCCAAAACTGCTGTATTTTTTCTAAACCACCTACACGGCAGTAAACGGTGTACCCTTTTCTATCATCACGGCTGCAAATTTCTAAACCACCTACACGGCAGTAAACCCCTAAGACATGCCCAATACGTTTGTTTTAACTTTCTAAACCACCTACACGGCAGTAAACGTTTATGTACTCTTTGCATTACCAATATTACGTTTCTAAACCACCTACACGGCAGTAAACTTTTTAAATATTTAATTTTAGTATTGACATTTTTTCTAAACCACCTACACGGCAGTAAACGTAATAAGGAAAACTATAGTAACTACGCTGGTTTTCTAAACCACCTACACGGCAGTAAACGAGTGTTAGCAATGTAAGAGTATTTGGCTGTATTTCTAAACCACCTACACGGCAGTAAACAAAAAGGTTACAAGCTAATAGGTGCATTCGATTTTCTAAACCACCTACACGGCAGTAAACCCTTTGCAAAGTGGGGAACCCAGCAACGCTTATTTCTAAACCACCTACACGGCAGTAAACAAAATCTCCGTTACTTGTTTGCTTTTTAAACATTTCTAAACCACCTACACGGCAGTAAACAACGCTCCATTTTGCATGGTTAAAATACGTTTTTTCTAAACCACCTACACGGCAGTAAACAAGAGGGCAGGGCTTCACAAAGGTTTTTTATGTTTCTAAACCACCTACACGGCAGTAAACAATGGTAAAACAAGTCTCGGAGAGGGGTGTTTTTTCTAAACCACCTACACGGCAGTAAACACATTAAAAAGTATCGTGAAACGTCATAATGATTTCTAAACCACCTACACGGCAGTAAACCGACTCATGCACACGCATAGCTGCAACCTCTGTTTCTAAACCACCTACACGGCAGTAAACGCTATCATGCTCTTTGCAATAGTTACATCTTTTTTCTAAACCACCTACACGGCAGTAAACCTTCATCAGGCGAAACGGTTGAAATGATTACATTTCTAAACCACCTACACGGCAGTAAACATATGTTTCTATTGCATTTACTCCTTTTTGAAATTTCTAAACCACCTACACGGCAGTAAACTTGTAAACTTTACAGCTACTAAAATGATAGAGTTTCTAAACCACCTACACGGCAGTAAACTTAAACAGATTTGAAAATGGTTACAGTATGGATTTCTAAACCACCTACACGGCAGTAAACGAGGGTAGGGCAGTAGATGGCAACGTCCAGATTTTCTAAACCACCTACACGGCAGTAAACACATGGGGCAGAGCCTTTTAGTTCCAGTATTATTTCTAAACCACCTACACGGCAGTAAACCTCCAAGAAAAATAGCAAACGTTAATTTTGACTTTCTAAACCACCTACACGGCAGTAAACTTGAGCCGTTATGGGATTAGAAAGGGGGTTTTTTTCTAAACCACCTACACGGCAGTAAACATACTTGTTCTTCCCTACAATCTCTAACAGTATTTCTAAACCACCTACACGGCAGTAAACATAAGTGAAAGCACTTTCCCTTTTTTTTCAATTTTCTAAACCACCTACACGGCAGTAAACCAATACTTGAATTAGATGGAGATGATGACATGTTTCTAAACCACCTACACGGCAGTAAACGTGGTGGGAATGACCCAAAAAATGAAGCTGATTTTCTAAACCACCTACACGGCAGTAAACGGGAAAGTGATTTTATAGATAACTATGGTGGTTTTCTAAACCACCTACACGGCAGTAAACAACACTAACATATAACGAGGAGACGAACAAATTTTCTAAACCACCTACACGGCAGTAAACTTTGGGTGCGTTTCATCCTTAAAAAGTTCAAGTTTCTAAACCACCTACACGGCAGTAAACACCAAAAAATCATTTTCAAATCAAATAATTCTCGCATATAGAAGCATTTTAACCAAAAATACCTTTATTTTTACGACTTTTTTTAAAGCCCTAAAAATAGGCATTTTTATCTTGGGCTAATTTTTTTGGTATTTTTTGGTTAAAAAGAGGGTACTGTACTCTCGTGACTTAACCCATAAGTAGAAAACAACCCATCTTTTGGATTGTCTCTCTCTATTTTTTCTATAAAAATTTTCAACTCTTGATTGCTTGATAGACTTTGCATATTAATATATGGTAACTTATTCTCTTTTTTTACTTTCTCATACTTCTCTTCTGTCTCTACAAACTTTTTTAGAGCCTCCTCATACTCAATCCCCTCTCTTTTTGCATACCGTTTTGCCAGTCTTCTTATCTCTGAATTTGACTTAAATCGTTTTCTGCTAAATGAAACAAAACCATCTACATTAGCAGGAACTTTTTGTATCTCTGAAACAGTTATGTAGTCCATTAGTCGATTTAACCAATGAGCTAGATTTAACTGCTCTAGCTCCTCTTTGGTTTTGGCAAAGAGTCGTAGTTTGTTTCCAAGAGGAAATTTGCTCTCTTGGTAGTTTGGGAAAGAGAGACCAACAGAGACTAGATTTTTTTCATCTCTAACCTCTACTAAGGCTAGGTGAATTTGAGAGTAAAGCTTTTTCCACACAAAACCAAGTGTTATCTCTGTATCTTTTAAGAGTTCTATCTCTATGTAGTAGTTCATGGTTACCTACTTGTCACTTTGACCAAAAACACCACCACGCACAAGCACAGCCATAACATAGTGTTCATCTTCTACTCTGTCAAGCTTTTGACCTTGGGCAAATTTATCAAAGTGGGTGTAAAAATCTTGTTTCTCTTTTGGGGTTCTGAAAGCTTTACCCATATTGGTTACAGCACCATAAGGCTCTATGGCTATAGCTCCATTTCCACTCTCTGTGCCAAATTCAGGATACCACGTATCTATACTTCTTAAAGCATTTCCTAATTTTTGAGAGTGCATTGAAGCCACGTTATCTACATGATATAAGATTTTACTCTTTTTCCCTGCCCCTTTGTCTAAAACCAACTCTTCACTAGGGTAAACCTCTTGGGCTTTTCCTATTTTGGCATAGGTTGTAACCTCTAACATTAAAAACTCATCATCACTAGAGAGTGCTTTAGCTATATTTGCTCCCAAATCAATAACCTCTTTATTATCACTACTCATAGAGCGAATATCAAAACTTTTAGCATCAAAATTCCAAGTTTTATTACCTATCAAATCTTTTACTTCAATCTCAATAAACTCTGTTCCTACTCTGTTTCTCCATAAAAATCGTCCATTGGCTAAGTTAATAGCATAACGCAATCCAAGTTCTCTAAAAGCCTCTTTTTCAATGTACCCTGCTACAGCCTCTTGATAACTCTTTAAAAAACTACTGTTATTACAAGCCGATGGCTCTTTGATACCTCCTAAAACTTTAAGTGTAAATTTTAACACCAAAGTATCTTGCTCTGACTCTAAAGCACAAGAGTCTACCGTTTGTAAATTTGCTTTTTCAACTTCTGCATTTAGTTTAGCAGGGTCATTTTTAATCGCAGGTTTTAGACGGTTGGCGATTGTCCCTCTAACTGATTTTTCTACCAATTTCAGAGGTGTTTTATTCTCTCTATTTTCCCAAGTTGTACCATACATCATTCCATCAGATGGAACTAATTTTTTCTCAAATGCTAAAACCGAAGCCACTTTACTATTTTTATCTTTTGCCATGTTATTTTCCTTTTAGTTATTTTTATTTTGTTCACACAGATACAATCCATGCTCTTTATCTACGCTATAGTGCCATAAAATCTCATCTAACGACTCAATCTTATAGAGCATCTTAAACTCACCCAATGTCACAACCGACTCTGCAAAACGGTGAGGTTTGTTTGCATCGCGTTGATTTTTGGCTTTTCCCAACTCTGAAATGGCTTGAAAACCTGTAGCTATTGGTACTATCCACCCTGCTGTTTTTCGTTTGCTACTCCAAAGAACTTTGCCCTCTTCATCTTTTTGGGAAGAGTTAGTAATAGTGACATATTCAAGTAGGGCATCCATAGCATCTAAACCACGGCTCATCGCCTCTAGCATTAAATCTCTTCGCTCTACAATCGCATAGCTTGGCATTAGTTTTCCTCTAATACGCCGAATATCCTCTTCATTATCATCCTCTACTCTCTCAATGGTAGGCTTTTTAAATCCAAAAATATCACCACTAGCCATTTTCATACGAGATTGTAAATGGTGTGAAACTCGCTCTTTAAATCTCTCTTCATCTCGTTTATGCAGACCTGAAAACTCAATAATCAACGAAACATCAAGATGAATTCTCGCCTCCTCTATAAACGCAGGTCGTTTTCCATCTTTGTCTACAGGGTTACTTGTACCAATAATTGAATTGACATAATCTCCAACTCCTTTATGCACTTGCAAATCAGCCTTGTGACTTAACACGGCTGTTGCATTAAACTTTAACTCTTCAAAACCATCACTATTGAGCTTTCGTTGCAGTGCATGAATCGCCCCTAACCATGCCGACATAGCAGGAAATCCAATGGTAAAAGGACTAGAGAGAGCATTTGCATTGTGTACCAAAATATGAGGTATTATTAAAACAGTTTTTATCATCGTAACGCCTCCTTATATTTTTCAAGAAGAGTTAATAAGTGTAGATACTCCCCTTTTCCAAACTTGATATACTCTTTTTTCCCTACAACCTTTTTATAACCAACATCAATAACCCATCGGGCTATCTCTTTAAGCAATTTTTCTAACCACTCATCACTCTCTTTTCGCTCTTTTTGGTAGGCTTCACTCTCGATTAGCCATACCTTTTGATTAGATTTAAGTTTTGAATTTTTTTCATAATATTGACTCGTTGATACTTCTCGAACGGCATACATTCGCTCTATAATTCTATCTATTATCTCGCCATAACGATAATCTCTACCCTCACGAATATTGATATTGTTGTAGTCCGTTTTATAAATGTTATCTAAGGCAAAAAAAGTATTTTTGAACTCCCAAATGGTTATGGAGTTTTTAAAAAAGTCCTCTTTTGGAAAGCGAATATCTCTACTCTCTAAAATTGGTGGCATAGAGTTTAATAATTGTGCTTTTCCTCCATTTCGATTGTTCAATACTGAAATATTTTGAGGTTTAGTCCCTCCATAACCAATAGTAGTCAATCCAAAAATCTCTCTATAGTTATCTTCTGAATATTCATCATTTCGCTTCTTATTCCGTAAAGTTTTTAAAAGCTCTTTCTCCTCTTCATCCTCTCCAAATCGTATTTTGTTGAATCGTTTTCTTAACTCAAATACCATACCAGAGTTGGTTAAAATAGAGAGTTGATGATAGTTGTCATCTACAGGAAAATAGACCTGCTTTATCTTAGAACTTGTAACCAATTCGGTTGAGCTTGTAACCATTGCTAAAAACTCATCTCGTAATTCATTATAATCTTTAGTTTTAATGGTTAAAAGTGAAGTAGCTAGTGAAGTCTCTTTTTCTATATGCTCTATAAGCTGTTTTCCATCAGGCATAATTAGGGTTAAAAATTTATGTACATCTAACGCGGCCGCATTTCCAAGTGCATCGCTTTGAACCTCTACATTACCTGTTCGTAAAAAGCCATCTCTTCTATGCTCTACATTAGCAATAATCGAAGTGACATCACCATTTTTATTTTTTCTCGAACTCGGATGAGAAAAAGTACAAGGGTGTGTTGAGATAGAGATTTGCTTTGCTCTCTTAGAAGCATTGGGTAACCAAACTTCACGAGAGAACTCAATGGCACTCTTTTCATGTAACTCTAAAACCTCACTCTCTTCCATTGAAGATTTAAGATTTTTCTTAATCCAAGCCTCTTTTCGTTCATCGAAAAACTTGGATATTGTTTCATTCATAATCGGTCTCCTTTAACTGTTTTGTTTAGTAAAAAATCACACTTTAAATTAAATGGATACTTGTTCAGCATTTGACAGAAAGAAGTTTAGCACTTTTAAACTTAATTTTAAATATAAGTCATAATAGTATGGATAAAAATAAAAAATAAAACCACCTATACGGCAGTAAAAAATCATAAATGATAAGTCATAATAGTATTTTCTAAACTGCTTACTCAGCAGAATAATATCTATATTTTGAATCATATCTAATTTTATATTAAAGCTTTACCAAACCAAATTGGTCACTATACTCATATTTACTACCCTCATAATAACCAAAACTCAACTCTCCATACTTGATAGATACAGCCCTTTTAGATTTATCGAACTCCTCTATCAATGCATTATAATCTCTTTGTAGCCATAAGCCCTCTTTTAAACTCTCATCAATCTCTATTTTCTCTATCTGTAGTATCTCCTCTCTTTTTATAATATTATCGTAGCCCTCTATCTCACAAAAAGAGTAGGCTTTCTCATTCTCATCATAAACTAAAAACACCTTTTGTGTGGGTTCACTCTCTCTAAAAGGGTGTAGATATTGAGGGTGAGCTGTCAAAAACCAATGTTCATTTAAATAGCCCTCTAAACCTGTAGCTCCCTTTTTATCATAAGAGGTTAAAGCTTTATGCGTTTGATAATGCTCCAAATCACTTAGAGATGATTTATAGTTTAATTTTTTAGGTTTTATGACTCTAGCTGTTGCGTCTAGTCGTTCATTTAATGCTTTGGTATCTACCAATTCCTCTATATTGTGAGTGTTTAAAGTAATACCTACTTCATAACCAGGGTATTTAAAATAAGCCTCTCCCTCTTCATCATTGGCTTTAAAAGCTTTGTAGTTGTACTGCATAAGAGCAATATTTTGGTGGGTTATGGCTAAATTTCGATGTCGCAAAACACGCCCTGCTAGTTGAATAATAGAACGATAAGAAGATGGCTCAATAACAGCCCAATCAAAATCATGGTCTCGCCCAACTTCTTCTACAGGTGTTGCCACCACTACAAAAAGTATATCTTTAGCTTTAGAAGCATCTAAATAAGAACGAATAATTTTATCTTCAAACGCTATTGGTTCTTCATCCTCTTGCTCTTTACGTTTTAAAATCTTCTCTAGGTAACGCTCTTGGGCTTGTCGTAAAAGCAGTACTTGGTTAGAGTGATACGCCATAACCCTAATCTCTACATTTTCACTTTTTATTTGGGCTAAAAACTTTGCCAATGCTACACATGGACGAATATTTGCCACACGAACCACACCAAATGAGACATGAATACCACTCTTTTTATCTACAGTAAAGTGCTGTTTATGTTTTTCTATCATGGCACTCTTTATTTTAAAAAAATAACTCTCCTCTTTTGTCTCATCATCTTCAAAATCACACTCTTGCATTAACTCTTGACAAGCAACAATCTCTACTTTTCGTTTAACAGGCTCTTTTGCTAAATTTACAATACGTTTTTGCACAAATTTACGATGTGACTCTCCATAACCCTTTATAGCCTCTTGGCTATCAAAACTTTTAATCAAAGAGACATCTGTTTTAAACTCATCTATCCAAGCACAAACTATCTCATTTTTAGCCTCTCGTGTTTTGCAAAAGAGTTGCCAACCTTTTTTGTAAGCATTAAAATACCCCTCTGCCAAATCAGGAGGAATGGTCGCCGAAGAAATCATTACTTTTCGTCCCAACATACCTGCAAGATGAATCAAACGCCCAATAGCAATCAAATCAGACCCTGTAAAGTCATCAATCTCATCAATAACCAAATCAGAACTCATAAGACGCAAAGAGGGTAAGATATATTTCCCACCTCTTTTTGTCTCAGTTGCACCCATAAGATGGTCAATGGTACAGACCAAAACAGGAGCATAGAGAAAAGCTTTATCTTTTGCTTTTTTAAGCACCGTAGCTAACCCCTCTTCGGGAATGCTAGAGTCAAAATCTATCCACTCATCAAGCAGAGACTCACTTGACTCTGAACCATAATTATCTACGCTATCATCATCTTGCTCTTTGGCTCTGTTATGAAGCTCTAAAACAGCTTTAGAACCAATCAAAACAGCCAACTCACTATCATCTAACCCGATACGCTCTCGGTACTCGTCACCTGTTTGTAGCGTAAGAGTTCTAAGCCCCAAAGCCAAAATATATCGAAGTGTGTTCTCCTCATTAGCTACAGACTGCATCACTTTTGCATTGGCAAAGGTCTTTCCACAACCTGTACTTGCCATATTGACAGCAAAGAAGCCTTGTTTTATGCTTTTGTCTTCCATAAAGGGTTTGATTTTAGCTACTGCCTTATCTTGCCAAGAAAAAGCTTTTGGGCTTCTCTTTTTCAATACTCGATTATCTTCAACCAAGGGTGGCTCTTTTTCAAAAGCAGGTAAAAGATGTACTGTTTTTAAAGCACTCTTCATAACACCACAAAGATGTTCATCTAATTTCTGTTTCATCTTTTTATCGTTATCGGTATTGGCAAAAAGGTTTGTGGTATCTTTCCAACTCAAATTGGCATCCTGTGAGGAGTAGTAGTGGTCGCCCAACATCAAAGTTAACCTTGCATGGTGTAAAACCATTCTATAGCTTCCATCAGCCATAGACTCCTCTAATAAATCAAGAGAGCCAAGCAGACGATTTGACCACTTTTTAAGCTCTTTTGTCCATTTATCAGAATGACTTAACAAGCCCTTTGGAAAAATAAAACATTTTTTTAAATGCTTCTGATACTCATCTTCTTCATATCTATTTTCATATCCCCAAGATTGTGTAATGTACTCAAAAACATCATCCATAGAGTTGGCTTCTACACCATTCCACCCACTTCTAAGCTCTTTTTTTACTGTTGATTCACTCGGTAACCGATGGTGCGAAACAATAAGCCACATAACAAGCTTTGCCGAATTTGGAAGATTTTCTAAAACTTTTTTATCTACATTTTGAATACTCTCTTTTAAAGCCTCCTCATCTATCTCTCCCAACGCAAAAGCCTTTAACCATCCCTCTTCATCAGCTCCATTTTGGGCAATAAAAGCATTGAGCAACATACATGAAATCCACTCATGACGAATAGGGTCGCCTTTTTTGGTTGAAGATTTCAGTTTTTCTTGAAAAAGTTGGGTTGATTTACCCCAGTCATGAAGCAGAGCAGAGAGAGCAACCAAAGATTTAATAAGAGGTAGATACTTCCAATCACTCTCTTTGTATTTGTCTAAAATAGTTTTTTGTGTACGATTTACTGGCACAACCCCTTCACTATTAAACCTATCTCGATTACCCACTATCCACATAAGCTCAACCCTTCTACTACTACGTATCCAATGACAACTTACAGCCGTACTTTTAGAAGCAGTTTGTCTAAGCAGTTTTTTAACAGCCTTTAACCCCTCTTGAGTAATAATAGTCTGCCAAGTGTTATCACCTATTCTATTAGCAAAAGAGTCTAAGACTCTTCTTGTTTTTTTTAGAGCATTTTTTTCACATTGAGAGATAAATGTTACTATCATACCTTAGACTCTTTGTAGTACAAAGAAGCCTTTTTCACTTCAGCAAACATAAAATCCAAAGCCTTATGCTCTACAAACTTTTGTAACACTTGATTTCTAAACTCCTGCTCACTCATTCCCTCTTTTGCACAGACAAAAGCCCAAGGTAAGACAATTGCATCTTTAATCAAATCTGCCACATCAAAAACTAAAGCTCCACGCCTTGTTTTTCCGTGCATTACAGCAAAACCATGAGGAATACCAAGTACCCAAAGTGTTGTAGCTCCTAAGCCATAGGCAAGATAGTTACCGTGATTCAAAAAAATATTGGCTTCATCTGCGTTGTTATTGTCTCTTGTAAAGCCTATAAGGTTGGTCTTTTGAGCTGAATATTTGTAAAGTCTTTTGGTTAAGTCTGCTTCGAGTTGTAGAAGTTTTCCAACATTATAAGCATTGGGTATCTGCTCTAACGTCTTATTTAGCATTTGAGACAACTCTTCATCAAGTCCAAAACCTTCTGCCTTTAGCTCTTTATCTTTTGACCAAATTTTAGCAAGAAACTCTACTCTTGCCATTTGAAATCGTTTTGCTGTTTCCAATCGTTTAGCATCATCAAACCAAAACTGCATCCACCCTTGGATATATTCAGTTGGTCTATATTCACTTTGAGGTGTCATCCACTCTATCTCTGTTCCCATAAAAAGAGGTGTAGCTCCACCACCACAAAAACCTACCAATACTCCTGCACTTGCTAACATTCTCATTGAAGCTTGGGTAATAGAAGTTCCTGTTCCAAGGAGTAAACAGGTAGTATTGGCTATAGGAATATTAAAATATTGGTACTCCTTTTTCGCTTCTGTTAAGTAGAGGACTCTACCATCTTTTTGCATAACACGGCACTTTTCTAAATAATAAATATTAGCTCGTTTAGAATGCAGTATCGCTTTTAAATCTGTAAGTTGTTCCATGATTTAATTCTCTCCAAAATCTTCTAAAGCTATCTCTAGTTTCATCTTTTATTGCATATATCCAAAGACAGAACTTCTCTCTACTCATAATACTCTTTATATAAACAAATATAAGATTATTTTATCATGATTCAAAATAACTTCCTTGAAAAGTGTCAAATTGTCATACTTTGAAATCTAAGAGAGTAATCAAATTTTTTAAATCTGTCATAGTAGTATGTAAAATCCCACTCTCTGGATAAACCCCCAATAAAAAATAAACAGCAAAAACACCCAAAGAATACATCCCAAACAGATAAAAAACTCTCCATCCAAAAGACAATGAAAAGAAAAAGTACTTCAACACTCGATAAAAAATATATGCTACTAAAAATGAACCTCCAAACATAAATAGTTTATTTAAAGGTACAACCTCACGAATCAACTCAAATACAATCACAGTTATAGGAACCAAAGGCAGGACCAAAAGATAGAAAAACTTATAGATAAAAATCCCAAATGGAATCACCATAATCAAAGAAAAAAGCTCTATAACTCCAAAATTAACATTAGGTCGTTTTCCATAATGCTCATGCTTTATAATGGGTGGGTCATAGTTCTCTTTACTAGCAACTATCTCTACTCCATACTCCATATCAGGGTTAAACTGATA
>JALVXD010000136.1 GCA_027038295.1 Campylobacteraceae bacterium
AAACCTTTGGAAGAAAATCTTTTAGCTGTTCTATGGCTTCATCTACAAGTAAATTTTTACCAGAGGTTGCCACCATAACAGGGTCTAAAATAATTTTACTCACCCCATACTCTTCAAGTTTTCTCTCTACCACCTCTATAACTTCTGCTGAGTGTAGCATTCCTATTTTTACTGCTCCAAACTCTATGTCGCTAAGTACGGCTTTTAGTTGTGCTTCTATATGTGCTATTGGCATAGGATGGATATCTGTTACACCTTGGGTATTTTGAGCTGTACTTGCTGTTATAACAGTGGCTGCATACCCACCATTGGCAGAGATGCTTTTAATGTCGGCTTGAATCCCTGCACCTCCACCTGAGTCACTCCCTGCGATGCTTAGAACTGTATTGTATTTTTTCTTCATACCTTATTACACCAACAAGTAGGCAAACTCTTCAACCCAATCTTCCCATACAGAAGAAGCCTCTACATTTATTTTGTTTTGTTGCATATCTTTTACCAACATTACCGAAAACTCTTTAGGAAGTGTGAGAGAGAACTTTAAAGCATTGTCTATCTTCTCTTTACTAGAGTTCTGTTTTATCTTACTAATAATTCCTGCTATTAAGGCAAACAGTACTTGACTATCATGCTCTACTTCTAGCTCTTCCCCATTAAGTAGTTTTTCTATGTCAGGTAGACGGCTCATAAGCTTTCTAAAGCTCATAAAAGCAGTTGCACTCTCACTCCCTACTGCACCAGAGATAATCTCCATAAGTAGAGCAGACTCTATATTTGAAGCTAAAACTCTATGAACATACTCCCATGACCTTGGTGTAGGAAAAGATTTTTGATTTTTAGAGGGGTCAAAATCAAAAAGCTTACTCTCATCATAGTGTAAAAATGCAATAATAGAGCTATCTATTCCATTACTATACGCCCACCCTTTCCAGTCCTCAAAACTCACTTCCATATTTAAATGAACAAAACGGTTTGCAAGTGGTGGTGGCATTCTATAAACCACACCTCTATCACTCTCATGATTTCCAGCTGCTACAATACTCCAACCCTTTGGTAACTCATAATCCCCTACTTTTCTATCAAGCACCAGCTGATAAGCAGATGCTTGAACTGAGGGAGGTGCTGTATTTATCTCGTCTAAAAACAAAATCCCTTTTGAGTCAGGATTTTTAGGCAAAAAATTTGGACTTGCCCAGACAGCTTCATGGTTATCTTTATCAAAAAAAGGAATCCCTTTAAGGTCAGTAGGGTCAAGCAGTGACAGACGTAAATCTACAAACTCTAAACCTTTATCTGTAGCTATCTGTTTTATAATAGAAGACTTCCCTATTCCTGGACTTCCCCATACAAATACGGGAATTTGACTCTCTATTAGTTTCTCTAGGCTTTTGCTTAATTCTACTGCTCTCATTCATACCCTCCAAATCCATATTTTTTCATAATAATCTCCACAACAGGCTTTTTATATGCCCCTTCATGTCGGAAAACTTCATTCCCTTCAGCATCAAAGAAGAGTTGAACAGGCATGAGTTTTAACTTATATTTATCTCGTAATATTAAACGCTCTTTTTGTCCATCGACTGAATAAATTTGATACTCAGGATGCTCCTCTAAAATTTCACGAAAAACTTTTGACATTGCCAAACAAGAGTAGCAATGACTCATTCCAAAAGCAATAATTGTCGGTTTGCCATTACCTATTTTATCTTTGATATCTGCATATTTTTGAACCTCTAAAATTTTAATATCTATCATCACTTCTCAATCCTACATGTGCAGAGTTAACACTCTTCAAATACGTTTTATTTTTTGTCATCAGCATAATCAGCTCAGAATCCAATGCAAACTGCTCCAAATAGACCAACTCTACCGAACTGTTCAATGCCAAAGCACGATTTATCTCATGTTCATTCAACGCACACAACTCTTTTAAAATTTCAGCATTGGTATTTGGATTGGCAGCTAAATTTTGTATAACTTCTCTATCTCCACTCTTGTAAAAGTGTGTCAAAAGTTCAGTAGAGGTATTTGGATTAGAACTAAGAGGAAGCACAAACTCTTCTCCATACATCTCATATAGTTTAACCAATAACTCACTATTTACTTCTGGATTAGAAGCCAATTTATAATCTAACAGTTTGTTAATACCTATTAAAGAATCAACTATCTTTTCTATAAGAATATTTTCACCCATAAAAGCTAAAAGTTCATCAGGTAGATTTACCTCTAAAATGTATTCCAGTCGTTTAGCTGTTAATGTTTGAAAGGTTAACAGTGATTCTACTATTTCATTGTCACTTTTGAGTAGTTCTCTAAAAAGTTTATCATCCAAAGCATTGTTTTGCGTGAGCATAAGCTTGGTAACGTCATTGGCTTCTTGAAAAATAAGCTCTTGGGCATCTACACGAATAGCCGAATTACAGGCTAAAAAACTTTTAATTCTATTGTCATTAAAACTTAAAAGGTAACGTATGCTTTCATGAGAAATGTTAGGGTTAAGTGCCACTATCTCCCGTAAGTTCTTAGGACGTAAATCCTCTTTACGGCTCTGTTTTATCTCATGGTTTGGCATGGTAAGCATGGCATCCAATATATCAGCTGTTTTGGCATCTCTAGCAATATTGGACAACGTAATAGGAGAGTAGACCATAGCAGGGTCACGAAAACCAT
>JALVXD010000137.1 GCA_027038295.1 Campylobacteraceae bacterium
GTAACAGCACAGGGAATTTTGGCACTTTCAGGGATTGGGATTGTGGTTGGTTCTATGTTGGTTTCTCGACTTTCACGTAAATATATTGAGACAGGCATTATCCCTATAGGTGCTTTGGGTATATCTGTATCACTCTTTTTTATTCCTATGTTCAACTCCGTTACAGCTTTAAGTGTTTTGTTCTTTTTTTATGGTGTTTTCTCTGGACTATTTATTGTTCCTCTTAATACACTTATTCAGTTTGCCACACCAAAACGTATGATGGGTAAGGTTCTTGCTGGTAATAACTTTATGCAGTATTTAGTTATGTTCTTTTTCTTACTTTTAACTACCATTTTTGCATACTTAGGGTTCGAGAGTTCAGCTCTATTTACTGTCGCTATGTGGGTTTCCATTATTGGTTTCTTATATACGGTTATTAAACTTCCTCAATCTATGGTTCGTTTTTGGGTACGTTTTATGTTTGGACTCAAATACAACATCGAAGTAGAAGGGTTAAACAATCTAAAGGGAAGTCGTGGAGTTTTACTTTTAGGTAACCATGTTTCATTTTTAGACTGGGCCTTTCTACAGATAGCCTACCCAAAACAGATACGTTTTGTAATAGATAGACAGTACTATAACCTTTGGTATTTTAAGCCTATATTTAAGTTTTTTGGAGCCATTCCTATCTCAACTCGTGGTGGTAAAAATGCCCTAAAACTTGTAGGTGAAGCTTTAGAGAATGGTGACACCGTTGCACTTTTCCCTGAAGGTCATCTCTCTCGTAATGGTCATACAGGAACTTTTCAAAAAGGGTTTGAGATTGCTGTTACCGAAACAGAGGGTGCAGTCATAGTTCCTTTTTACTTACGTGGCTTGTGGGAGGGAGGGTTTTCTCATGCTTCAGGTAAAATGAAAAATAGAAACCTAAAAGATGTAGGGGTTATGTTTGGAAAAGCGATGGAGATTCACTCCTCTGCTGTAGAGGTAAAGGAGCAGGTAAACAAACTCTCTATCTACTCATGGAAAAATTATATGGAGCGTCTTGATACCTTACCAAAAACATGGATAATTGAGGCAAAAAATGTAGGCTCAAAACTAAGCATAGCCGACTCAACAGGGGTTGAATTAAGTGGGTATAAGTTTATAATCTCTGTTTTTCTTATGCGAAATAAGTTCAAAAAGTTTTTAGGTGAGCGTCAAAATGTTGGGCTTATTGTTCCTACCTCTGCTGGTGGAAGCATCTCAAATATGGCGACTTTAACTCTAGGTAAAACCATTGTAAATTTGAACTACTCATCAGGGACCCAAAGTTTAAAGTATGCCATTGAGTTGGCAGGGATTAAACAGGTTATTACCTCAAAACAGTTTATGACCAAGTTAAAAGCAAAAGGGTTTGACCTAGAAGAGGCGATGGAGAGTGTAGAGTTGTTTTATCTGGAAGATATAAAGAAAAGTATCTCTAAAGTAGAGCAGTTGCTTATGTTTTTACAAGTGAAGTTGTTACCGACTTCTGTTTTGAGTGCTTGTTATATTAAAAAAGTTTCAAATAATGATACAGCTGCTATCTTATACTCTAGTGGAAGCGAGGGAACGCCAAAAGGTATTGAACTTACACATCAGAATATTTTGGGAAATATTAAACAGTTTATCAATGTTATTAATCCAAACGAACAAGACGTAATGTTAGGAACCTTACCTATTTTCCATTCGTTTGGTCTAACCGTTACAACGTTTGCACCTCTTATAGAGGGGATACCTGTTATCTGTCATCCTGACCCTACGGATGGAATGGGCATAGCAAAATTAGCCAGTAAATATAATGCTACCTTCCTCTTTGCAACGGCTACTTTCTTTAGACTTTATGCTAGAAATAAGAAGATTCACCCTCTAATGTTTGAGAAACTACGCATGGTTATTGCAGGGGCAGAGAAGTTACCTTTGGAGATTCGTCAACTCTTTAAAGAGCGATTTGGAAAAGAGATTTACGAGGGTTATGGTGCAACAGAGACTACTCCTGCTGCTAGTTGTAACATTCATGATGCCATTGTCCCCGATACCTACCATGTACAAGTAGGAAACAAGATAGGAACAGTAGGTATGGCACTTCCTGGTTCTGCTTTTATGATTGTAGACCCAGATAGTTTTGAACCCCTACCAATAGGTGAAGATGGAATGATTTTAATCGGTGGAACACAGGTTATGAAAGGTTACTTAGGTGACCCAGAAAAGACAGCTTCTGTAATAAAAGAGATAGATGGTATTCGTTGGTATATCTCAGGGGACAAGGGTCATTTAGATAAAGATGGCTTTTTAACCATTGTTGACCGTTATAGCCGTTTTGCAAAAGTTGGTGGTGAGATGGTAAGTTTAGGTCTTGTCGAGACAGAGATTAACAAGTTAATAGATGAGGATTCTCAAATTGCTATTACAGCTATTCCCGATGAGAAAAAGGGTGAACGTTTGGTTCTTCTTTTAGAGGGTAAAAAAGAGTTAGATACGTTAAAAAGTGAGATTAAAAATCTTGGATTAAATCCTCTATTTATACCAAGTTCTTATTTTAAAGTAGATGAGGTTCCAAAGTTGGGAACAGGTAAAGCAGATTTTAAAGGAGCTAAGAGCTTGGCTTTGGAGTTGGTGGGGTAAAATGAAAATAGTTCTATATTT
>JALVXD010000138.1 GCA_027038295.1 Campylobacteraceae bacterium
AATCTTTTGAAGCGTCAGAATTTAAAGACAAAGAGATTAAACTAACTGTTGATAAAAATGGATTTGAACTCATTACTCCCATATCTGAGCATTGGAGTTGGAATGAGATAGATGAAGTGGTAAGTCTAGGTGATGATATTATGCTTTATAAATATCCAAATTTTCACTATATACCTGCTTCTGGATTTTCATCTATGGAAGAGAAAAATCGTTTTAAAAGATTGGCTAAAGTGAAAGGAAAATTAAAATAATGGACTATTTTTATATAGGCATGGTTTCACTTTTTGTTATTGCCCTACTTGTTGTAGGCTTTGTTATGGACAAAGAGGATGTTGATAATCAAGATGATTAAAATATAATCATAAAATTGTACAAAAAATAAAAAATTCCTATTATAATTCTCATAACAAAAACAAAACAGGAGTTTTTATGGCAGGATTTAAGGCACTAAAAGGTCAAGGGCATTGGCCCACGCTAATGGCAGCGTTTTTATACTTTGACTTTTCATTTATGGTATGGACATTGCTAGGGTCTATTAGTACAGAGATTGGGGAGTCATTGGCTGCAGCAGGGTTCGCTATGTCAGCAGGAGAGAAAGCAACACTACTTGCTATTCCTGTTCTTTCAGGAGCATTACTTAGAATTCTTCTTGGTTTTGGAGTTGATAAGTTTGGACCAAAAAAGACAGCTATTATGGCTCAACTAGTCGTTATATCGGTTCTCTTCTATGGGTTCTTTAGAGGTGCGAATATTACTTATAGTGAACTTTTAGTAGTTGCCTTGGGTCTTGGTTTTGCAGGTGCTTCTTTTGCTGTGGCACTTCCACAAGCTGGTCAATGGTATCCACCAAAACTTCAAGGTGTTGTTCTTGGAATTGCAGGTGCAGGTAACATTGGTGTGGTTGTTGACTTTGTTTTTGCTCCTAAAATTGCAGAGATTTGGGGTTGGGAAGCAGTATTTTTAGTGGGTGGATCACTCTCTTTCATCGTTCTTTTTACCTACATGCTTATGGCAAAAGATGCACCATCTGAGATATATACAGCTCGTCCTAAAAAACTTAAAGATTACGGTAAACTTATGAAAGACAAAGACACATGGTGGTTTGCTCTTTTCTATGCTGTTAGTTTTGGTGGATTTGTTGGTTTTGCAAACTACATGAAAGTCTATCTTATGAGTACTTACCAAGTTGATATGTCGGCTATTGGTCTTGACTGGTTCAATGAGCCAAATGTTAAGGTCATCGCAGGGTACTTTGGAGCCTTGACCATTTTTGCAGGAGCTATTTTACGACCAATAGGTGGTGGTTTAGCAGATAAAATTGGTGGAGTTAAGTCTCTTTATGTCTTCTTTGGTGCTGTTATGGCATTGGCATTGGTAACTGCTTTTATCGAACTTTCATTTTGGATTGCTATTTTGGTTCTTTTCCTAATCATGGCAAACTTAGGTATGGCAAATGGAGCTGTTTTCCAACTTGTTCCACAACGTTTTGGTAAAGATATCGGAATCATGACAGGACTCATCGGTGCAGCAGGTGGAATTGGTGGATTTGCACTCATTAAAACACTTGGTTGGAGTAAAGGTGCCTTTGATGGTTACTCAGTAGGGTTTATGATTTTTGCAGGGATTCTTTTGGTAGCTATTGTTGGTATTAGTATGGTTAAAACTCGATGGAGAACCACTTGGGGGGTTCAAGCAGGTGGACGAATTTAAAAATATAAATACGTAGGTTTGATGTCGCTACAGTAAAGCATACAAACCTATGTATTTCTACATACTCTTTACACAAACATTTTGTTATGATGTTCTTTATTCATAACAAAAGGATTTACCTATGATAAAAATACTTCTTCTCTTAACCCTTTCCATCTCACTTTACGCAAAGAGTCAAACCATTGTTTTTGGAGCAGGATGTTTTTGGGGTGTTGAAAAACATTTTGAGAACTTAAAAGGTGTCATATCTGCAAAGGCTGGTTATGCTGGTGGAAGCTATGAAAATCCTACTTATAAAATGGTACTTAAACATAGAAATGATAGTACTAACCTTAGCAATCATACTGAAGCTGTAGAAGTGGTTTATGATGATAGTAAAATAAGCACCGAAACTCTCATCAAATCTTTTTGGGAACTGCATGACCCCACCCAAGGTAACCGACAAGGAAATGATAGAGGAAATAACTATCGCTCTGCTCTTTACTACTCTAATGATGAACAGAAATTGGTAGCAGAGTCAACAAAAGAGGTCTATCAAAAGTTGCTAACCAAAGCAGGTTATGGAGCAATTACTACTGAAATAAAGGCTTTAGATAAATTTTATGATGCAGAGGAGTATCATCAGAACTATTTAGAAAAAAATCCAAATGGCTACTGTCCCAACCACTCAACAGGTGTTAAATTTGTTAACATTGATACTCACAAAAAGAGCATTAGCCCACTAAAAGGTAAAGAGATAGTGGTGATAGATGCTGAACACTGTTCTTTTTGTGAGAAGTTTAGAAAAAATGTAAGTGCAAATTATAAAGGGACTATTCCTTTGAGAACAGCCAAAGAAGATGAACTCAAAGGTTTTAAACTAAGTTCTAAAATAGCAGGAACACCAACCATCCTATTTATAGAAGATGGAAAAGAAGTCTACTCTCATACAGGTTATATGGATGAAAAAACTTTTTACAAGGCAGTTGGAGAGTTTAAACTCGGTTCTACTAGTGAGGCTTTTGATGTGGCGTTTAATCAACATACTGATGGTCGTTTTTGTAAGCAGTATGCTGAGTTTAAAAACACAGGAGATGGGGTCTTTATAGACAAAATCTCAGGTGATGTTCTTTTTGATACTAAAGAGAGATTTAACTCAGGCTCGGGATGGCTTAGTTTTTTTAAAGCTGTAGAAGGCTCAACCATAGAGAAAGAGGACAAGAGTTTGGGTATGAAAAGAGTAGAGATTATTGCTAAAAAATCAGGAGCCCATTTGGGGCATGTTTTTGACGATGCACCCAATGGAAAACAACGTTTTTGCATTAATGCTACGGTTTTGGAGTTTGTGCCTAGAGATGAAATGAAATAGTTATCTCAAACTAGTTTGAAATAACACCTTAAATTATTAATTATCACTCTCATCTATTCTACAATAGGGTCAATAACTACTGCTGGATTTTCTTCTACTGGAATCTCTTCAACTATTTCAACAGTAGGTTTAACTTTAGTAACAGTGGTAACAGTATCATCTACAGTAGGTAAAACTTCTACTTTTTCTACTGGGGCATCGACAGGAACAGGGTCAACAACTACTAGAGGAGTTTCATCTTTCTTAATTTTGTCTATTTGGACTATATCTACTTTAGGTTTTGCTTCTGTGACAAGTTTTGCTTTATTATCAACCACAGGTAAAACTTCAACTTTTAGTTCATCATTTTTTACATTTAACTTATTACTTTTTTTAGTAATATTGTTTTCACTCTTTTTTACATTTACCTCTTTGTTACTACATCCACTTAAGAGTAAACCTACTGAAATCAAAAATAGTAATGATTTGTTGTTTTTCATTTTTAATCCTTTTTTATTTTTTAACTATTAACTATTGGTGTAATTTTAACAAAAAAAAACTTTAAATTTATGCCACTTAAGTAGCATAAAAAAATCTATATTTTGAATAAAATTTCGGAATAAAAAAATTATAAAAGGATTAAAAATGAAAAAAATAATTATGTCAACACTGGTTTCTGCATTGCTTATTAATAGTTCTGCTTTTGCAAAAGAGGATGTGAACGCTTCCACCACTAAAACACTTAGTGTTAAAGAGGTAAATAGTAAGGCTGTAAATAAGGCAAAAGATGGTGCTGCTTTTACTCAAAAAAAATTGGTTCAAGAGGCTTTAGACTCACTAAAGTTTGCACATGACGCATTTGTAGATATCAATGTAGGTGATAATAAAAAAGCAAAAGAAGATATAGAAAAGGCATTAGGAAAACTAGAGGTTATTTTAAGTGCCAAGAATGCACCAAAGTTATTAGCAGTTAAAAATAGCGTAGTTGTTAAAAACTTTTTGGGTACAAGCAAAGATGTTGAACATGTAGTTAAGGATGTACAAGATTTACTCAATGATGGGAAAGTACAAGAAGCCAGAGAGCTTCTTTCAACGCTTCAAAGTGAAATTGATGTAAGTGTAGTTAATTTACCTTTAGCATCTTATCCTGATGCATTGAAACTTACATCTAAGTATCTTTTGGAAAACAAACCTAAAGAGGCTAAAGAGGTACTCTCTTTAGCACTAAATTCATTTACAGTTGTTTCTGAAGTAATACCTATTCCACTAATAAACAGTATGGATTTAGTTGCATTAGCATCAGATATTGCAAAAGAGAAAAAAGACGTTGCTCTAAAATATCTATCTTCTGCATCTGATGAGTTAGATAAAGCTGAAAAACTGGGATACATAAGTAAAAGTTCTACTACATATAAAGAGCTTCACTCATTAGTAGAAGGTGTTAAAAAAGAGGTAGAAGGACCCAATAAAGCAGAAGAGTTGTTTAAAAACTTAACAAGTAAACTTAAAGAGTTTAAAGAGAAAATTTTATCTTCTAGGGATAAAGAGGAAAAATCTAAATAAAAAAGAGGGTTTTATACCCTCTTTTAAAATTCTATTGTCTAAAATATAACCAAAAATCAAAATAAATAATCCAATAAACCTACTATAATCTATTAGAGTTATGCAAGAAGTCTATTTTAGAAAAGAGGTGTATCCGTGAGCAAACAGACCATAAAAACTTCAGGCTTTACTTTAGCCAAAGGCAAAGAGCTAAAAGGTGATGACTATTTTGATGTGAAGACTATTGATGATTTGACCATTGCTATAGTATGTGATGGAGTAGGGTCAGCTGATGAAGGTGCCCAAGCTGCGAAAAGAGTTACTACGTATTTGATGAACAACTTTAAAAATCGTCCAAATACATGGAGTATAGAGAAATCCATAAAAACATTTATTGACTCTATAAATGCTATTTTATATGAAGAGTCAATGGTCAACTATGAACGAGCAGAGTTGGTAACTACTTTAACCATTGCCATTATAGAGGGGAACAGACTCTATGCTGCTAATGTAGGAGATAGTAGAATCTATCTACATCGTGATGGAATTTTAAGTCAGCTTTCACATGACCAAGTAGTAGAAGAGGATGGGTATGAGGGTGTCTTGAGCCAAGCCATAGGTATAGATAAAACAGTTTCTCCTTACTATTTTGAAAACATTATTAATGCAAAAGATAAAATCTTACTCTGTTCAGATGGACTCTATACGGTTATGGATGATGAGACTCTTTCAGATAATATAGCTTTTGGTGCTCATAGTATCATCAAAAAAGCCAGTAAAAAGATGGAAGATAATCTTCCTGATGATACTACAGCTGTTATTATTGATATATTGGGTATTGATAAAATTGCTCAGATGAAAGAGCAAGAGATTACTATTCCCGAAAAGCTTGAAGTGGGGATGGTGATAGATGGATATACGTTAGAGAAATCACTGATTCAAAATATGAGAACCTGGCTCTGTTCTAATAAAGGACAAAAATATGTTTTAAAGTTTGCCCCTATTGAAGCCATAGATGACCCAATGGTTCTTGACCTATTTGTTAAAGAGGCATGGAACTCCAATCGTTTAAAAGCAGGGTTTTTTCCAAAAGCTGTTGTTCCTAAAAATCGTACCCATCGTTATTATGTTATGAAGGCGTTAGATGGTGTTGATTTAAAGACACATTTGAAAAAACGAAAACTCTCTGTTGACGATACTCTAAATCTTGCTAAAACATTATTGAAAATGAGTCAATACCTTATCAAATTTGACCTTGTGCATGGAGACATAAAGCCTGAAAATATTATGATAAGTGAACGTGATGGGAAACATATTTTTAAGATTATAGATTTTGGCTCTATGACCGAGATATACAGTATAGCATCAAATGCTGGAACACCATCATATCTTGCTCCAGAACGTTTTACTGGTGCGAGTATTAATGAAGGAAGTGAGATATTTTCTATAGGTGTAACACTCTATGAGGCATTAACTGAAAAATTTCCTTATGGAGAGATAGAGCCTTTTCAGCAACCTACGTTTAAAACTCCAAATTCTCCAAATAAAGAGAATAAAAATATACCTGATTGGCTTAATTCTATTTTATTAAGAGCCATAGAGGTAAATAGTGAAAAACGTTATAAAAATTATTCTGAAATGCTTTTTGAAATTTCTAATCCAAATAAGGTTAAACCCTATTTTGACACTACTAAACCATTGATAGAACGTAATCCTGAACTTTTTTATAAGATTGGGTTTATTGTTGAATTTGTTATTATTTTAGCCCTATTTTATCTGTTATCAAAGTAAAAAATGTTATTTTCCTTCTGATTTAAATATTTTAGGAAAAAGATTGCAGAGTAAAAAAATATATTATCCCTATGAAGAGTTTAGAGAAGATTTAAGGATGTTGACCCAAAAGATTGATGAAACTTTTGATGCCCTTATTCCCATTTCACGAGGTGGTTTAAGTATGGGGCAGATGCTGGGTGAATTTTATGATATTCGTGAAGTTTATGCTATCAATACTATTGGTTATGAGGATACTCAAAAATTAGATGAGGTAAGGGTGTTTAATATCCCAAATCTTCAAGATGTTCGAACAGTGTTAATATTAGATGACATTGTTGATTCAGGAGACACTTTGATAAAGGTGTTGAAAGTTCTAAGAGAAGTCTATCCTGAAGTAATTTTTCTTACAGCTTCTATTTTTTATAAACCAACAGCTATAATAGAGCCTACATGGTGGGTCAAAGAACCCAAAGGATGGATAGAGTTCTTCTGGTCAGAAGATTTAAGGTAAGGTGTAGTCTCCGACTACACCAATAATAAAATAAGGCAATATATGCAAGTTTTAAAATTTTTAATAGGTATTATCTTAGTGCAACTTATTACAGCACTACTTATCTATATTTCTCCCATAAATTTTGATGATGAAATAGCACTGTTACGTTTGGTTATTCCTCTATTTTTTGTAGCACTTGTTGTTGCGTTTTGGTTCTCTTCTTTATCATTACATTTACGTAAAGATTCTGAACACAAAATGAAAGATAATTTTGCAAAAGAGCGAGAAGATATAAGAGTAAAAGCAGAACGAGCAAAGACACGCATTGTTAAACAGGCTCAAAAAGACATTGCCAAAGAAGCCACAAAAACACATGCTAAGGCAAACTTTAAAGTAGGGGCTGCCTTTGCAGGTGTTATGGGAGTAGGGGCATTGTTTGTATTTGCTCAGATGGTTACAGCTGGACTCTTGACCATGACAGCAGCAGGTGGGGCTATAGGTGGCTACTACTGGCGTGGAAAACGAATAGAGGGTCAGAGGTTAAAAGAGCTAGAGGTGATAGATACTAAGGTTATTAGCTCTTAATTGTCTTCAAATTCATTAAGATAGGTTAAAAAGTCATCAGGAGCATAATAGCCTCTCATATTATCAAGGTTCTCTTTTTGGGGTGACATGAAAAATATGATAGGAACATGTTTAAATTCAGGAAGTTGTTCACGTTCACTCGGGGTTTCTCTGTCAGCAGTAACCAAAACATATTTCTCTAATCTTTTGGCAACTTCTGGGTTAGATAAAGTTCTTTTTTTCATTTTTTTACACCAACTACATCCATCACTTACAGCCATAATCATAAGTGTTTTGTTCTCTTCTTTTGCTTTTTCAAAGGCTGTAGGTAGGTCTTTTTCCCAAGGTATGCCATAGTTCTCTTCTTTATTTACTTTACCTTTTTTCTCTATTGATTCTTTTATCTCTTGCTCTTCAGAACATGATGAAAAAAGTATTATAATAGAGAGAATTACTCCTATTCTTAGCCACATATTTTTCCTTATTTTATAGTTTGATTTTAATCTATTGTATAAAGGTTTTATATGAAAAATCTTAAAAAAGTATAAATAAGATAAAAGTTATAGGAAATGTTTTAAAACTTAACAAGTTCTAATTTGCTATACTTCCTTAATTGATAAAAGATAGGAAAAAATATAGATGATTTTAATGATAGATAATTATGATAGCTTTACCTATAATGTGGTTCAGTATTGTTTAGAACTTGGAGCAGATTTAAAAGTGATTCGTAATGATGAGTTGAGTGTGGAAGAGATAAAAGCTTTAAATCCTGAAAAGATTATTATCTCTCCTGGCCCAGCTACACCAAATGAGGCAGGAGTTACATTAGAGGTGATTAAAGAGTTTGCCGATACTACACCTATTTTTGGTATCTGTTTAGGACATCAGAGTATTGCCCAAGCCTTCGGAGGTGAGGTGATACGTGCTAAAAACATGATGCACGGAAAAACCTCACAGATAGAGGTGGATAAAGAGACCATTATTTTTAAAGGTTTACCTAAAGAGTTTAGAGCCACACGTTATCATTCATTAACGGTAAATAAAGAGAATTTACCTTCAAATATTATCGCTACTTCACACTCAAAAGATGACCATGAGATTATGTCTTTAGAAATAGAAGGTAGAGATATTTATGGAGTTCAATTTCATCCTGAATCTATTATGTCTGAACACGGACATGAGATGTTGGATAACTTTTTGAAACTTTAAAAAGTACCAACGATGAATCGAGGGTTATTTTATACTTTTATACTTTTTTATACGATAGCCTTAGTCTACTTAGCAAGTACTGTTCCTATTGGTTCTCATGAAGCAATGGTTTATTATACTGATACTAAAATATTATACTCTTTAACACATATTTGTAGTGGTGTTTTTGGGAACAGTTTAGACTTTCGTTTTCCTTTTCTTGTTTTTGGATTTATCAATATCCCTCTATTTTTTATTATGTCACGGCTCTACTTTTCACAGAAAGAGGAGAGTTATTTCGCTACCATGGTCTTTGCTTTACTTCCTGGTATTATAACTTCTGCTATTTTAGTTAACATAGCTGTGGTAGTAATCACCTTTGTTTTAGGTTTTATTATTTTTTATGAAAAGAAAAAACTCTTTTGGCAAGGAGTTACTATGGTTGCATTACTTCTTATTCATGATGCATCGGTTATCTTTTTTATATCATTGGCAATCTATTCAGCTTTTAGAAGAGATAAAGCTCTTTTTTCTATTGCTATTATATTAACAGCCATCAGCCTTTTATATTTTAATGGACTAACTATCGAGGGGAGACCAAAGGGTGAATTTTTAGAACTTTTTGGTCTTTATATCGCTCTTTTTTCTCCTTTTGTTTTTTTATATTTCTTTTATGCAATTTATAGAATATGGTTACGAGAAGAAAAAGATATTTTGTGGTATATTTCATTTACTTCCTTTGTATTATCCATACTCCTATCTCTACGTCAACAGGTTAATATGACAGACTTTGCTCCCTATGTTATTGTCTCTGTTATTCTTATGCTTGTTACCTATCATAAAACAGTAAAAATTCGTCTACCACAGTTCCAAAAATGGTATAAGAGAGGATTCTCGCTAGTTATTTTTTCTTTACTTCTTTCCTCTTTTATAATAGTATTTCACAAATCATTTTTCTATTTTTTAGATGATAAAACAAAACATTTTGCTTATGAATTTTATGAACCTTATTGGAAGGTTAAAGAGTTAAATGAGGTTGAGCAAGATTGTTACACTGCAAGAAATAAAAAGGTTCAGTATCAATTTAAATATTATGGTGTAGATAGGTGTGAAGATAGAAATGTTCCTAAAATACACAACTAAAGAAAAGTTAGAGAGACAATAAGTAACAACCGTGTAAAATCAATCCTGCTAATGGTAAACTTACATCAACACAATTTAAATAAGGAGAACTCGATGGCTCAAAAAGCGATTAGAGAATATGACGCAAAGTCAATTTTAGCTCGACATTGGGATAAGTACTTTCCAGATTTTACTTATTCTTATGAAACAGTAATGGTTCAAAATGGAGCAGAATTAAAAGAAGCTGCAAAAGAAAATTCATGGTTAAATGAAAAAACTTTGGTAGCAAAACCTGATATGCTTTTTGGAAAAAGAGGTAAAAATGGTTTGGTTCTGTTTAAAGACCAAAAGCCAGGTGATGTTTCTCTTGAAAAAGCAGCGTCATGGATTGATGAAAAATCATCTTCTAAACAAGAAGTTTTCTTTGCATTTGATGGTGACGAGCCTACAGGTGAGCCAAGTGTAGATATGTTAACACATTTCCTTGTTGAGCCATTTATGCCTCATACACAAGAAGAAGAGTACTATGTATCTGCTACTTGTGTAGGGGACAACGATGTTATCTATATGTCTGCTGAAGGTGGAATGGAAGTTGAAGAGGGTTGGGACGAAAAAGTAACAGAAGTTTCATTTCCTATTACTGCAACTGAAGACGAAATTGCAGAAGCGATTAGAGCAAATGTTCCTGCAGATGTAGCAGAAGCAGACAAAGCGAACTTTGCAGAGTTCTGTATTGGTTTCTTTAAAGCGTACCGTGAACTAAACTTTGCATACTTAGAAATTAACCCATTTGTACTTCAAGGTAAAAAAGTTGAGCTTCTTGATATGGTTGCTAAACTTGATGATACTGCTGGATTTATGATGGTTTCTGAGTGGGGGAATGTTGAGTACCCAACTTCATTTGGTATGGAAAATAAATCTCCAGAAGAAGAAGCAGTTGAGTTAGCAGATAGTAAAACAGGTGCATCTTTAAAACTTACAATTCTTAAGCCAGAAGCTAGAATTTGGACAATGGTTGCAGGTGGTGGAGCATCGGTTGTTTATGCTGATACTATTGCAGATATGGCAGGAATTGAAGATTTAGCAAACTACGGTGAGTACTCTGGTGGGCCAACGACTGGTGAGACTAAATTTTATGCTGAGACACTTTTTGACCTTATGACAAGAGAAAAAGATGCACAAGGTAGAGGAAAAGTTCTTATTATTGGTGGAGCGATTGCTAACTTTACAGATGTTGCAAAAACATTTACAGGTATTATCCAAGCGTTTGAAAACTACCAAGATAAGTTAAAAGAAGTAGGTGTTAAAATCTACGTTAGACGTGGTGGACCAAACTATGAAAAAGGTCTTAAAGATATTAAAGAAGCAGCAGATAAAATGGGTCTTTACATCGAAGTTTATGGACCAGAAACACACGTTACAGACATCGTGCGTATGGCATTAGAGAAGTAAGGAGAAGATATGGAAAGATTATATACAAAAGACACACAAGCGATTTTTTGGAATAACAACAAAACTGCTATTCAAAGAATGTTGGACTATGACTATACTA
>JALVXD010000139.1 GCA_027038295.1 Campylobacteraceae bacterium
TCAAATTTTATATTTTCAATCATAAACTCATAGCTGTTTGTTACTGTCACTATATATATTTTTTTAACTCCAGCCTTTTTATAGTTCGGAAAACGGTTGTGTGCTTTTTTCCAAAAGGATGATTCGCCTTCAAATGCAGCAGGGATAATAAGATGGTGATGCTCGGTAATGTACCCACTAATTCCAAACGCTCTGAATGCAATGTTATGTTTATGCAAAGAGAGGGCAACCATGGTGTCAAACTGTTTTGGAAAGTTTTGGCTTAGGGTTAAATATTTGGCTAGAGCAAAATCAAAAAAGAGTAGTTTTTTTTGACTAGAGTTCTGAAAGTCAGCTATAAAGCTTATAACACCTTTTTCTTGCAATATTTTTATCTGCTTATAAATCATATCTTTAGAAATCTTATATCGCTCTTTGGCATAGGTGTAGAGCTGATGTGTGGTTACGGTAGCTCCATTGAAATGAGCCAGTACATTGAGCAGTTTTCGTTCAGACTCATCAAAGTGGCTTCTTATAAAGTTTTGAAACATTTGTTCTTTTGGTGCTGTAGGAATAGCAAGTTGTGGCAGTGTACCCTGTTTTAGAAAAAGGTTGAAAATCTGTGTCTCTGTTCCACGTTTTTGAAAAGAGAAAAACTCTTCATAGTCTAAAAGAGGTAAATTTAGATACTCAAAACTCTCTCCATAATCATAATAGGTACTTGAACTGATAATGAGTTTTTTTACTTTTGGAAGAACTTCAAAGTATTCATGTTCATAGTGGTCAAGTACAAGTAGTTCTATCTCATTGGCTTCTATAAAACCATCTGCATCTTCTTCCATCATATCTCTAAATTGAAATTTTGGGTCTTGAAAGTCTATATAGAGTAGCTCTTCAGGGTTAAAATTCATAAGATAGTCAAGTACCATAGATGTTTTACCTGAAGCAGGAAGACCATAGAGTAGTACTTTGTCTACTTCTGGAATGTTGAATTTTCTTTGGTGATAGGTTGTTATGTCATTGTTACGGTCGTGAAAGTATTCTAGAAGTTGCATAATGTACCTTTTTATGATTTTAAGAGCCGTAGGTGTGACCATGTCACACGCCAAAACCATATGTTTATTAATATATAAAGAATTTTACCATATTTCCTTTTTAAAAGGAAACAAAATAGAAAAATAGTCAAAAAACAGCATAAAACACAACCTCTGTAAAAGATAAAGTCGGTATAATTCGGCTCCAAAATTTAGTTAGGAGCTGTAAAACCTGCTTAAAAGCACTGTTTTTCGGTAACTTAACGAGTTCTTTATAAGGTAAATTAAATGGAAAAAATTAGACTTAAGCTTAAAGCTTATGATCATCGTGTTTTAGACAGATCGGTTGCTTCAATTGTTGAAGCTGTTAAACGTACAGGTGCAGAACTTATTGGTCCAATTCCAATGCCAACTAAGATTAAAAAGTACACTGTTCTTAAATCTCCTCACGTTAACAAAGATGCGAGAGAGCAATTTGAGATTAGAATTCACGGAAGAATGATTGATATTGTTTCAGCTACTTCGGACACTATAGATTCACTTATGAAACTAGACCTGGCTCCTGAAGTTGATGTTGAAATCAGATCAATGGACAAATAGGAGTAGATGATGGAATTTATTATTGAAAAAGTAGGTATGAGCAGAACTGTTGGCGTACCAAGTGTTCCTGTAACACTTTTAAAAGTTATCGAAACTAAAGTATGTGAAGTACGTGAAGATGGTAAAGCTTTAGTAGCTTACCACAGCAGCAAGAAATTCAACAAGAGTATCGAAGGTCAACAGACTAAATTCGGTATCGACAAAGAGTTTAATAAGTTTATGACAATCACTGTAGCAGAAGGTACAGAGGCTGGAGACTATTCACCAGAAGCATTGGCATCTGCTGAGTTAGTAAAAACTTCATTATTGACTAAAGGTCGTGGTTTTTCAGGTGGTATGAAACGTCATAACTTCGGTGGTGGACCTGCATCTCATGGACATAGATTTGGTAGAAGAATCGGTTCAATTGGTAATGCAGAATGGCCAGGACGTGTACAAAAAGGTAAGAAAATGCCTGGACAGTACGGTAACACACAAGTTACAGTTAAAAATGATGTAATTTCATTTGATGCTGAAAATGGAATATTAGTATTAAAAGGTTCAATCCCTGGTCACAATGGTGCACGTGGATTGGTAAGGATTGTTAAATAATGAGTACAACAGTAATTAAAACAAGTGACCTTCCAGAGGCGTTTTTAGAAGTTCATCCACATAATCTTTACTTATATTGTAAATCTTATGCAGCTGGGTTAAGAGCAAATACTGCACACACAAAAACACGTTCAGATGTTCGTGGTGGTGGTAAAAAGCCTTGGGCTCAAAAAGGTGGAGGACGTGCTAGAGCAGGTTCTGTGCGATCTCCTATCTTTGTAGGTGGTGGTGTTGCGTTTGGTCCTAAGAACAACAGAAATTATGACCAAAAAGTAAACAAAAAGCAAAAAAGATTGGCTTTAATGCATGCATTGGCTGATTTAGCAGCAAACGACAAACTTTTAGTTGTAGATTCAATTCTTGTTGAATCTGGTAAAACTAAAGATGCTAGAGCGTTTGTAGATGGTCTTGGACAAAGAGATGTATTGGTAATTAAAGAGCTTATTGATGATAAAACATTTTTAGCATTTAGAAACCTTAAAGATGCATACCTAATTGAACCAAATGAATTAAATGCATACCTTGCAGCTGCTTATCACTCAGTGGTAATTGAAAAAGCTGTTTGGGATTCAATTGTAAGTAAGGAGAGCTAGATGGCAGATATTACAGATATTAGAGCAATATTATACACAGAGAAAACTCTTGCAATGCAAGAAGATGGTGTATTGGTTGTTCAAACTAGCCCAAGAATGACTAAGAACAGTCTAAAAGCAGTTTTCCAAGAGTACTTTGGTATTAAACCATTGAGAGTAAATTCAATGAGAGTTAATGGTAAAGTTAAGAGATTTAAAGGTATCGCAGGTAAAAGACCAGATTCTAAAAAGTTTTACGTGTTTTTACCAGAAGATGCAAAAATTGATAGCTTAGCAGTATAGGAGAAATAGATGGCAATTAAATCATATAAACCAACCTCTGCAGGTAGACGTTATATTACTAACCTTGACAGTAGTGATATTACTGCAAAAGCAAGTGTAAGGTCTCTTCTTAAGAAGCTTCCACGTTCAGCTGGTAGAAACTCTAATGGTAGAATTACTTCTCGCCATAGACAAGCAGGTGCTAAAAAACTATACAGAATTATTGACTTTAAAAGAAACAAATTTGGTGTTGAGGGGACAGTAGCTACTGTTGAGTACGACCCATACAGAACTTGTAGAATTTGTCTTGTTAAATATACAGATGGTGATAGAAGATACGTTCTTCAAGCCAAAGGTATGAAAGTTGGAGACAAAATTATGTCAGCTGAATCTGGTCTTGATATCAAAACTGGAAACTGTATGAGACTTAAAGCTATCCCTGTTGGAACATTGGTTCACAACATTGAGCTTAACATTGGTCAGGGTGGTACTATCGCTCGTTCAGCTGGTGGTTATGCACAAATTATGGGTAGAGATGGTAAATACGTTTCACTTAGACTTCCATCTGGTGAGATGAGATATGTTCTTGGTGAGTGTTTAGCAACTATTGGTACAGTTGGATCTGAAGATTGGTCAAACGTTGTTCTTGGTAAAGCTGGTCGTCAAAGACATAGAGGTATCAGACCACAAACTAGAGGGTCTGCAATGAACCCAATTGATCACCCACACGGTGGTGGTGAAGGTAAAACCAACTCTGGACGACATCCTGTTACTCCATGGGGTATGCCGACTAAAGGTTACAAAACTCGTAAGAAAAAAGCTAGTGATAAGTTAATTATCTCTAAGAGAAAGAAGTAAGGGTAAGGTATGGCAAGATCAACTAAAAAAGGTCCATTTATAGATGACCATTTAAGAAAAAAAGTTCTTAAGGCTAAAGAAGAGGGTTCTCATAAACCTATTAAAACTTGGTCAAGAAGATCAGTTATTTTCCCTGATTTCATTGGTTTAACAATCAATGTTCACAACGGTAGACAGTTCATTCCTGTATTTATTACAGAGAACCACGTTGGATATAAATTGGGTGAATTCGCACCAACTAGAACATTTAAGGGCCATAAAGGTTCTGTTCAGAGAAAAGGGTAGATGATGAGTAAAGCAGTATTAAAATTTATTCGTGTAGCACCTAATAAAGCAAGATTGATTGCTAGAGAAGTTCAAGGTATGAATGCTGAACTTGCACTTGCATCATTAGAATTTATGCCTAACAAAGCAGCTGGGATTATCTCTAAAGTTATTGCATCAGCAGTAGCCAATGGTGATTTTGAACCAGAAGAAGTTGTAATTACTTCTTGTAGAGTAGACAAAGCAGCAGTGATGAAAAGATTTAGACCAAGAGCTAGAGGAACTGCAAGCAGAATCTTAAAGCCTACGGCACACATCATGGTAGAAGTAGCAAAAGCAGAGGAGGCATAATATGGGTCAAAAAGTTAATCCTATAGGTCTTAGACTTGGAATCAACAGAAACTGGGAATCAAGATGGTTTCCTAAAAAAGAGAGAACTGCAGCATTTATCGCTGAAGATTACAAACTTAGAAAGTATCTTAAAAAAGAGCTTTTTTACGCTGGTGTTGCAAGTATCATCATCGAAAGAACAGCTAAAAAAGTAAGAATTACTATTGTAACTGCTAGACCTGGAATTATCATTGGTAAAAAAGGTGCAGATATTGAGAAGTTGAAAACAACTTTAAATAAAATGTTTGGTAAAGATATCTCTTTAAATATTAAAGAAGAGAAGAGAGCTCAAGCATCTGCTCAATTGGCTGCTGAAAACGTTGCTACTCAACTTGAAAGACGTGTTGCCTTTAGACGTGCAATGAAAAAAGTTATTCAAGGTGCATTAAAGTCAGGAGCAAAAGGAATTAAAGTTGCTGTTGCTGGTAGACTTGGTGGTGCTGAGATGGCTAGAACTGAGTGGTACTTAGAAGGACGTGTTCCTCTTCATACACTTAGAGCTAAAATAGATTATGGTTTTGCAGAAGCTCAAACTACTTATGGAATCATCGGTATTAAAGTTTGGATTTTCAAAGGTGAAGTACTTGCTAAAGGTATTCAAGCTGAGCCAAAAGAAGAAAAAAGAGGTGGAAGAAGACCATCACGTAATCAAAAGAGAGGTGAATAACAATGTTAATGCCTAAAAGAACAAAATTCCGTAAAGTTATGAAAGGTCGTAACCGAGGGAAGTCATTTAGAGGTAACAAGATTGAATTTGGTGAGTTTGCACTTAAAGCAGTATCTGCTGGTAGAATTAACTCAAGACAAATTGAGTCTGCAAGAATTACCATGACTAGAGAGATGAAAAGACAAGGTAAATCTTGGATTAGAGTTTTCCCTGATAAACCTCTTACACGAAAACCTCTTGAAACAAGAATGGGTAAAGGTAAAGGTGCAGTTGAGGAATGGGTTATGAATATTAAGCCAGGAAGAATTGTATTTGAAGTTGCTGGTGTTCCTGAAGATGTTGCACGTAAAGCGTTAACACTTGCATTGCATAAGCTTCCATTTAAATGTAAAATTATCGCTGCAAAGGATAGTAATGAAATATTCTAGTATTCAAGACAAAAGTGTTGAAGAATTAACAGCTATGTTAAAAGAAAAAAAGCTTGAGCTTTTTGGTCTTAAAGCAAAGCAAAAGACAATGCAGCTTACTAATACTAGTGAGCTTAAAGTTGCGAAAAAAGACATCGCAAGAATTCAAACAGCTATTACAGCTAACGCGTCGAAGTAAGGGGTTAAAATATGCCAAAAAGACAAATATCTGGTACTGTGATTAAAATATCTGGAGAGAAAACAGTTTCTATCGTTGTTGAGAGAAAAGTTATTCACCCAAGATACCACAAAACAGTAAAAAGATTTAAAAAATATCTTGTTCACGATGAAAAAGGTGAAGTTAATCTTGGAGATACAATCTCTGCGATTGAGTGTAGACCTCTTTCTAAAACAAAAAGTTTTAGACTTCTAAAAGTACTTTCAAAAGTTAAGAAGGGAGAGTTAGACTAATGGTTCAAGGTTTTACAAGATTAACTGTTGCAGATAACAGTGGTGCAAAAGAGATTATGTGTATTAAAGTTCTTGGTGGTTCTAAGAGAAGATACGCATCTGTGGGTGACGTTATTGTTGCTTCTGTTAAAAAAGCTCTTCCTACTGGAAAAGTTAAAAAAGGTAAGGTAGTTAAAGCTGTTGTTGTAAGAACTCATAAAGAGATTCAGAGAGAAAATGGTTCTTTAATCAGATTCGACGACAATGCTGCTGTAATTATTGATGATAAAAATGCACCAATTGGTACACGTATTTTTGGACCTGTAGCTAGAGAAGCTAGATACGCAGGGTTCATGAAGATTGTATCATTGGCACCGGAGGTATGGTAATGGCGAATTCTGTTAATAAAAAATTCAAAATTAAAAAAGGTGATCAGGTAATGATTATCGCAGGTGATGATAAAGGTAAAACAGCACAAGTACTTAGAGTACTTACTAAGCAAGACGCTGTAATCGTAGAAGGTTGCAAAATTGCTAAGAAAACTGTTAAGCCAAGTGAAGAGAATAAAGATGGTGGTTTCGTAAACAAAGAGATGCCAATTCATATCTCTAATGTAAAAAAAGTAGAGGCATAATCTTATGAGTAGAATGAAGCAAAAGTACAATGACATTACTCCAGCTCTTCGTGAAGAGTGTGGTATTAAAAACGTAATGCAGACACCTAAGCTTGAGAAAATTGTTATCTCTGTTGGTGCTGGTGAAGAGGGTAAGGACAACAAACTTGTTCAAAACATGGCAGATACTATCTCTTTAATTGCTGGTCAAAAAGCAGTTATCGTTAATGCTAAAAAATCAGTTGCTGGTTTTAAAGCTAGAGAGGGTGCACCATCAGGTATTAGAGTAACATTACGTGGAGCTAACATGTATAACTTCTTTGATAAATTGGTTTCAATTTCATTACCAAGAGTGAAAGATTTCCGTGGAACACCTAGAAAAGGTTTTGATGGTCGTGGTAACTATAACTTCGGTCTTCAAGAGCAACTTATGTTCCCAGAAGTAGAATTTGATAACATTATTAAAACTCATGGTATGAATATTACAATCGTAACAAGTACTGAAAACGATAAAGAAGCATTCACTCTTTTAGAGAAGCTTGGAATGCCTTTCGCTAAAGGAAAGAACTAATGGCTAAGAAATCAATGATAGCTAAACAGCAGAGACCTGCTAAGTTTAGCTCAAGAGCATATACAAGATGTAACATTTGTGGTAGACCACACTCTGTTTATAAAGATTTCGGTCTTTGCAGAATTTGTTTAAGAAAAATGGCAAACGAGGGTTTAATCCCTGGTATGAAAAAATCAAGCTGGTAAGGAAAAGTAAAAGATGATGACAGATATAATTGCAGACTCTCTTACTCGAATAAGAAATGCTGCACAAAGAAGATTAGACGTAACAACGCTTCTTCACTCAAAAACAATTGAGGCTACAGTTTCTATTTTAGTAGACAAGGGATACCTTGAGAGTTTTAAAGTAAAAGAAGACGGAAATAAAAAGACAATTAAAGTAGTACTTAAGTACGATGAAAATGGTCACAGTGTAATTAATGAAGTGAAGAAGATTTCTAAGCCAGGTAGACGTGTTTACCAAAGTGCAGATGAAGTTAGATCGTTCAAAAATGGTTACGGAACACTAGTAGTATCTACCAACAAAGGCGTGATTGCAAATGATGAAGCATTCAAGCAAAAAGTTGGTGGTGAAGTTATCTGTAGTATTTGGTAAGGAGAAGATATGTCAAGAGTAGGAAAACAACCTGTAGCCGTTGCTAACGGTATTGATGTATCTGTAGATGGTACAGCTTTAGTTGCTAAAAAAGGTAACTTAGAAAAAAGACTTGAAACTCATGGTCGAGTTGGAATCGCTATTGATGGAAATGAAGTAACATTTTCAAAAGTAGGTGAAGCTAAAGAGAGTGCAGCTTTCTGGGGAACATATAGAGCATTGTTCGCAAACATTATTGAAGGACTTGACAAAGGTTTTGCTAAGTCACTTGAAATCAATGGTGTTGGTTACAGAGCTGCTGTTCAAGGTAAGACACTTAACTTACAACTAGGATTCTCACATCCAATTGATTTCCCTATTCCAGAAGGTGTAGAGATTACTGTTGAAAAAAACCTTATTCATATTAAGGGTACAGACAAACAGACTATTGGTCAAGTTGCTGCTGAGATTAGAAGCTTTAGACCACCAGAGCCTTACAAAGGTAAAGGTGTTAAGTATACTGATGAAGTTATTGTCAGAAAAGCTGGAAAATCAGCAAGTTAATAGGAGCATAAGATGTTAAAAAGTATTCAAAAAAGAAAAAATAAACTTCGTATTCAACGTAAAAGAAGAGTTAGAGGTAAGATTTCTGGAACAGTAGAACTTCCAAGAGTTTCTGTTTTTAAATCAAACAAACACGTTTATGCTCAAGCTATTGATGATGTTGCAGGTGTTACACTTGCTTCAGCTGATGGTAAAAAAATGGGTTTAAAAGCGAATCAAGAAGATGCTAAAAAAGTAGCTGCTGCAATGGCAGATGCTCTTAAAGCTAAAAATATTGAAACAGTTGTTTTCGATAGAAACGGTTACCTCTATCATGGTGTTGTTGCAGCATTTGCAGACGCTCTTAGAGAAGCTGGAATTAAGTTTTAAGGAGAAGATGAATGTTAGCAGAAAATATCGATAGAGAAAAATTTGAAGAAAAAATTGTAAACATTGGTCGTGTTACTAAAGTTGTAAAGGGTGGTAGACGTTTTAGATTTACTGCTCTTGTAGTGATTGGTGACAAAAATGGTACAATTGGTTTTGGTACAGGTAAAGCGAAAGAGGTTCCAGATGCTATTAAAAAAGCAGTTGATGACGCTTTCAAATCTCTTGTTCATGTAAACGTTAAGGGTACAACTATTGCTCATGATGTTCAGCAAAAAACAGGTGCAAGCCGTATTATCTTAAGACCAGCATCAGAAGGTACAGGGACTATCGCAGGTGGTGCGATGAGACCAGTACTAGAACTTGCAGGTATTCAAGATGTTATTGCAAAATCATTGGGTTCAAACAACCCTAACAACCTTGTAAGAGCAACTATTGATGCTCTTGTAAAGATTAAAAAGTAAGGGAGTAGATATGGGTTTACATAATTTACAACCAGCTCCAGGTTCAACACGTAATAGAAAACGTGTTGGTCGTGGTCAAGGTTCAGGAACAGGTAAAACTTCAGGACGTGGTAACAAAGGTCAGAAGTCAAGAACAGGTTACTCAGCTAAAAGAGGTTTCGAAGGTGGTCAAATGCCACTTTACAGAAGATTACCAAAAATTGGTTTTACTTCTCGTGTGATTAAACCTCACTCAATTAATGTTGATAAAAACAAAGCTGTTGCAGAGCTTTCTGAGATTACTATGGAGACTATCAAGTCTGTTTATAAACTTCAAAAATCTGTAACAAAAGTTAAACTTATTGGTTTAGGTGCTAAAGATTTAGCAGCTAAAATCAAAGATGAAGCTGTTACAACGAGTGGTAACTAATCATGAGCAATGCTTTAACTCAAAAGATACTGATTACTTTTGGATTTCTATTTGCTTATAGAGTTTTAGCATACGTACCAGTTCCTGGTGTTGACACGGCTGTTATTGCTTCATTTTTTAATGGTAGTGGTGGTATAGGGGGCATGATGAACATGTTCTCTGGTGGTGCTATTCAGAGATTTTCTGTTATTTCACTAGGGATTATGCCTTACATTACAGCTTCTATTGTTATGGAGCTTATTGCTGCTACTTTTCCTACAATTGGGCAGATGAAAAAAGAGCGTGATGGTATGCAAAAATATATGCAAATTATTCGTTATGCAACCATATTTATTACAGTTGTTCAAGGTTTTGGTGTCTCAATGGGACTTCAAGCTATGGAAGGTGCTGTTTTAATTGACCCTCTTACATTTACTATTCTTACCACTGCTTCAATGTTAACTGGTACAATGTTATTAATGTGGATTGGTGAACGTATTACACAGAGTGGTATTGGTAATGGTATTTCACTTATTATCTTTGCTGGTATTGTTTCTGGGATTCCTAGAGGTATCTCAAATACAGTAACATCCGTAAATACAGGTGAGCTTAATTTCTTAGCAGTTATTGCTATATTGGCAATTATATTCTCGACGATTTTTGTAATTATCTATGTTGAACTTGGTGAAAGAAGAGTACCTATCTCTTATTCAAGAAAAACAATTATGCAAAACCAAGATAAGAGAGTTATGAATTATATTCCTATTAAAGTAAACCTTGCAGGTGTTATTCCAGCAATTTTTGCAAGTGCCGTTTTGATGTTTCCTATTACCATCTTAAGTTCTAGTACCAATGAGTACGCTTTAATGGTAGCAGATGCACTTAAACCAGGTGGAATTGTATTTAATATTGCAACATTTATTTTGATTGTTTTCTTTGCATTCTTTTATGCCTCAATTGTATTTAATGCAAAAGATATTGCAGATAACTTAAAACGACAAGGTGGGTTTATTCCAGGGGTACGACCTGGGGAACACACAAAAGAGTTTATAAATGAAGTTGCTAGTAGATTAACAGGTACGGGTGCATTTTATCTTGCCTTGATATCGACAGTACCATTCTTGTTGATTAACTCAATGGGTGCAGCATTTTACTTTGGTGGAGTTGCTGTACTAATTATTGTTCAAGTTGCACTTGATACAATGAGAAAAATTGAAGCACAAATTTACATGAATAAATACGATACATTAGGATCAGTGGGTCTATAATGGCAATTGCACTTCGTAAACCTAACGAATTGACCAAGCTAGCAGTAGCTGGGTCAATCGTAGGTAAAACACTACAACATCTCCGAGAAAATATTACTGTTGGAATGTCTCTTAAAGAGATAGATGCTATGGGCGAGGCTTTTATTAGAGAGCATGGTGCAGAACCATCTTTTAAAGGTTTATATGGCTTTCCAGCTTCTGTTTGTACCTCACTTAATGAAGTTTGTATACATGGTATACCAACGGACTATAGAGTACAAGAGGGTGATATTCTTGGTTTAGATTTGGGTACTAAGATAGACGGTTACTTTGGTGATGCTGCTATCAGTATGGGAATTGGTAAAATTTCTAAAGAAGATGAA
>JALVXD010000140.1 GCA_027038295.1 Campylobacteraceae bacterium
TAATTTCAGAAACAACAGCTTTGAAAGTGTCATTTTGAGCAACAAAGTCTGTTTGAGAATTTATTTCAATAATAACAGCTTTATTATCATTTACTTCAACAGAAACAACACCCTCTGCAGCAACTTTACCAGCTTTTTTAGCAGCTGCTCCAAGACCTTTTTCTCGGAGCCATGCGATAGCAGCATCAAAATCACCATCTGTCTCTTTTAATGCATTTTTACAATCCATCATTCCAGCAGAAGTAGTCTCTCTTAATTTTTTAATATCTTTTGGTCCAAAGTTTGCCATAGATTATGCTCCTGCCAATTCTTTAGCTTCTGCAATTGCTTCAACTTTTACTTTTGCAGTAGTTGCTTCTTCTTCACTCATTGCAGCAACTTGTGCAAATGTTGTAATTCCTGCAGCATATAGGTTGTCTTGACCAACTTTACCAATACCTGTAAGTTTAGTAAGCTCATCTTTATCTGTTACAGCTTCTTCAACTGCTTCAGTAACAATTTCTTTAACTTCAGCATCAGATGGCACAGCAGTGGCAGCTACCACTTCTGGGTCTTCAGTTTGAGCCATCATTGCTTCACCAAGTTCAGCGTCAGCAGCTGGTGCATTTTCAGCAGCAACACCCTCTTTTTCAGCAAGTTCTGCTTGACCTTCAATAATCGCTTCAGCCATCTCTTTACAGAAAAGGTTGATTGAACGAATAGCATCATCATTTCCTGGAATTGGATAGTCAACAACATCAGGGTCACAGTTTGTATCTAGTGGAGCAATAACTTTCATACCCATTCTTCTAGCTTCTTTAACAGCGATATGTTCTTTAACAGCATCTACAACAAACATCATGTCTGGAAGTTTTTTCATGTGTCTGAAACCTTCCAAGTAAGCTGATAGTTTAGCTTTTTTTCTTAGTAACATAAGTGCTTCTTTTTTAGTTAAAAGATCAAGTTGCCCATTCTCTTCCATCTGCTCAATGATTTCGAGTTTTCTAATAGATTTTTTCATTGTTGGGTAGTTTGTTAACATTCCACCTAACCATCTTGTAGAAACGTAAGGCATTCCACATCTCTCAGCATGTTCTTTAACAGCTGAACGAGCTTGTTTTTTAGTACCTACGAAGATTACTGTTTTACCTTCTGCTGCTGCTTCTTTTACTACATTGTATGTGTATTTGAAGTATCTAAGTGTTTTTTGTAAGTCAATAATGTAGATGTTTTTTCTTTCTCCGAAAATAAATCTTTTCATTTTTGGATTCCATCTTCTAGTTTGGTGTCCAAAGTGTACACCACATTCTAATAAATCTTTCATTGTTACCATATTTTGCTCCTTGCAAAAGTCTTTTTATAGTTAGTAAACTACTCATAAAAAGACAAAAATAATATTTTTAGAGACCGTAGTCTTTAGGTTTATGCCACTGTAGCCTTCAACAGATAAATCTGCAACCGTTCAAGGAATAACTACATGAGAATTTGCTTCTCTTTTATAGTAAAAGATATACTTTAATATAAAAAGCTCGGAATTATATCAGATTTAGGTTTAAATAAGATATGGATTTATAAATTAATTATGATTTTTTTGCTGTAGGGTGCTGTTTTTAACGCACCCTTAAATAATATTCGCATAAAATTAAATATATTAAAGCTTCTTTTCGTTAATTAATTTCATGGTTGATGGAGTAGTCATCTCATAAATGTTTTCATAAAGAATAGGACCTTCATCTCCATTTTCATCTAACTTCTCATGTTTAATACTAAGCTTTTTACCATTTTCTAATGTTTTAATCTCTTTAATAGAATAGTATGTTAAATCTAAATTTTTTTGTTCTTCACCATTTGAATTTCTAAAAGTCAACGTACTATTTGGTGAATGTCTGATATCTGAACTAACAGCTATAAAAGGAAACCCGTTTAAACTTATAAGTGACATTGTCTCACCTGGATAACCAGCTTGATCTATAAGTTGAATATTCTTTGTATTCATATCAACTTTATAAAGAAACATATCATATTGATTACTAGATCCTATATCATCTTCAGTTCTTACTATATAAGCAATTTTTTTAGGTAAACAAACATGTTCACTCGTCTCTGTATGACCATTTAGACAATTCTCTTTTGCTACATTTAAGATAGCTTTATTTATATTCCATTTTGGTGCAATAGTAGCCTCGAACCATTTGTTTGCAAAAACTTTTGATACATTCCAAGAGCTTAAATTATGACCTTTAAAAGCTAAAGCATAAGAGAACATATTGTTCATATTCTCAACATTAGAGGTATCCCAAGAACTTATGTCTTGATTAAATGCTTCAGCATTAGAGAACATATGGTTCATGTTTGTAACATGAGAAACATCCCATTTACTTATATCTTGATTAAAGTTTCTATTCCATTCGAATAAGTAACTCATATCAGTAATACAAGAAGTATTCACTTTAGTAACATCTTCGTTGTTTTTGATTTTAGCTTTTAAATCTTTTAGAGTAATACAAGGAGTTGAAACATTTCCTTTAACAGCCTTTAAACTATAGTTAGAAGCTTGATACCCATAAACATGAACATAAACCGTAGCATCTTTTTTAGGAGTAATCACACACTCTTCTGTTTTAGTACCACTGTTGTTAGATTTACAATTAAAAGAGTGTAACC
>JALVXD010000141.1 GCA_027038295.1 Campylobacteraceae bacterium
GTATCTTGATTATATATATCGTTTAAAATATCTTTAGTCTCTTTGCTTCTTCTCTTGTCGATAAGAGGAATACGATTATCTTTATAATATTTCTCTAAAATATCACCAAGCTCTTCTAATGATTTACCATTTAACTCTTTGATATGACTAGACTTTAACTCATCGCTATAATTTGGATTCATCATAATCTCAATATTTGGAAAGTCTCTACCTCGTAGATGTATCTTTCCACCTTTCTCATTGTAGACATACACATTACTCTGTTTGGTTTTTGAGTTCTTATTGGTAAACCCATACTTAATACCATTAGCATCAAAAAAGTTAAATAGTTCCTTTTGTGTTAAAAAACCTTTAGTAGCATTTTTTAACTCTTGACGATTAAGGCTCATAATCGTCTCTCTATCCACGTGAGCATCATTTGGCTCTTTGGCTATGGCAAAGCTTAGTCCATGCTTTTTAGCGATGTATTTGTCTATGGTATCAGAGATATAAGAGTTATTATAAAACGTTGTCTGTAGCTTAGTATCAGAGAGAGGATTTAAATAGGAAATAGCAATATGAATATGTTTGTATCTTTTTTTAAGCTCTCCTGTTCTTTGGCTCTCTTCATACTTCACTTTTGGGTCATGCAACTCAGCATAGGCTATCACTTCATTATCAAGGTCATAACCACTTGTACGATGTTTTATCATATCAAGTACAATATCTTGCAATGTATCGCTATAGACTTCATCGCTCAAAGCATCTAAAACATTAGTGTCCTCATTTGAGAATGAAATAGTAATATGCTCATAGTTACTTTTCCATATTTTATGTTGGTTACAATAAAGCTCTGCTTTTTTAAAGATTGTCAAGCTCCCATAAAGAGGTACTACACTGTCTTTATCATCTCGTAACAAGTCACTATCAGCTCTTTTACCCTCTTCTAAATATTCAGATAGTCCTACTTTACGCATGGTTATACGACTAATCATGTAATGTACTCTCGATATGATGTTCAAGCATGGTTAAAATATTTATTAAATGTTTATAATCAACAGCTCCTAGTTCTCCTTTAACATTGGCAAGATTCAAATTATGACTAATTTGATTTAAATTGTTTCCAAACTTAGCTACTAGACCTATAAGCCTGGTATAGTCTTTATGATTCTGGGCAGAAACTACCTCTTGATTCATAATCATGCCTCTTACTAGTAGACTATTATTGATACCTAATGATTTTGCTTTAAAGGTCATGGTATTAAAAACTTCATCACTCATTTTTATCTGTACTCTGTGCATAAAAAAACCTTATTTTATTGGTATGGATATACTTCATTAATATCGTTATTAATTTGTTTTAAATGATGTTTTTTACATCATTGGGATTTTAAAGGGTTTGCCCTTTAAGAACACAGTTAGAGTTTGGAAGCGTAGCGTACACACTCTGACTCGTGTTCCTCTTGAACTTTTTTTTGCTCTTTTCACTATAAAGCATGAGGGCTTAAATAGCTATTATTTTTAAACAATTTAAGTTTATTTTTGTGATTATTTGTTAATATTTTCTCAAATTAATAAAAGGATGCATATTATGGCTAAAAATAAATTACCTACTTTGAAAGAGATAGAGTCATTGAAATCTAATTTTAGGTCAGAGTTAGAGAGTATAAACAAGGAGGAGAAAGAGGGAAAGAGCAGTCCTAAGAGGGCTTTTTTAGCAAGTATTTCTAAAGAGATAAAAGAGTCTATTGATAGTGGTACTTCTTATGTAGGAATAAGAAGAGCCATTAAGAAGATTTACAGTGTTGATGTTAGTACTCAAATAATAAGTGATTTTGCTCATTTAGAGTTAGGGATTCCTAAGCGTAAAAAAGCAGTAAAAGAGGAGTCGGTTCAAGAGATGAAAAAACGTATTGCGAATGAACCTCATAAAGAGGGAGATTTATCTTTATGATTTACATTACAACCAATACCAAGGGTGGAGTAGGGAAGAGTACTTTTATGGCTCAAATTGCCTCAGCTTATATTTTAAGAAACAGCTCTTCTGTTAGGCTCATTGAGATTGATGATGAGAACAAGGATTGTGTGACCTTTGCCAAAAGTGACAGTTTAAAAACGGAGATGCTTTCTACTTCTAAAATCTCCTCTTTAGATGAACTCTTTATTGAGGAGGAGGGCGAAGATGTTTTAGTTGATATTGGAGGAAATAAAACTTCTACTATTTTCTTACAAGAGGTAAAAAAGCTAGGGGAGTTTGAGAATGTTATTTGGTTTATTCCTTTACGCTCTGGAGAGCAAGACAATCAAAATGCTTTAGATACGTATTACAGGATTACAGATATGGACAAAGAGGCTAATATCATATTTGTTTTATCTGATGTTAGAAGTGATGATTTGGAGTATGAGTTTTTATATTTTTTTGGAAATAAATTTTTAAAAACTCCGATGGCGATTATGGGGCAAGATTTTCAAGTGAACTATATTGTCATTAAGAGTTCACCTATTATTAATATCTCTCGCTCTTTCAACAAAACGATTAGAGACATTTCACAAGGAGATATAGACTTCAAAGAAGAGGCTAAAAAAACAAAAGATAGAGATTTAAGACGCAAGTATCTTTTTTTAAACAGGGTAAAAAATGAAGCCATTGAGTA
>JALVXD010000142.1:0-7169 GCA_027038295.1 Campylobacteraceae bacterium
GGTCTATCTCATCAGCTGTTGAGCCTATGCCTTTTCTACTTATGATTCTATTTGCTTTTACCATGAGTAGAGATAGAAAAATAAAACATGACAATGAGATGGCACTTACTTGGGCAAAAGGTACAGCAGTAATGGGATTCTTAGGAGCTGGAGTTTGGGGATTCTTTCACACCTTAGCACCTGTAAACATGTATACTCACGGTACACAGTTAACAGCAGCACATGGTCACCTCTCATTTTATGGGGCTTATGTAATGATTATTTTCACGGTAATCTCTTATGCAATGCCTATCTTAAGAGGTCGTCCTCATGGAAATAGTGCCAAAGCACAAAAAGTTGAACTTACTTCATTTTGGATGATGAATATTGGTATGTTAGGTCTTACTTTAGCATTAAGTGCTGCTGGGCTTGTACAGATATTTGACCAACGAGTTGGAACAAATCTTATAGGATTTATGGAGTCACAAGAGTCTATTAACGGTATCTATATGATTCGTGCTGGTTTTGGTCTGCTTGTATTTACAGGACTGCTTACTTACTTTTACAGTTTTTTTGTAAAAGAAGAAGCAAAACAAGCATAGGTAGAGTAAAATGATTCACTATTGGCTTGAGTTTGAAGAGAGTATCGGTAAAGTTTGGGACAAATATCTCAACAAAAAAGTAGATAAGTTTCATGAGGAACAGAGAGTCTATTTTTCTGATATTAGTAAATCATTAAACCTTTTTCATCGCCTTATGGGTGGAGAGAAAGGTAAAGATTTGCAAATTACCGATAAAAGATACATTCAAACCAATAGAACACTTTTAGAAAAAATATCCTTTTTAGGTCAAGAGTTCTATCTGACATGGCAGGATGAAGAGTCACTCTATCTTCCTGCCTCATTTGCCTATTTTCCAACAAAAGAGAAAAATGAGATGTTGTACTATTGGCTTGTAGCTATGGCAACACAAGTAAAAGATAATGACTTTAAACAAAATCAACTCGCTACGGACTCTTTAACGAGTCGATACAGTGGCTTTAACACTTTTTATGAGTATGCTACAACGTATCTTATACAAAGATATAAACAGTTGTCATTTGTTAAATCTTTAGATGAAAATTTAATAAATAACTACCCCAATCCATTATGGATATATGATTCACCTATAACACTCTATAAAGCTAACAATAGTGAAGACGAACCCCAAGAGCCAACACGAGAAGAGTCAAAAGATAAAACCGATGAACTTCAAATGAAAAAACAGACCAAACAGATAGATGATAAACATGAAACGGATGGTTTTTTAGCCTTTCTTCCCGAATCGTTAATGAGTATTTTTGAGCAGGTAAATGTAGATAGATGTGAAGACGATAGCTTTGATGAAGATGCACTCTACCATGCAGAAGATTTAGATGAAATAACCATAGGACAAAAACAAGCAAACCTCTCGGCACGAATCAAGATGGATTTAGAACTTCTCCCTGATACGACAGTTATTTACCCTCTTGGTAAAGGGCATTATATTGATGAGTGGGACTATTTAAAATCAGACTATTTGGTTAAATATGTCCGAATCTTACCCCAAATTATGACAAATGTTGTACCCATAGAGTTACCACTAAGATTAAAAAAAACCGTAAGAAAGATACAAAATGAACTGGATTTATTACAGCTAAACCGTATTAAAAATGACCATCTACCCTATGGAGATGAGATTAATATGGACAGTTGGATAGAGTATTGTAGTCATCAAAACAAATCCATGCACCATCAAAATTTCTATACTACCTTTGAGAAGAAAACACGAGATATGTCTACCCTTATTTTAGCAGATATATCACTCTCTACCGAAGGGGGAATTACCCAAGAGGTACGGATTATTGATGTTATTAAAGACTCATTAATGGTTTTTAGTGAAGCATTAGAAAAGCTACAAGATAAGTTTGCCATCTACACCTTTTCATCATTACAAAATAAAAAAGTCTATTTCAATATTATTAAAAACTTTAAAGAACCCTACTCTAATCTTATTCGAGGAAGGGTAGAGGCGATTAAACCCCAATACTACACCAGAATGGGTTCAGCCATAAGAGAGTCAACTAAAATTTTAGATAAACAACAAAGTAGCAACAAACTTCTACTTATTATCAGTGATGGTAAACCCAATGATGAAGACCGATACGATGGACGATACGGTATAGAAGATACTAAAAAAGCCCTAGAAGAGGCAAAAAGAAAAGGTATAACTCCTTTTTGTATTACTGTTGATATGGATGCAAAAGAGTATTTAGGCTACCTTTTTGGAAGAGATGGATACGCCGTAGTGCGAGATGGTCAAAAGTTACCAAAAGTACTTACAGATGTCTATATAAATTTAACAAAATAAGGAGTAACGATGTCAAAAAATTATTATTTACCACAATCAAACGAAATAGAGCTTTTTGAAGCTGCTGTAGAGATGAATCTTCCTATACTTATTAAAGGGCCAACAGGCTGTGGTAAAACACGATTTATTGAATCTATGGGTGAGAAACTTGGACGTGATGTCTATACAGTCGTTTGTCATGATGACCTAAGTGCAGCCGACTTAGTCGGTCGCCACCTTATTAACGAAGAGGGAACCTATTGGCAAGATGGACCTCTTACTAAAGCTGTAAGAAATGGTGGTATCTGTTATATTGATGAGATTATAGAAGCAAGAAAAGACACCACCGTAGTACTACACTCTTTAGCCGATTATCGTAGGGTCTTACCCATTGACCGAACAGGAGAAACCATAGAAGCACATCCTGATTTTATGCTTGTGGTCTCCTATAACCCTGGGTATCAAAATGTTCTAAAAGGTATGAAACCCAGTACCAAACAACGTTTTATTTCACTTAGTTTTGACTACCCTAAACCTGAAATAGAAAAAGAGGTACTTATAAAAGAGAGTGGTATAGATGAGACAACAGCCCAAAAACTGGTTGATATTGCCTCCGAAATTAGACAATTAGATGATACCGACATTCAAGAAGCTGTCTCTACAAGGCTACTTATCTATGCAGGTAAACTCATTGTAAAAGGTTTTGACCCCTATCAAGCTTGTATTCACTCTATTGTCGAGTCATTAAGCGATGAAAAAGAGGTACTTGAAGTACTTGAAAAGCTTATTGCCTTACATTTTGAAAAAAGAGTTTAAATGTCTAAAAGTAAAACCATAAAAGAGCAATACCCCCCAGGAGATTTTGCCATTTGGATTATTATCTATGTTGAGTTGGTAACCTTTGGACTACTCTTTTTAGGGTATGCCTTTTCACGCAGAGCAAATCTTGAGATGTTTAACCACTCTCAGAAAATGTTAGAGACTACATCAGGATTTATCAATACCCTACTTTTGGTAACAAGTAGCTATTTTGTAGTAAAAGCCGTCGCAACTATTCAAAATATGACAGATAATCGCCGTGAAGAGTTCAATAAAAAAGCATCTAAATGGTTGCTTCTTGCTATGCTTTTTGGTGCTGGGTTTTTAGTCAATAAGATATTTGAATTTTCTTATATATTTGGAGAGGGTATTAACCTTAGCACCAATAAGTTTTTTATGTTTTATCTTCTTTTAACAGGCTTTCACTTTATGCACGTACTTCTAGGCTCTGTTATTTTATTTAATATTTTTCAAAAAACAAGAGTCTATGGCTATACCCTTGAAGACCACAAAGGCATAATAAGTGGTGCTACCTATTGGCATATGGTCGATTTTTTATGGATTATTCTCTTTCCATTAGTATATATTATAAGATAAGGCAAAAAGATGACAAAAACTTTAGAAATTGTTTGGATAATTTTAGTGGGCTTGACTATTTTTGCTTATCTCTTGGGACATTTGCATTATATCAACAGCTTTTTTGTAGCCATACTGCTTGTAACAACATTTATAAAAGTACAGTTGGTATTGAATTATTTTATGGAACTCAAAAATGTTACAGGAAAATATAGATGGATACCAAGCATATGGCTTGGTATTGTTATCTCACTTATTGCAGTGGCATATTATCTGCCTGTTAGCAATACACACTAACTATATGCTTAAACCTACGGTATAACAGGAGCGTCAATCTCCTCACCTAAAAAGGCATAGCTTTTACCTATTCGTGCTACAGGTTTAAAAGAGATACTCAGACGCTCTTTATCAGAGATGATTCTGTCGTCAACAAACATCTCTTTGACATTTAAAACCAAAGGAATGGTCGTTCCTCCACCAAGGTCTATCTCTTGGTTTAAAGTACAAAAATAAGCAGCAGGAACCCCTTTAATAGCAGGTGGATACCCCTCAACCATACGTTCAGTCTCTATGTTAAAAAGCTCTGCTTCACTCTCTCCATGTTCTAAACCTTTAGAGCTAAAGTGCATCTTCTCCAAATCTTTCTCTTCTACCATACAGATGGTACATTTTTGCGTTTTACGAAGATTTGCCAAGGTGTCTTTAGGTGTACCATCGGCTTTATGCCCCACACTAATCAACACCGATGCAGGTTCTGAACTCAGACCAATAAAGTAAGAAAAGGGAGCAATATTTACCACACCATCATCTTCTGTAACCACCCATTTTTTATCCTTTTTTATCTTTTCTTTAGTATTTAGTTTTTCTTTTTAGTAAGCTCATCTCGACAAAACTTAGCCGATTGATGCACTCTATTATTCAATAAAAAATCACGTAAAGTTTCTGTAAAGTCCATATAGTTACTATTGGTGTCCCCAAATATTTTTATAAGAGATTCTCTCTCTGATTTATTAATTCTTCCATCAAAACTAGCAGTAATTCCAGCCAAAGTTCTCAATAGATGTTTTTCTTCACTTGAAGCATCTTTTATATGTTCTAAGAGTTTATCTAAATCATCATAATCTTTATGCTCTTCTATCTCAAAATTTTGACTAAGCCTAATGAGCAATATAATATTATTAGGATGATAACTTCCTGAAAATGACATAACAGTAGATACAGTACGAATAGCCCCTTCTCTGATATGTAGAGAGTAACTCTTCATTCGTTCATTTGTAAAAACTTCTGCTGTAATATATTTGGAAAGATGATAACCAAACAGACGTAACTGTGCATCTTTAATGACTTTATACATCACTATAGCATCCCAAATGGCTGTAACAGGAATCGCAACCCATACAAAACTTACTCTTACTCCATATCGTGCTGCAATTTTTCTAAGTAACAACTTGATAACAATACCTGTAAGTATGATTTTAGCTTTATACAACAACGCTGTAACTACCAACCATTTTTTAGAAATATGTTTATGAGGGTTAATACCTAAGTACTCAATATTAGGGTCATCAAGTTCCAAAGCAGACCGAACCATCATTTTTTTAATATCATATTCAGGAGGTAAATTGGCTTCATGTCTCCCATCATATCCTGTTAAGTGAGCCAGAGTATAAGTACTTCGCATCCCAACCCAATAAAGCACCCCAACTTCAATAATAAGGAGTATAAGAGTAATAACCGAGAGCCATGCATAGTAGTCAAAAGTAGAAAAAGCATTACGAAAGTACATCTCAAAAACTACAGCAGGAACCGTTGTCAATGCACCCACTAAAAAAGCTATTATAATCGCATTCATTGTAATATTATCAGAGACTACTTGCAAAATTTTATCTGATGGTATATCTTTTAAATGAACCTCCGTCTCCCTTTCTAATCGTTTTGAGAGATGGTTAAAATATTTGACACCTATTTTTTCTAGTAAGCTTTCTACTTTTTTAGTTTGAATTTCTGGACTTGGATTTTTCTGCTTTAGCACGTTATTGTTTTATCCCTTGTATCTACGAAGTTTTTATATTTGCCTTTTTAGTTTTATTTTTTTAACCCAAACAAACATCATTCTTAAATTTACAAAAGCACCTATAAGAAAACCTAAAAATGAAAGAATAGCTAAAATTAACTGTGTCATAAATTTGCTTGTATATTTTACAATTCTTACAGAGCCTTTCAATGCAGTTTTTCCAAGTACTTTTAAAACGGCTTTGGTATTTTTCTTGTATTTTGTACTTAATTTTACTACTTTACCCAAGTCTTTTTCATTGTCTACATATTTAAGTATAGAAACTGTATCAAACACAGATGTATTTTTTTTAACTTTATTAATATTTCCAAATAACTTACTAATACCTTTCAGTTTCAAACTCTTACGAAAAAGTACTTTATTTTTGCCTATACTCTTAATACTTGAAAAATCTATCTTCTTTAGCATCTTCATATCTACAGCTTTTGCTAACTTTGAAGAGATAACACCTAAAAATACTTTAGAAATTTTCCCAGTTTTTTTAGCAACTTTAATAACTGATGCTCCAACTTTTAGTGGGGTAGAAGAACCTGTGGATAATAATTGAGAAACACTTAAACCTACACCAACAGCTGCAACTCCTAATACTACTTTATCATATTTTTCATCATTAGCAAATTTGATACCCTCTGTTGATAAATCTCTTATATCGCCAACAACTGTCATATCTGAGAGTATACTACCTGACATACCAATAGCACTCTCTCCTTTTCCTGTCCAAAATCCTGAAGAGAACTCTTTAGTATTTCTTAAACTTTTTGAAAAAAAAGTATTGTTTTCAGCAATCTTATCTTTAGTGCTTTGCATTAAATCTATATTAAAGAACTTAGCTAGACCTTCATACATTTCAACATCATCAAACTTTTCATTTTCAATAGATGCAAGTATCTTTCTATCAAAATACCCTTCTTGTAAAACCTCTTTTTTTAAAGCTCCATCTATATCAAATTCCTTATCTTCATAGACCAAACTGGTATTCATCCCCCATAATAAACCTAAAGTTAAAACAAGAGTTAAAATTAGGAATATTTTACTTTTGAAAAGGTTAAACATCGCTTTTCTTAATTATCTTCATCTATTTTTTACCTTTCTTATAAAAATTACTATATTACTAATCATCAAAAGTTTTTATACTTCCAATAATTTTTTATCATTTTCAATCTCTGCATCTATAATCTCATTATTAGTGTCATTATTTATAAGAAGATTATTTGTTTTAATATTTGATAAATTTAGTAAACCTATAAATTCATTACTATCTCTTTCATTTTGTAAATATTTTAATGAAAGTTTCAAATTTTCAATTTCATCAAGTTTGGGTTTCAGTTTTTTTTCAATAATTAATCTTTCTTTC
>JALVXD010000142.1:7179-11144 GCA_027038295.1 Campylobacteraceae bacterium
CTTTCTTTCTCTTTATTAAGAAACTTTGATTCTATACTTTCTATTTTATCCATATATTTTTCTAATTCACGTTTTTCTCTTTTTATATTTCTCAAATACTCTTTCTCTTCCATTGAATCTTTATACTCATAAGCCAATTTCTCTATGGAGTTTACTAAAGCATTAAAATCACTATTTAAATCTTGATACTTCGACTCTTCAATCTTTAAATCTTGTGTTAATTCAGAAAAAACTTGTTTATCAGATTCTATTTTTTTCTCTTTAGATTGTATTTCTAATTCTAAGTTTTTAATTTTTTCATTAATATATTTTACACTTTCTGCATATGTTGAAATATTCTTTGATATTTCATTTAAAGTCTCTTCTTTGGTTCTATAATATACTGCTTCAATTTCTGATTTATGTCTAGCTTCATCTACTTTAATTAGTTTTTCATGCTGCTCTAATGTATCAATAGTCTTATTAGTAGAAGTAGTTACAACATCTGTAGTTTGATTCACTACATTATTCGCAACTTCTCCTACCCTATTTGTATTATCATGTGAATCCAACTCTGAGTTTTTTGTTTCCTTAGTAGCATCAGCTTGACCAACTACTGTCACATAAGAATTAGGCATGAGTTAAATCCTTTTCAATTCGCTTCAGTAAATTACTTCTATGTCTTTGATTCTCATCAATTTTTCTTACAACTTGATTTACACTAACTTCTTTAGCTCTAATCTCCATCTCTTTTATACTAGTCTCTAAATCAATAATAAGTTTTGTACTTTTTTCAACTTTTTGATTTAATTCAGCAATAAATTTATTTAACTTTTCTATATCTGTCTCTTTATCTGAAATCTTTTTATTATATTCCTTTCTTTTTAAAAAAAATAAACCGATAAACGCTAAAAAGAAGACAACTAAAGAAGCAATAATCATCATATATTTATTCTTTGCATTTTTTTCAGCTATTAACTTAGCATTATTCTCTATTTTAACCCTGCTAGCCTCTAATAAATTTTCTTCTTTTTTAAATTCTTCTTTATATTTTTTAGAAAACAGAAGTTCACTTTTAGCTAATCGTACAGAAAGTTCTTTATTCATTTGTCTTAGATTATTTAATTCTTTTTTTAAATTAGTATTTTCTTTTTCTAAATCAGAATCACTACATCCTGTTAGAAATAATATTGTAGCTAAAGCTATTATTTTTATTATATTCATTTTTAATCCTTATTAGTTAATATTTTTAAACTATATACTTATCGACTTAACATCATCATTCTTAAAATCATTCATCAAAGACTCTACTTGTTTCAATGGTGACTCTTGTGCAATAGAGACAATGGAACTCATAGACATCTGAATAAGCTCTAAATTATTATTTTCAATACCTTTATCAAGCTTATCAAACATTTGCTCAATCATGTATCTTCTCTCTGAAAAAATACCATCAAAATAGGTTTTAAGAACCTCTTTTTGTGCTTGAATTTTTTCAATCTCAACATCTCTCATTGCAAAGATATTGGCTCTTTTTGTTGTCTCTTCCTCTGTGATTTTATGGTTATCTTTTACTACTTCTGCAAACACTTTTAAACCTTCAAGTGCTTGTGTAGGAGATGGTTTTGCTTTCCTAAAAATACTCATGGCTTTTTTCATCATACGGTTATCCTTTTAATCTCATTTGTAAAGTTTTTATTTTTATTTCCATCTTTATCCATCAGTGCTATATCTAAAACAATTTTCAAGTTTTTACCTATGACCATAAACTGTTCAAACTCTTTCTCTTCACATATCTTACTCACGCCAAAAAATCTTTTTGCTTTGCTTTTTAAACTTACACTATTTAATTTTTTATGAACCGAATTAAACTCATCTCTAAACTTATGAATAACAATAGATAATTCATCAATATAGCTATAGATAGATTTATACTCTTCTATGGAATAATCAATTTTCTCTATTCCTATATCAACTTCACTCTCATAATCATAAGCTTCAGTAAGATTTTTTTCTGCTTTAGAATCCATGACAAACCCTGTAACAGCAATAAGTGGACCAGCCACCATGCCTCCAAGAACTGCTGTACCCAAAGCCATGCCTCCACCTCCAGCAGCAAGTGAACCACCACCTAACCATGCCAATGTTGCATTGGTCGCTGCTACACCAGAAAGCCCACTAATCGCAGTACCTGTTGATGCTGTTGCCAACATTCCCACACTACCATAAGCACCCATAGCCGTTAATGCTCCACTTGCTACACCTTGTCCAAGTCCTGCTGATATTTCAAGTGAATTAGAGACACTATTTTCTAGCTCTTTTATCTCTTCTTCTGTAAAATTAATATTTTCAACATCAAGTACAGAGTTAGCATCTTTACACTTCTTTACCAAAGTAACCAAGGTATTGATTTCTGTAGTAAAAACAGAGAGTTTAAGTGTGGCAAACTCTTTTAACTCATTGTTCAATCGAACACGCTCTTCTTCTAAACGTTCTTGTGCATCTTCAAATCTCTCTTGTGCATCCTCAACAATCTCTTTTGCTTCATTGTTTTTACTGTTGGCATCAATGCCTTTCTTTATTCCTGTACCAGCTGCTGCTAACGCTAATCCACCAATTATAAATGGTATTGGCATAATTTATTCTCCTATTATATTGATTTTAAAACTCTTATCTAATCCATATTTTTTTGCAAAGCATTACAAACTTTTGCATAATATATACCTAATAAATAACATTGTTTAAATGCAGAAATAATTAAATTCCTGCATCAATTCTATATTTATATTCACTCCAATGTCGTAGAAATTTGCACTTTAATGAAAATTTTTGATAACAAGTATCTAATAGATTATTATCTGATTCTAAAAACTCCATATATAATATTCCACCTTCCATTATCTTTTCAGAGTTAACAATCAAATCATTACTTTTCTTTCCATTTGGTAAAAAATAACCATCTCCGTTTTTCAAAATTTGAATAAAATTTCCTTTTGTTCCAAAAGGAATAAGCTTTTCATAAGTCTTGTTTTTTACTATTTTATTTTTAGAAAAACCTTTATACACAATATTTCTGACTATATGAGGCTTCTCTAACCAATCAAAATCATTAATATTTTGATTAGTATTTATAAAATTTACTGTATATTCATTTAAATACTTCATGAAATTCTTTTGACTATATTTCTTTTTTGATAAAATATTTTGTCTCCATACTTGTTCTTGCTTAGTTAAATCTGATAATTTAGCTTGATAATCTGAATTTGGTTTATACCATTTTTGAGTTTTATAAAAATTCATTAAATCATTACTTTTAAAAATATAACCTCTATTTGCATAGGGTAAATTTCTTAATATTTTTAATTTAAGACTTTTTTCTATATTTATATTATTAACTGGACTTGATTTAATATGGGAATGCGTAGTATTCTCCTTTTGTTTAATTGCAGTTTTTATAGCAATAATACTGAGCTTATATATTTTACATAGGTCTGAGTACTGATTTACACTACATTGAAACTTAGCACTTTTGAGCATTTTTTTATAAGAACTTGATTCTAATATATACTTTACTCCATTCTCCCGATTTTGAATTATAGTTAATGTTTCTTCTAAATGTGTTACAACAGGAGATGCAAATAGAGTAACCCCTTTTAGAAAATTTTTATTATGTCCTGTACCTGCCATTAGAAGGTTATAGGTCTTTCCACCTTTATATATTTCATCATTATCAAATAATGACCAAGCTAAAAGATTACTTGTCAATAGAGTAATCATTAGTAATATGTTGATTTTCATCATTTTACAATCCTTATATTTAGAGTTTATTCTTAGTTATATAGATGCAATAACTCTATTAACAATAGCTTGAACTTCTGATTTTCTATTTACATACGTTGAGTAAGTATTATCTATGGCTCTATTAATATGAATTAAGTTGTCTTCTGTAACTCCTGTTACACCCATACTTTCATAATCACTTACTT
>JALVXD010000143.1 GCA_027038295.1 Campylobacteraceae bacterium
TTAGCAAGTTTTGCAACCATATCTAAAAAACTTGTTAAAATAAGACCACATCTTGGAATAATCTTTCCATCATCATTAACAAAACCTGCTGCTAAATCATGTTTATAGTCATCATCTTTTAAATAGGCTTTTCCATCAATATTTATGAAACTGTCTGAGAGCGTTTTGTTCTTTTTTAGTGCTTTAAAGGCTCTGTTTTTTAAGTTACGTTCTGAAATTAGACGTACTGATTCTTTACGAATATACTTTTGCCCTTCAACCATGGCATCTATAAACTCTTGAGAAGTTTCAGAACCATCCTCATCATCTAGGTTATTAAGTAGAAGTGTTGGAATAATCCTCAACTTATGTTTGTGTTCTTGGATGATTCTTTCACACAGTGCATTGGCAAATTTCATATTTCTCTTGGCCCACTCTTTGTTCTCTTCCTCAAGAGGGAGTGAAAAATGTGCAATTTCTAAAACGATAATGGTTTTTTTATCTTGGTTTTCTAACTGTTTATTTATAAGTTCATATAAATTATTTAGTTTCTCTTCAGACCACGCTTCATAAGCTAAGGTAGGGGCTGAATACTCTTTATGGTTGGTTGGTGCAATACATACTTCGATGGGTTATCCTTTAAAATCTTCGTACCAAAGTTGAAAGAGAAAAATTCTCCATAATCTGGTTTTATGGTTGTTGTTTCCATTGTAAAAATCATCACGTATCTTAATTATATCATAAGAGTTAAATATATCGTCTTTATCTAACCTCTCTTTGTTTACTTGTGCATAAACAAGCTCTTTTAGTTCATTTCGCATCCAGGAATCAAAATAAACAGTAAATCCACTCTTAGGTCTATCGAGAAGATTTTTAGGTATATAGGTATGGGCAATCTCTTTTAAAACATATTTTTTAATACCATCTTTTATTTTGAGAGAGGAGGGAACCTTTGCCATATAAGAGATGAGTTTTTCATCTAAAAATGGAGTATGAATAGAGATGTTGTTATGGTTGGCTGCTGAGTAGCTTTTAACCAACTCTCCATCGGTCATGGTTGTTTTAAAGTAAACACCAATAATTTCATCAACAGTTTCATGGTGTCCGTTAAAGTCAATCTCATCAAACGTTGTATAGATAGGTTGGTGATAGCCTTTAATGAGTGATTGTAATTCTTTTTCTCTAAAGGTCATAATTTTAGTTTTGGTCATTTGAGGAATATTTTTAGCAGAAAGTATGGAGAGTAGTTTTTCACATTTTGTTGGAAGGTTGTTGATGTCTCTCAAAAGGGGAAGTGCCTCAATATTTACATTTTTTAATGGATTTATTAGAGCTTTTCTTATGCTATAAGGGAGAGATATAATACGATTAAAAAAATGAACATCATCTGCAGTTGCAAAGACTTCATCTCCTCCATCACCTATAAATAGATTCTCTATGCCCTCTGCTTTTATCATCTCTGTAGTTAAGAGTGTTGGTGCAGCTGCATGGTCAGAAAAAGGCTCATCATAAATTTCAGAGAGCTTAGGGATAATGTTTGTAACATCTTTAGCTGTAAAGTAGTGTTCATGATGTTTTGTTCCTAAATGAGCAGCGATTGCTTTTGCATGAGGTGCTTCATTTATGTTGTCATCTTCAAAACCAATAGTAAATGTTTCAAGATTGTAGTCACTTCTATTTTTAAGTAGAGCAGCAATGGTTGAGCTGTCATATCCACCACTTAAAGAGAGAGAAACAGTTTTATGGTCTATTTCAGATTTTTTAATGGCAGAGACGAGTAATGCTTCTGCATCAGTTATAATTTTAGTTTCAATTTCAGATTCATCTAAAGGGAATTTTTTAGTGTCATATTCAGACTCCAAGCTCCAATAAGTCGTGTTAAAGTGTTCTTTTTTTCTCAAGTCAAAGTTGGTAGATGTTCCAGATTTGACTTTATAGCAATCTTTTAAAATGGTGTTGGGTTGTATAACTGAGCCGAATTGTAAATAGTTTGCTACTGAATCTATACGAATGGTAGGCATAAAATTAGGAGCATTTTTAAAATCATTTATTCGACTACCAAAAACAATAAGCTCTTCAGAGAAATAATAACTTAAAGGAATTATCCCAATTTTATCTTTATATAAAATTAAGTATTTGTTAATTTTATCAAAAATGATAAGCGTGAAGTCTCCTTCTAAATATTTAATTAGATCCTTCCCCCATACCAAATAGGCTTGGTTGATAAGGTCAATGGTAGCTAAGGAGTTATTTGAAATATTAAGCTCTGAAATTAAGAAAGACCTATTTGAAACTCTTCCATTGAAAAGTAGTAAGGTCTCTTTATTGTCAATAGATTTAGACTCTTTATGTTTAGTATAGGATAAAAATATATTATACTCTTGATATTTATAATAATAAGTCTTTTTATGATGAACATTACTCTCTATAGAAAAATCATTTTTTCTGTAATCAATAAATCCAAAAAAGTTTTGCATTGATATCCTTTCTCTCATGGCATAATTCTAACATAAATAATCAAAAAATAATATAAAAAAAAGCTTATCTATGAGATAATATCTTATAAAATAAAAAAAAAGGTAAAAAATATTAATAATAATACTAATTTAAATAATTTATATATTTTTAAGTGGATGCTAAAGCGATTTGGATTTATTAAAAGTATATTTTTTCAAATAATTGATAAGTTGATTTATCAAGAGCAGTCTCAGTTCCTGCTTCACTTTTGGCGTGGACATCGTACGCCATTTCAAAGCATATTGTTTTACAACCGTTTTGGTCGAATTTTATTTGCAGGGAAAGAGTTTATAGCTTTCTTAAGCAAAGGAAAATTGATAAAAAAAACCATTCGCTTGGAAGGTTATGAGGAGATAGATCGTGATTTTAGAAAGGGAGATTACACTTACTTATATCCTATCTCACCAATGGTGGACAGAAGAATTGAACCCATTGAAGAGAGCTATTTAAGAAAAATCGAAAACTCTTTAGAGTTAGCCTATATTATGGAAAACAATATTTTTGATAAAACAGAGGAGTGGGATAGGGTTACAGATGTATTTAAGTCACTCTTTTTTAAAGATAATGGAGAGATTGACCCAGCTAAACTTAGTCAGTTTAGAGCCACTTCTAAGCGTTGTGAAGAGGTTTTTGGTGACCAGTTTTACTATGTAGACCAAGATGTTGGTTATACCAAGGCATATTTACAAGCTATTGATTTGATTTTAGAGTATCATCGTTATGCAAAAGTGATAAAAAAAGAGTTGTTATCATCGGTCTCTGAGAGTAAAGTCGGGGGAAGTGCTTCGGTTTATTATAGAGGGCAGTACTTAAGTGAAAAACTTCTTTTCCATACTTTAATAGTTAATGATATTACTACACATATAGATTTCGATAAAAACAAGCGTAATGTTATTGTCGATATTGGTTCAGGGTATGGGGGCTTAGACAGATTGCTCTCTTATTATATTCCTAATGCTTGTTTTATTTTGGTTGATTTACCAGAGACGCTACTTTTGACCTCTTACTATATGGAACATAATTTTCCAAATAAAAAGATAGCACTTTTAAGTGATATTGCTGACAGATTAGATGAGTTTGATGCTTTGGTTTTAGAATATGACTTTATTCTTGTGCCTCCTTCTGTTGTTGAAAAAATACCAACAGCGACTGTAGATTTGGTCGTAAATAGTGCCTCTTTAGGATTTATGCAGCAAGATTATGTGCGTTATTATCTCGAACATATCTATCGTATATTACGTACTAGAGGACATTTTTACTCACTTAACAAAGAGTACAATGACCATTTAGGAATTGGTTTTTACTCTTGGGACTTCAAAGGTTCATACTTAACAAAATTGATGGAGTACAACAACCGTTTCTCTTATGCTCAATGGTTAGGAGAGAAGGTTGACTAATGTGATGAAAGAAGAAAAATTATTTGTAGGTGTTATTGATAGACTCGTCATGGGTGGAGCTGAACGCATGATGGTGAATATTTTAAACTATTTTGTTAAAGATGGGAAAGAGGTTCATCTGGTTATTTTTAGTCATAGGGGAGCATTAACTGATTTACTTGATAAGCGTATAGTGATACATGATTTAGAGATGCTCTCTGTGGCTAAGGGGATGCCCAAATGTCTTAAAAAACTTAAAAGTCTAAAGCCAGATATTGTCTTTTCTGGTACTGCTCATGTCAATATCGCTTTGGCACCTTTTATTCCTATAATGAAAATATTTTTGCCACAAACGCGTTGGATAGCTCGTGAGACAAACCTTGCAAGTATGAAAAATAAGAAGCAGAAGTATCCTAAGGTATTTGACTTTTTATATAGAAATGTTTATAAAAATTATACAACCATCATCGCTCAATCTAAAGATATGCAAGATGATTTACTGCTTCACTATCCTTCTGCTGGGAAAAAAAGTATTGTTATAAATAATCCTATTGATATAGATAGAGTTTCGGAACTCGCTAATGAGACTATTTCATATAACTTTGAAGATAAAAAAATAAATTTGATAAATGTGGCAATTATGCGTCAGGCAAAACGCCATAACTTGTTGTTAGAGGTTCTATCTAAATTGTCTTTAAATTACAATTTGGTTTTGGTTGGTTCAGGTGATGAAGAGGAGCGTTTAAAAGGTTTGGCACAAAGTTTAAACATAGAAGAGCGAGTGACTTTTGAGGGACATAGGTCAAACCCTTATCCTTATTTGAAATCTGCTGATTTGTTTATACTCACCTCTGAGCATGAGGGTTTCCCCAATGTTTTGTTAGAAGCAAACAGTTTAGGTCTTCCTCTTGTGGCATTTGCTTGTCCAGGAGGTATTACAGAGATTATAGAAGAGGGAGAAAATGGTTTTTCTGTCTCTAACGGAGATGTTGATGCTATGGTTAAAACCATAATTAAAGCATCTTCTTATCCATTTGATAAAGAAAAAATTATTGCTCGTACACGAGAAAGATTTGCTCATAATATTATTTTAGAGCAGTACCGAGAACTCTTTTTCTCTTAAATATGAAAAAAATAAATAAACAACAAGGACAACAACAATGAGAGTAAAATTAGGATTAATTTTTATTATTTTAGTAATTTTTGAAATAGTAGTATTTGAAAACTTTATTGATAAAATGATGTATCTGTTTGATACGAAAAGCTTGGCTATAGCATCTTTTTATTTATTGGTAACCTTTATAGGATTTTTAAGTATAACACAGCTCTTTTTTATACGTAATAAAATCATATTTTTCTTCTTTTATCTATTTCTATTTTTCACCTATAGTATAGATTTGGTTTATAAAAACATTAATACAGAGGGCTTTTCACTCAATGACCTAAGTATCGCACTGGCTCAAGCTGATGCTTTTGGGTTAGATGCTTTATCTACCTATGCAGATGCGATTGAACAGGCAGGAGTAGTAATGCTTCTCTTTACGATTTTTGTTTTTATAATAAGAAAGATAATCGTTAAAAACAGGCTTTTTATCTCGTTAAAATGGGTTCTTTCTACATTGATTATTGCTTTTTTACTCTCTTATCTTATTTTGTATCGAACGACAGGTGCAACACAAACACGACCAACAAATTTAAAAATTGCAAATCTATTTATCTACTCTTTTACCAATAGTCTCTATTATGGAGAACGAGAAAAACTGACAAAAGAGCCAGTAAATGCATCAACCTATAAAAATATTATTTTAATTGTTGATGAGAGTATAGGAGGAAAATACCTTGGTATTAATGGATATGATAAAGAGACCACTCCCTATTTGAAGTCGATTAAAGGGAGTTATGTAAACCTAGGTTTGGCATCGTCTGCAGCGAATGCTTCTGATAGTAGTAATATTTTGTTGATGAGTGGTTTACAGTTGAGTGACCTACCTGATACAGAGAACAACTCGTTAAAACAAGCAATGATTTTTCAATATGGAAAAAAGGCTGGATACATGACCCATTATCTATCTGGACAAAGTATGGGTGATTATTTGCAGAACCATATGAGTAAATATGACCTACCTTATATTGATACTTTTATGCAACCTAAAGGGGAGTATGTTCTTAAGGAGATGCCTGAAGAAGATATTATAAAAGCAACCAAGAAAATACTAAAAAATTCAAAGAAAAACTTTATATATATGCTTAAACATGGTGCTCATTTTCAATGGGAACATAGTTATCCTGAGACAGAAAAGTACTTTTTACCAACGTTGGGGGGTGATTTAGATGCTTTATCTTTAGATAAAAAAGAGTATGCTTTAAACTCTTATCGTAATGCTGTTCGTTATAACGTTGACCTATTTTTTAAACATCTACTTCAAGAAATAGATTTTAAAAACTTAAAAGATACCCTTATTATTTATACTTCTGACCATGGACAATCTATTTTAGAAGAGGGAAGAACCTCTACTCATGGTGACAGTAAAAATCCTCCTCTTACACAAGGAATTGTACCCATTTTACTTTTTTCAACCAAAGACAACAGTACACTTAAAGATTTCTCTTTTTCAAAAGACATATATTCTCATTATCAAATTTTTCCAACCATTATAAAACTAATGGGTTATGAGACTAAAGAGAAGAGTTTGTTTGATATAAACAAAGAAAATTCAGAACAAGTTTTTGTATCAGGAGATCTTTTTGGACGGGTTGCACTCCAAAAAAATGATATACATGAGAAGAGGTAGAGTTTTTACTTTATAGTCTCTACCGAAACTAGAGGAGTGAGTAAGAGAAATATCCAAGATATTGAACGTTTTAATCTTAGAATGCGAATGGTTTTAGCTTGATTTCAATATAAACGATTAAGTTTTCTAAGTCTTGGAAAAATCTTGTGATAAATCGCTATAACCATTAACTAATTTTAGATGCATGACCCAGTTTGGGAATTTCTACTACTGAATAGTTGTCAATTTTTTTATACTTAACTCCCTCGTGCTTACTTCTGATGTGAAATAATTTTAGCAGGTACTCCAGCAATAGTAAGATTCTCCTCAAGAAAACTCTTATTGACTACAGCATTGGCACCTATACGAATATTGTTACCAAGGATAATCTTCCCATATATCTTTACCCCTGGACCAATATAGCTATGGCTACCTATAGTAGGGGCTGCATATTTGTCTTTAGCACTTGCACCAATATTAACACAAACATGTATGCGACAATGGCTACCTATTCTTGCTCTCTCATTAACTACAATTGTCCCTTTATGTGCAATAGATAAGGCTGGACCAAAGGTATTAATTGGTATTGTAAATCCAAGTTTATTGCTTAATGCTCTATATCTTAATTTATAATATAGTTTAAGTATTTTATTTCCTTGACAATTGGTTAAATACTCCAGTTTTCTCATCACTCTTTGAAACTTCCATATGTCATCAAAAATATAATATTGTAACGTCATGGTTCTATTTAAAGCAATTCTATCTTGTTCAAGATAGTCTAAATATTCGGTATAAGTTGTAATCAAATAAAGACCTTTTTTATGTAAAAAGTAAGTACAATAATAATGTAATTTCTTTATATTAGACTTAAATTAACTCAACCTGCTTTAAATATAGTAGCTTGTTTTACAACACTTTAGCCTTTTTTAGGCTAAGATGTTGAAAGAGACTATTTATATATTTTTCTTTTTTCTGAAGATGAGAGAATGTATTTTCTATCTTCACTATTTTTGTATCCATCAAATAGTGTTTTACCATACTTCTCTACGGTTTTTTGGTCATATCCAAAAAAGGATAGAGTAGTAGGAAATAGTTGTATTTGAGAATAAAAAAGATTTTTATCTTTTTCAAATAATTTTTTTGCATTATTATGAAAGACGATTAGTGGTACACTTACTTCATGTTTAACAATTATCTCATTGTTACAGTGTGTACGTGTAAGTGTTGGTGTTTCTAAAATATTTTGACCATGGTCAGAAGTATAAAAGAAAATACTCTCATTCAAATCAGCTTTTCCTACTAATTCCTTTAAATATAAGTCAGTATTAAAGTATATAGAATTTAGGTAAGTATTCATCTGTTGGTCCTTATGCTCTATATCCATTTCTCCATAGCTCGAATCTACGACAGGTTGAAAAGGTGAGTAGTCATGATCGTAGGTAAGTAGGTATGGGAAGTGAGCACCATACTTAACTAAAACAATAAAGTTTTTACCACTTTTTTTGTTGTTAGAAATATCTATAGCATCATTTAAAAACTTTATATCTCTTTTTGTTCTATCAATATTTGGACCTAGTGTTTTAAAGTGGTCAATACTCTCTTTATCATATAGCGTTAAGTAGTTTTGTAAGTGATTCTCTTTTGTTTGAGAGTCCATAAGCCATGTGGTATAACCTGCTCTTTTTGCATATTGAAATATAGTTGGAAGAGTATACATTTGCTTTTTTATATTAAACTTTTGTTTAGGATTTAGACCAATACGTAAAAATAGATTAGATTTAGCTGAACAATTACTAATGGCGTTTACAACACCAAAGTTGAAAATTTGATTACTCTTTTTGTTTAGTTCATCTAAGTACGGTGTTGTTTTTTTCTCATAATCATTAATGGATAGATAGCTTCCTACTACTGATTCATCTACAATCCATATAATATTTTTAAACTGTTCTTTTTGTGAAGGGACTATATTTTTATTTAATTTTCGTTTAATAATGGGTTTTGACTTTATTATATATTTAAGTGCAATAGCTGGAATTTTTATTGTTGCTGGATAGTTACTAAGTTTATAGGTATCAACTTTATAACATGCTCCATATATAATAGATGTAGATAAAAGAACAATAAGCAAATATGGTGTAGCAAATTTTTTTGTATAAAACTTTTTACGAATAAAATAAAATACTGAGATAACTAAGAGTGCTAGAAGTATAGATTCTATGATAGTATCCATATAAGCTTCTAAATATTTATAGTTTCCTAGTTCATTCATGCTTAATGCATACTCATCTATTGAAAAACCATGTGTTATGCCTATAAGTTGTACAAAAAAATCCATAGAAAGAAATAGAAAAGAAAGAAGTAAAAAGAGTCCAAAAAGTTTTGAAGAGCGTAATCCAATTAAGATTAACATAGACAGAGTAGCTAAAAGATATGTTGTTAAAAATATTGTTCCTTTTGCAAGACCTCTGAAGTCAAATAGTTCAAAATGGGACTTTAGTTCTTCCCATAAAAAGAGAGGATTGTATATCTCTTGAATTCCAATAAGTAAGATTATTAAGAATAAAAAAGTAAGAAGATGATTAATATTGAGTTTCATATATGTATTACCTTATTTAAAAGTTATTGCTTGAGAAAGAGTTAAACTCTTTCTGTGTAAAGTTAAGAGGATTACTCCGCAGCAGATAAAAGGGTCATATTTTAAGGGACTTAAAAAGATAGGATTACTCCCATCTTTCTCTCCAAGAGACATACATGATTATCATCCATATAAAGGTTGGATTCTCAATTTCTCCTCTTTTTAATTTTTCTACCACTTCATTGAGTACCTCTTCTTTAAATATAGCATCTTTTTTTAGTAAACTACTCTCTAATGCCTCTAGTGCTTTTGGTTTTAGCTCGTTGAGTAACCATGACTTTAAGGGGATGGTAAAACCTGCTTTTGGTTTGTCTGTCATCTCTGTGGGTATGTACTTTTTAAGTACTTCTCTTAAGAGGTATTTACCTTTAGCATTTTTATATTTTAGCTCACTCGGAACCCTTGCCATATATTCGGCTAGTTTATGGTCTAAAAGGGGCTCACGACCCTCTAATGAGACGGACATGGAGGCTCTATCTACTTTACATAGAACATCATCAAGCATAAATGTTTTATAGTCAATTGCCATCATTTGGCTTGAACTGTCTAGTTTTTCAAGTTTTTGAAAATCGTTAAAATAGGTACTTTCAAAATTTTTAAATTTTCCATCTACCAAAGCTCTGTCTAAAAAGTCTGCTTCTACTTTAGAACTGGCTCGTATAAACATCTCTTGTTGGGTATTTGCATTTATCATATTTTTAAATTTGTTAAATTTATCAACAATATTACTTTGTCTTTTTGATTTTGGCAACAGTGAATTAAGTAGAAGAACAGATTTTTCGGAAAGAAGATTAACAGAAGTTTTTAAAATATGGTTTTTTATTTTAGACGATTTTATTTTGAGTACTCTATTGATAGCAAAATATTTACTATAGCCAAGGAAGATTTCATCCCCTCCATCAGCAGAGAGGGCTACGGTTACTTCTTTTCGTGCAAGGTTAGAAACCAGCATGGTAGGAAGAGCTGAATCGTCAGCAAAAGGTTCATCGTAATAAAAGGCTAGGTCATCTATAAGCTCTAGCATATCTTGTTGGGTACAATACTCTTCTGTATGGTTTGTTCCAAGGTATTGGGCAATTTTTTTAGCATCATTGGCTTCGTTAAACTCTTTTTTTTCAAAACCGATGGTGAAAGTATTTAACTTTTCTTTTTTTCCCTTTTGAAGAAGTGAGGTAACCATAGAACTGTCATAGCCACCACTTAGGAAAACCCCTACAGGAACATCAGAGACCATTCTTAGATTTGTAGCCGTAGAGAGTAGAGATTCAATATCCTCTACTATCTCATCTTCATTTTTTGTATGTTTACTCATAAGATAAAAGTCATTAATGTCCCAGTATTTATGTGTTTCAAAACAGTTTGACTCTAAATTATACTCTATATAGTGTCCTGGTTTTAATTTGAAACACTCTTTATAGATGGTGTGAGGCGTTGGAATATAGGCAAACTGGAAATAGAAAGGAAGAATCTCTTTGTTTATCTCTTTTGAAAAACTTGGATGTTGATGAAAGGACTTAATCTCTGAAGAGAAGAGAAAAGCGTTTTCTGATACATGGTAGTAGAGTGGTTTTACACCAGCTCGGTCTCTAAGTAAAAAGAGTCTCTTTTTTATTTGGTCATAGATAACAAAGGCAAACATACCCGTAAATTTCTCAACAGAGTCAATGCCCCACTCTTTATAGGCGTAGAGTATAACCTCTGTGTCGGAGTTAGAGACAAAGGTATGCCCTAAAGCGACTAACTCTTCTTTTATCTCTTGAAAATTATAGACTTCACCATTGAAAATAAGTATGTAGTTCTCACATGAGCTAACAAAAGGTTGATGAGCATGAGAGGAGGTATCTTGGATAGAGAGTCTATTGTGTCCAAGGTGAACACCTGTAGTCTCATCAATATAAATACCCGAGTCATCAGGTCCTCTATGTTTTTGTATTTGAACCATTTTGCTTAAAATATTTTCTTCTTTGGTTTTGGAAACAAAACCGACTATACCACACATAGGCTCTCCTTGTATTGTGTAATGATTCTTTCTAGTGAGTACTCTTTTGCTTTGAGGGGTCCTCTTTTTTTATAGTTCTCTTCTAGCTCTCTATTAGTAAAAATTGTATTAATTGCTTTGACCAAAGCACTGTTATCACCAATAGGGTAGAGTATTCCATTTTCTGCTATCTCAATATCTTTTTGTAATTGAAAATTTATATCTGTAGTTGGTGCAAGTATCTCTCTAGGTCCTGAGATACAATCGGTTGAGATAATTGGTGTAGCTGTAATCATCGCTTCTACAATGACATTGGGGAAACCCTCTCCACTGGATGCCAAAACAAAAATATCTGCTTGGGCAATGTATTTAAAAGGATTGTCTTTTCTTCCAAGTAGGTGAACTCTGTTTTCTAGTTTATATTTAACAATGGCATCTTCTAACATTTGTTGCTCTTCTCCTTCACCTATAATAATGAGTTCAATGTTATCATTGAGTTTAGCAACTGTCTCTATTAAGGTGATTTGCTTTTTTTGAGAAGAGAGTCTACCGACATTTATAAGGTATTTCTTATCTGGATTGAATGTAAAGTCATCTACTGTTTCATGAGCTAAGTGTTCAATTCTTTCTATATTGTAGGGGTTGTTAATAACAGTATAGTTTTTTATATTTGGAACTTCTTTTAAAAACTCCTCTTTCATTCTTTGAGCTTTAAAAATAACCAAATCGGCATATTTGTAGAGCAGTTTTATAAGTTTAAGATTGATTTTTGCAGAGAGTGATTTGTTTTTAAAGTGGTTAATGCTGATAACCTCAACCACTTCTACCTTATGTTTTGCTCCAAAAACTTTTGCCAGTAGATTGCTAAAATTGGCTCTGTATATATGGCTTTGAATTAAAGGTATGTTATTCTCTTTTATATGTTCTTTTAATTTTAATGCCAAGTAGGGAAGGTATAAAAATTTTTTAATATTACTGTCATGTTTGGTTAATTTAGAAAGATATATGATATTGACCTCTTTAGGTAAGGTATATACATTGTCTTTTTCGATGCAGAGTAGGGTTACTGCTATATTTTGTCTTATTAATTCTGTAATAATGACAGAGAGTACTCTTTCTGCCCCTCCAGAAGTCAATGAGTTTATAAAGAGTGTAACATGTTGTTTCAATATAAAATCCTTTAAATGTAGTAAAGTTAAAATAAAATAAATTATTTAATTATAATGTAATATTATAAAATTTTTAATTTAGGAATAGAAGAGAAAGAGTTATAACTCTTTCTCTATATGTTTAGAATATTACTCAGCAGCAGATAAAGTAATGTTGTCTAAATACCCACCTGTTGTGTGAAATATTATAATTTTAATAATTTCATTATTAGGCTCTAGTCTATGTAATTCATCATCTATGTTCACTTCAAAGTGGTTCCATAAACTTGTTGATGAATATCCATATCCACGTACCATCTCTACAGGAGAAGGGTAGTTTAAGAAGATATTGTGTCCATTATCATGTTTTCTTGGTGGATAACCTTGATGAGTGTACCACGAATCCCATGTCATGATTCTTCTTCCCAATTTTGTTTCAACAATAACACCAACACCATAATGAGGGATAAATCCTCTATGACTTTCAGGGTGGTTATAGAGTAGATGGGTTGGTAATCCTCCCATATCCATGGATAATACTCTTTGTGAAGTATTATTTACTGGAAGGTGGTATCTATATATTGTAGCCCCACCATTTGCATGTTGAACCAATACACCTGTACCTTCTGGTGCACCAGGTATATCTGGAGTAGGGTAAATGTAGCTAGGTTGATTCCCCAGTACTGTTTGCCAGTTAGGGTTAAGGGTACCACCTTCTGCGTCTTCAAGAACAGTAGGCACTTCAGGGTTTGCTGGTATCAATTCTAGTTCAGCTGTAGCTCTTAAGAGATAATCAGATGCTCTAAATCCAGATACTCCTATAAAGACTTCTGTATCATCAGTGATACTAAGTGAACAGGAATTTGTAGTCGCTCCCATATCAACACCTCTACAATCATAAGATGCTCTTGTAGGCTTTTCACCTTTTTTCATGTAAATATGAGCAATATTGGTGAGTCCACTGATAGTAGCTATAATTTTATCTCCCAAATGAGCTTGTATCTTATAATATTTCATATCACCTCTTGCTACAGAAGCAGATACTGATTCACCTGAAACTAAAGTAGGTATACCCCCACCATTATTACCATTATGGAGTGTAGCAGTTATAGTATAGTTGCTTGATTGGTATCCGTAAACAGTTATGAATGCAGTGGTGTTTTGAGTTGCTGTAATGGAACAACCATCATCTTGAGTATTACCCTTGGTTGATTTACAATCAAAAGAACTACCTGTTGGAAGTTCACCCATTTTTACATATAAATCACTATCAGCAGAGAGATTGCTTATTAAAGAGTCCAAAGATTGACCTGCTGTCATGTCGATTTTATAGTGCTTTTCTGCTCTTTCATTAACTGCACTAGATATGGCTTGAGCAGAAGTCAAAGTAGTGATAGGGTCTTCTTCATCATGACTTTTGGTTACAGTTATTTGATAGTCTGCTGCTCTACGTCCATAAACACGTACATAAACTCTAGCATCATGGTCTAAGGTTACAGAACAGCTTTCATTTTGTGTACCAGCATTGGTTGATTTACAATCATTTTTACTGCTTGTTGGTCTGCGACCTACTCTTACATATATATTTGCATTATCAGATAGTCCAGTTAGGTTGGATGTAATCGTGTCTCCACTCGAAGCCGAGATTAAATAATAATGCGACTTACCTCTATTGACATGACCAGATACACTCTCTCCTGAGGTAACTAATGTGTCATTTTCAGCAAGGTGATTTTTAGTTGCAGTTACTTGATAGTTGGTTGCTCTTCGTCCATAAACCCGTATATAAACTGTTGCATCATGGTCTACTAGTGCAGAACAACTATCATTCTCTATACCACCATTGGTTGATTTACAATCATAAGAACTGCTCGTTGGTCTAGCTCCCACTCTTACATATACGTCGGCATTATCTGTTAGTCCCTCTAAAATGGACGAAATGACATCCCCTCTTGAGGCAGAGATTAAATAATAATTTGATTGACCTCTATCTACATGACCAGATACAGTCTGACTAGACACAACTGATGTATCATTTGCAAACAGTACATTTGCGAATATTAAAAAGAATATAATTTTATTCATTAACACGTCTCCTATTTTTTATAAAGTTTATTTTATTTTTTAGAATAAAATCACATTATATCACATACAATGTTTTTTATGGTTTAATATTTATTCTTATGAATTGTTGTTTGAAGTGAAGTTTCTGGAGAATAACAGAGAAAGAGTAGAACTCTTTCTCTGTTAGTTAAGAGGGGTTAGTTAGCAGCAGATAAAGTAATATTATCTAGGTAACCACCTGTTGTGTGAAATATTATAATTTTAATAATTTCATTATTAGGCTCTAGTTTATGTAATTCATCATCTATGTTCACTTCAAGATGAGTCCATAAATTTGTTGGTGCATACCATCCACGTACCATCTCTACAGGAGATGGGTAGTTTAAGAAGATATTGTGTCCATTGTCATGTTTTCTTGGTGGATAACCTTGATGGGTGTACCAAGAGTCCCATGTCATGATTCTTCTTCCCAATTTTGTTTCAACAATAACTCCTACACCATAATGAGGGATATATCCTCTAAGACTTTCAGAGTAGTTGCTAAACTTATGTGTAGGTAATCCACCTATATCCATAGATAATACTCTTTGTGAAGTATTGTTTACTGGAAGGTGGTATCTATAGAGTGTGGCTCCACCAGAAGCATGCTGAACCAATACACCTGTACCTGATGGTGCACCAGCAATATGTGGAGTAGGGTAAATGTATCCCGGTTCATTTCCTATCACAATTTCCCAGTTAGGGTTAAGGATACCATTTTCTGCATCTTCAAGAACAGTAGGCACTTCAGGGTTTGCTGGTATTAATTCTAGTTCAGCAGTCGCAGTTAAGAGATAATCTGATGCTCTAAATCCAGATACGCCTATGAATACTTCTGTATCATCAGAGATATTAAGTGAACAGGAGTTTGTAGTTGCTCCCATATCAACACCTCTACAATCAAAAGATGCTCTTGTAGGCTTTTCACCTTTTTTCATGTAGATATGAGCAATATTGGTTAGTTCACTAATGGTTGCTATAACTTTATCTCCCAAATGAGCTTGTATCTTATAATATTTCATATCATCTCTTGCTACAGAACCAGATACTACTTCACCTGAAACTAAAGTAGGTATACCCTCACCATTACCACCATGGAGTGTAGCAGTTAAAGTATAGTTAGCAGCTCGATATCCGTAAACAGTAATATATGCAGTAGTATTTTGTGTTGCTGTAACGGAACAGGCATCATTTTGAGTATTACCATTGGTTGACCGACAATCATAAAAATCTCTTGTTGCCATTTGACCCATTCTAACATATAAATCATTATCATCAGTGAGATTACTTATTAAAGAGTCTAATGATTGACCAGCTGTCATTCCAATTTGATAATGTTTTTCCTCTCCTTGAGTAACAGAATCAGATAGGGCTTGACCAGAAATCAATGTAGGTATATTATTTCCAGCACCATTTTTAGTTACTGTCACTTGATAGTCTGTTGCTCTATGTCCATAAACACGTACATAAACCATAGCATCATGATCTAATGTTACAGAACAATTTTCATTTTCTATACCACCATTGGTTGATGTACAATCATTTCTACTGCTTGTTGGTCTACTACCTATTTTCATATATAAATCAGCATTATCACCTAGTCCAACTAGATTGGAGGTAATGGTGTCTCCATTTGAAGCAGAGATTAGGTAATAGTTTGACTCACCTCTATTGACATGACTGGACACTGTCTGTCCAGATATAACTGATGTATCACTTGCAAAAAGTACATTTGCAAATATTAAAAAGAATGCAATTTTCTTCATTAAATATTTCTCCTATATAGTTTATTATTTGTAAATAATATCACATTATATCACATAAAATGTTTTTTATAGTTTATTTTTTGCTTTTTTTAAAAAATATATTATTATTATATAATTTATGCTCTATAGAGTATATTTATAAGTAATGTATAAGTTTTTAATTGTTATTATTTATTTTAAAAAATAAAAAATAAAAAAATAAAATATTGGTATTGAATAATATGAAATCTCTTCCACCACCTACCACCATAAAAGAAGAAAACTATATCATTGAGCTTTTCAAGCTTATAGCTCCATACAAATGGTTGATTTTAACGATGATGATACTCTCTATGTTTTTGGCTCAAGTATATCTTTACTTTACTCCTTCTGTATATAAATCGTATGCTCTGGTAAAGGTTAATCGAGACCTTCCTGTGCCTGCTGAGAATGGAGATTTCTTAAGTGAAAACCTTTTTAGTGTGAATAAGACTGATACATTACAGGAGATTACTACGCTTAAAACTTATAATATAAACAGCAAAGTACTCGAGAAGGTTAATCTTCAAGTACAATACTTTATAGACGATGCTTATCGAAAAGTGGAAATATATGATGATGTGCCTATTGAGATTACAAATTTAACGATGACAATAGAGGACTTTAAAGAGCCATACATAGCTCTAATTCCTCAAAAAGATGGATTTGTACTCTCTTCAGATAAAAAAGGAAAATCAAAACTTTATGCTTATGGTGAAGGGATTGAAACAGAGTATTTTACAGCCAATGTAATAAAAAATAGAGAGTTTAACCAAACCCTCTATTTAAAGATAAATGGAGATAATAGACGTATTTATGAAAAATATATAAAAAATAATTTATCTATAACACAAGTTGATTTACAGTCTGATTTTCTTAATATTTCATATAAAGACACTATCCCTCAACGGGCTGATAATTATGTCAATACCCTTATTAGTGCTTATGTTGAGCAGAGTAAACATAAAAAAGAGACTACAAATAATAAAATTTTAAACTTTTTAGACGAGCAACTTGAAAAAATAAGAGTAAAGTTAGAGCTTTCTGAAAAAAAACTTCGAGGATATGAATCTGAAAATGAGAGTATTAATCCAGCAGTTAAGTCAACAAATCTTTTTAATAAACTAGGAGATATTGATATTAGATTGTCAGAAATAGTCTTAAAAGAACAATTGATTGATAATTTAAAAAAATATGTTGATAATAACAGAAACTTTGATGCGATTGCTCCTACGTTATTGGAGTTTAACGATCAAAGTACGATTCATTTAATTGACACTTTAAACCAGTTATATGTGGAAGAAGATGAGCTAAAACTTGAGTTTACAGACAGTTACCCACGATTGATACAAATACATAAAAGAACCGATGAAATTAAGAAAAAAATTGCTTTGAATATTAAAAATTTGGGTTCTGTTCTGAAAATTAAGCACAAAAATCTTTTAAAGCAAAAAAGTAAATATGAATCTATTTTAAAAACACTTCCTAAAGAAGAGAAAAAGCTTATTGCTTTTCAGCGTAGTTATGAATTAAACTCTAAGATGTATACCTATCTTTTAGAGAAAAAGTCAGAAAATGAGTTAATTAAAGTCACTGCAGTATCAGATTATGAGATAGTTGATAAAGCATATACTCCTCCTGTACCTATCAGTCCAAAGCGAGGTATGGTCTTTGCAATGGCTGCTATTATAGGTTTGGCTTTAGGAAGCATGATTGCACTGATACGTTCTATGTTGATAGATAAGGTACAGACAAAACGAGATGTAGAACTGTTAACTAAATTGCCTATTTATGGTACTATTCCTCTCTATAAAGATAAAATGTTAATGAACGTTTTATTGGAAGAATCCTATCGTAAACTGGCGATGAACCTTCAGTTCTCAAAAAAGGAGGATGAAGGTAATATTGTTTTGGTGACCTCTCCTATACAGGGTGAGGGGAAAACAACAACCATTGTAAATTTAAGTGCAATTTTGAGAAATACCAGATATAAGTCAATAATTATAGATTTGGATATGCATAATCCTTCTGTACATGAATATTTTGGAATGCAACAGCAATATAGTGGTGTGAGTACTTATTTAAGTGAGCGTGATAATCTTGGTAATGTTATTTTTACTACCAATCATCCTAATTTAAACATTATACCTTCTGGTCCTACCCCTCCAAACCCTATGGAGTTAATCCTCTCTCCTCGATTTGAAGAGCTCTTAACTATTTTAAAGAAGGAATATGATTATATTTTTATAGATACGGGTTCTTTTGATATTGCAGAAGAGAGTTTCTATCTGATGCAATATAGTGATGTTAATTTGGTTGTATTAAGAGAAAACTTTAGTAAAAAGTCCTCTATCTCTGATTTAGAGAATATTGTACGAGCAAAACAACTTAAAAATGTAGGATTGGTACTCAAAACGGTACCGATAAAGGAAAAAAAGAAAACACCACCTATACCACAAGTGATTGCTAAAGAAAAACCTCTTAAAGCTCTTTTGTAGAGGAATAAGACTTTTTTTAGAATTTTTTCTATTTTTATTGATAGAACAAGGATTAATTTTATATAAATAAGTTAGTGTATTATAATAATATTTAAAAGGTGTGTATGGTGAAAACAGTAGTCATGTTGGTATTAATCTTCAGCAATTTTTTATTTGCTGATGTAGGATTTGTGAAAACATTAACAGGTAAAGCAGAACTTAAACAAGGTAAGAAGATAGTTATGCTTAAAGTAGGTTCTAGTTTAGAGAATGGTGACGTGATTATCACTAAGGAAAATAGTTCTATCGGTATGGTTTTTGATGATGGTACAACCATATCTCTTGGAGAAAAAGCTACTTTTGTTATTAATATATTTAAGGTTAAACCCGAGGAAGAAGAATTTGATATAGATGTTTTCTTAAAAAAAGGTAAAGCCGTTTTTAGTTCTGGAAAAATTGGAAAACTCTCTCCTAAATCAGTCAAATTTCGTATACCTGAGGGTATTATTGGAATCCGTGGTACACATTTTGCAGTGGAGGCGAAGTAGATGAAAAATCAATTTATTTTTACTATTGCTCTCTTTGTTATTGGCTCTTTTATTGCAGGTCTACTTTTTTCAAATTCGTCTAAAACAACAGTAGTCTTATTGAATAATGGAAAAAAACAAAATGCAGTTGTTGTCTCTACAAATAAAGGTAGTAGTCAATTAGATAAGGTAGGAAGCTATGTTGATTTAAAAGATAAAGAGTCTGCCATAAGTGAAGTTAAAACAATGACAGAAGAAGAGATAAAGAGACGCTTTGGTAAAGTTTTGGCTGCCTCTCCTAAAAAACCAGTTAGTTATATGGTATATTTTAAGCCAAAGTCTAAAGAGTTAACAAAAGAGTCTAAAGAGGTTTTATCTACTGCTATTGAGATGATGAAAAAGCGTACTCCTTGTGTGGTTGACCTTATTGGTCATACAGATACAAAGGGCAGTAATGAGCTTAATATTAAGGTCTCAATACAACGAGCAAAATTGATTGAGTCTATCTTGAAAGATAGAGGGATTGAGGTACTCTCTTTAAAGGCTAAAGGTTATGGAGAAGAAGATTTACAGGTTAAAACAGCAGATAATGTAGCTGAAGCTAAAAATAGAAATGTTGAAATTTTTATAAAGTAAATAGTATTGCAAACTCTTAAATATATAGTGCTTATTATAGTCTTAATCGTAATGCACTATTCTCTCTATAACAGTGAGCATTTAAAGAGAGTTGATTATAAAATTTATGATGTCGTGAGTCTCTTTTCTAGTAAAATTAAAGAAAAAAATGATGCTCCTTCTACTATTATTGTTGATATTGATGGCAAGAGCTTAAACTCTCTTGGTCAATGGCCTTGGCCAAGGTGGATTGATGCCAAACTTATTAATAGTATTTATGAGCTTCATCCCTCTGCTATAGGGGTTAATATACTTTTTTCAGAGAAAGATAGAGTCTCTCCTGTAACTATTCAAAGTTTTTATAAAAGATTTTTTGGCTTAGAAATTAAGTTTAATGGGTTGCCTTCTGCACTTAAAGATAATGATAAAATTTTATCTCAAAGTATTGAAAAAACAGGATCCACCATCGCAACATATTTTATTAATAGTGACTATAATACTTCTTATTGTGAAGAGCTTTCCTATAGAGATAATATGTTTAAAAATATAGAAACAGAACATATGGTAGAAGGGCTTCTTTGTAATTATGAAACCATACAGAATGGAGTAAAAGATTTTGGTTTTATTAATGCATGGGTAGACAGTGATGGAATATTTAGAAGAGTGCCTCTTTTTATGAAGTATAAGGAGCGTATTTTCCCCTCTTTAGCACTGGCTACACTTTTGAGTTTTGATAAAAATTTAAAAATAGAGAACGATGACACTCTACTAATAGACTCATTTAAAAAAAAACCTAAAGTATTTTCTGCTATGGACATTTTAGAGGCTCGTGTTCCAGCAGATGAAATTCAAGGGAAAGTTGTCATTGTTGGCTCGTCTGTGGTAGGATTAAATCCTACTTATCGTACGTCAAGTGGTCAATCCATTTCAAATAGCATGATACATGCTTTAGTGGCAGATAGTATTTTAAGTAATACTACACTGACTCAGCCAAAAGTCTATAAGAAAATTAATATTTTACTCTCTTTTTTCTTTTCTACTTTAATAGTCATATTGTTTATAAAGAGGATATATATACAGGCTTTTTTTCTCTTCCTTGTGACATTGACTATAAGTGTCTTAAGCGTATTTTATTCTTATATGAATGGAGTTTATATCTCAATTGGTTATTTTGGGATACCCTTTTTGTATGTTTTTGTTTTGTTCGTTATCTTCTATTCTATAAAAATAGATAGAGAGAAACAGGAACAAGAGAAAATTCTAATTATACAGAGTAAACTTGCTTCAATGGGTGAGATGATAGCCCTTATTGCTCATCAATGGCGTCAACCACTCTCTTCAATTAATGGTACAGTAATGAGTATAGATGTCGATAATAGAAAGAAAATTCTTGATGATGAAAAACTTGATAAACATTTAAATCAGATAGAAGAGACAACGGCTTATTTGTCTAAAACCATTAATGATTTTACTGATTTTTTTTCAACAAATAAAAAAAGTGAAATGTTTCATATAAGAGATATTGTGAAACAAACAGAGAGTTTAACTGTAATTTCAAGTCATAAAAATATTGATATTACATACAGTGAAAAAGAAGATATTCAGGTTGTAGGTTACAGTTCCGAACTGATACAGTCACTTTTAATTCTTCTGAATAATGCCATTTATGCTTGTCAGAAAAATCTTCAAAATATTGATAAAGGGAAGATTAGAATTGATGCCTATATCGAAAAAAATAGAGTATTTATAACGGTTAAGGATAATGGTGGGGGTATAGAGGAGAGAGACATCAAGAAAATATTTGACCCATACTTCACAACTAAAGATAAAGAGAATGGTACAGGTTTAGGACTTTATATTTTGAAATTGATTGTTGAAGAGAGTATGAATGGTAAAATTTTTGTTAGTAATTGGGATGATGGAGCTATGTTTACCATACAAATCCCAACTAAAAACTAAAGGATTATTTTCCTTTAGATAATGTCTCATAAATATTATCAAAATCTTTTGACCCAAGTCCACCAGCATGAACAATTTTTACAACAGTTTTTTTATCAAATCCAATTAAAAATGGAATGGCTCCACTCCAGTTGGCTTGTCTTGAAATATAATTTACAAAGTTAGCACTTTCATCATAGGTCACAAGAGTATAGTTAATTCCTTTACTTTTCTTGAACTCTTTGAGCTGTTCTGCTGCGTATCCTTGAACCTCAATGGCTATAATCTCTAAATCTTTGTGCTCTTTGTTTTTTAGTTCTATAAGTACAGGAATTTCAGCCAAACATGGTGGACATTTATGTCCAAAAAATAGTAAAAGTACTGCTTTGTCTTTATACTCTTTAAATAATAATCCACCTTCTGTTTCATCAATATGAATGGTTTTTCCATCAAGAGTTTTAAGTGTAAAAAGAGACGCTTTACTTTGGTTTGAATCTGCTTTTAGATTCTCTTCTTTTACATTTTCTTTTTTTACAGTTTCCTCTTTGCTTACTGTCTCTTGAACAGTCTCTTTTTTAGGCTCTGTTTTTACCATTTCTTTTTTGATTTTAGTAGCGTTAGTTTCCGTTTTATCTTTACTATCTTGTGAAGAACAAGCAGTAAAAAGAATGACAAGTAGTAGTGTATTTATCATTTTGAACATCATCTATCTCCTTTTTTTCTTGAATTATAACCTACTTATGTTATATTCCCCTAAAAGTAAAAAAGAGGAATATAAAGTCTATTTTTAATGAAGTATCAAAACCTAAGGGCTGATAGACTTATTAATTTAACTGAATATAAATAGGCTTATTAATTCACTGTTAATATAGAGGTTTTATAATTCCATTAGATATTATTAATATAGGAATCAAAATGAATCAAACAATTATTGATATAAAAGAAGAAGTTCAAAAAGTTATTGTTGGACATGAAGAGTTGATAGATGCACTGCTTATTGGGCTTATATCTGATGGGCATATCTTGGTAGAGGGTGTTCCTGGTTTAGCAAAGACCACAGCCATTAATGCTTTGGCTCAAGGGTTAGGACTAGACTTTAAGCGTATACAGTTTACACCTGACCTACTTCCTTCAGACATTACAGGAACTGAAATCTATGACCAGAAAAATGCAGAGTTTAAAGTACGAAAAGGTCCTGCCTTTACAAACTTACTCTTAGCCGATGAAATCAACAGGGCTCCTGCTAAAGTACAAGCAGCACTACTAGAAGTAATGCAAGAGCGACAGATTACTATAGGGGAAGAGACTTATAAACTCGATGACCCATTTTTGGTATTAGCAACACAAAACCCAGTAGAACAAGAGGGGGCTTACAAACTTCCTGAAGCACAGTTAGATAGATTTATGCTTAATGTCATTGTTGACTACAACAGCATAGAGGAAGAGTTTGAGATAGTAAAACGTGTAGCTGATAACGCTTTTGGTGTTATTAACCAAGTGGTTACAAAAGAGCAGTTAACAGCACTTAAAGAGGCTGCAAAAGAGGTCAATGTAGACGATGCTATTTTAAAATATATTTTAAATATTGTCTTTGCTACCCGTAACCCTGAGCAGTTTGGCATAGCTGAAATAGGAAACTACATCGAGTATGGTGCCAGTCCAAGAGCCTCTATAAATATCTACAAAGCAGTAAAAGCCGTGGCTGTTTTACGAGGAAAAGATTTTGTAACGCCTGTAGATGTGGCAGAGGTAGTGGGCAATGTTTTACGGCATAGAATTATCTTAAATTATAAAGCTGAAGCCAATGGAATTACTACTGATTATATTGTAAAGACAATTATGCAGAACATTAAGTTACCTTAAGGGGTACACTTATGAAAGATGATAATAAAAAAAGTATTATAGAGCGAGTTGCACGAGAGATACTTATAAAGAGTAAACGTAAGATTTTTAGTCAAAATCTAGGAAATAATGCTACTACTTTTGTAGGAAATGGTCTGGACTTTTCTGAACTGCGAGAGTATTACTTTGGTGATGATGTTCGTAAAATCAACTGGAAAGCAACAGCCAAGGCACAACGCCCCTACATTAACCTCTTTACAGAAGAGCGTGAGTTAAACATTGTTATAGCATTTATGACAAGTGGAGGGATTGCTTTTGGTTCTAAGCGAATTAAACAAGAACTAATGGCTGAGGTCTATGCCCTTTTGGCTTTTTCTGCTATGAAAAATGGAGATAATGTCACCACATTGGCGTTCTCTTCTAAAGAGGAGTACTACAGACGAGCAACAAAAAGCATTAATGCCCTGCATGAGGTGGTTCCAAATCTTTTGGGCTTGGATGCTTTGGGTAAAGAGGTAGATTATGAAGCGTTCTCTAACTATATGTTAGGGAGTGTAAAGCAAAAATCTATCGTTTTTCTTATAGGTGATTTTTATGAAGAGGTCGATTTAACACTGCTCTCTGCCAAACATGAGGTCTATGCCATCGTGGTACGTGACAAGTTTGAAGAGGAGCCAAAACTTATGGGGATGTTGGATTTAATAGACCCAAATAGCATGAAATCTAGTGCTTTTGAGTTTAATCAAAAGATGTTAAATGATTATAAAAAGGTGATAGATAAAAACGATAAAAAGCTCTATGAACACTTTACAGGAAATCATATACGGTATGAGAAGATCTATACCGATGAGGACCCCTATTTTAAATTGAATAATTTGGTGAGATAATGGAAGAGTTAAAAGATATAAAGGGCTTTGTAGAAGTCCCCGATGAATCATTTTTTTATTTTATGTTAACAGCTATCTCTATTGTTGTACTTGTAGCTCTTTTAGTATGGTTAGCTCTTTGGTTGCGTAAACCAAAACGTAAATCTAAACGTTTAACTCCAAAAGAGTTAGCCAAGTTGGAGCTTCAAAAGATAGATTTTTCAGACACCAAAGAGGCTGTTTACCATTTCTCTGAAAATGCACAGATAATCTCACCTGAACATCCAGCACTTTTAGATTTGCTACCAAAACTTGAGACATATAAGTTTAAAAAAGAGGTGCCAGAGCTGAGTAGTGAAGATATAGAGAAGATGAAAACTGTTATAAAGGAGTTAACCTCATGAGCAATATAATGTTTGAGTACCCTTTTGCTTTTTTGTTACTGTTACTCTATTTTGTCTGTAAAAAGTTCTGTAAACAGAGAAATGAACAGCTTATTTTCCCAAATATGAAGATATTTAAACAGGTCTCATCAGGGCAAAACTATCTTTTGTCTGCTGTAGAGTTTTTAGCTGTTTTACTGTTAACCATTGCTCTAGCTTCACCCTACAAACAAGATGATGTGGTGATAGACAAAGACAAAGGGTATGAGATATCTATGATACTCGATGCCAGTGGTTCGATGAAAGAGTACAATAAGTTTGGAATCGTTAAAGATATTGTAACTGATTTTATAGATATGCGAAAGCATGATAAATTGGGCTTGACTATTTTTGCAGACTTCTCTTATGTTGCCATTCCTCTTACTTATGACAAAGAGAGTATTAAACGTCTACTTTCTCGTTTAGAGGTAGGAATAGCAGGGCAGAGTAGAACCTCTCTTTATGAGGCACTCTTTATGAGTTCTAAGCTCTTTAAAGACTCTAAAGCCAAAGAGAAGATAGCCATACTCTTAACCGATGGAGTAAACAATGTTAACAACATCCCTTTAGATGTAGCCATTAATACGGCTAAAAAGTATGGTATAAAAGTTTATGTTATAGGTGTTGGTAATCGTGGTGATTATAACCCTGCTGTGCTTAAAAAAATAGCCACAGAGACAAATGGTCAGTTTTTTGAAGCCGATAGTATTGAGAGGCTGAAGAAGATATATGAAGTGATAAACAAATTAGAGAAGAGTGAGATAAAAGTGGACAAGTATATTAAAAAGAGTCACTACTTCCAGTACCCTTTAGGTGCAGGATTGTTGCTAATGCTTCTCTATTTTCTTGCTAGAAATAGGAGATTTTAATGGTATTTGATAACAGTGAATATTTATGGCTCTTACTACTTTTGCTCCCTTTAGGATTTTTTCTAAAGGAGAGTAAGCAGAGTTTAGAAGCCTATTTTGACCCCCAAATACTAAAGCAGATGAGACATAAAGATAAAACGTTCTCTAAAAAGGTTCGTAATATTCTGCTTATCTCATCTATGGCTTTAGGTATTGTCGCTTTAGCTCGACCTATTTTATATAATGGAGAGGTAAAAGTAGAGAGCAGTAGTATAGATGTCATGGTAGGGTTTGATATCTCTCATTCAATGTTTGCCCAAGATGTCTACCCAAACCGTTTTGAGTTTGCCAAGAGAAAATTTGATGCCTTTTTATCCAATATGAAAGAGAGCCGTATTGGGGTGATAGGTTTTAGCTCCCAAGCTTTTCTTGTCTCTCCTTTAACCAAAGATATAAGTTCATTGAAGTTTTTGGTTAAAAATATGAGTTTTGACAATATGAGTCTAAAGGGTACCGATATTCATTCAGCGTTAGAGGTAACCAGTAGACTTTTAGATAACCAAAAGAGAAAAGCACTACTACTCTTTACCGATGGTGGTGATAAAAAAGATTATAGTAAAGAGATAGCTTATGCAAAAGAGCATGGTATAGTGGTTTTTGTCTATACCATAGGAACCCAAAAGGGTGGGGTGATAAAAGATGAAAATGGTGTTTTAAAAGACAACAAAGGCAATATTGTTGTGGTTAAGAGAAACGATAGTATTAAAGCCTTGGCGTTAGAGACAGGTGGAGCATACTTAAAATACAGTATGCAACAACAGGATATTAAAGAGTTAAGTGACAATATAAAAAGCAAATTTAAAACCACACAGAAAAAAGAGCAGACCATCAGAGATACTCAAGAGCTGTTTATGTTTCCATTGCTTTTAGCGATGTTGCTCTTTTTTGTATCATTTGGTTCACTACCAAGAGGAAAGAAAGCATGATAAAACACGTAGGTTCGGTAACACCGAACAAAATAATAATATTACTGGTATCACCTCTTTTGTTATCTGCTTCTCTACTAGACTTTAGAGAGCTAGACCAAGCATCTAAAGCCGTTTTAGAAGGTAACTACACAAAAGCTGTAAATGCTTATGAGCGTGTTGAAAAGAAGAGTGATGAGGTTATTTATGATGAAGCCAACAGTTACTATAAACTAAAAGAGTATAAAAAAGCCAAAGAGCTTTACTCCTCTATACAAAAAGAGTCTCTAGCTTTTAATAAGTGGCACAACCTTGGAAATACTCATGCTCAATTAGGTGAGATAGATGAAGGAATAAAAGCTTATGAAGAGGCACTTAAAATAAAAGAGGATAAAGATACACGTTTTAACTTGGAACTGCTCAAAAAGAAGAAAAAAGAGCAAGAGAAGAAAAAGAAAGATAATAAAGATAAAAAGAAAGACGACAAAAAAGAGGATAAGAATAAAAAGAAAGATAATAAAGATAAGAAAAAAGAGGACGACAAAAAGAATCAAGATAAGAAAAATAAAGATTCAGATAACAAAGATAAAAAATCTGATAAACAAAAAAAAGAAGATGAGAAAAAGAAGAAAGAGCAAGATAAAAAAGATAAAGCTCAAAAAGAGAAAAATAAGAAAAAAGATGACAAAAGTAAAGATGAGAAGAAAAAAGATGACAATAAGAAAAAAGATAATAAAAACGATAAGTCAGACAAAGAGAAAGAAAAAGCTGCAGCTCAAATGAAAAAAGAGCCTATTTCAGATAAAGAGTTAAGAAAATATCAAAAGATGCTTGACCAAAGAGGAATCAATACCTTGATGGTACCTTTAGAGACAAAAGGAGATGACAATCATGAACTTAAACCTTGGTAAAACTATATTGGTATGGATGCTATTCCTACCTCTAATATCATGGGCAGGAGTAACTGCCAAACTTAGTAAAAAAATTATTTATAATGGTGACCAAGTACGCTTGATAATAGAAGCAGATGGAGAAGATATTGAGTTTCCTGACCTTGTAGATATCGCAGGTTACCCTGTGGTTGGAACATCAAGTCGTTCGAGTACGACTATTATTAATGGAGATATGAAAAAAACCATCTCTAAAAGTTATGTTTTTCAGCCAGATAAAGATGTATCAATTCCATCATATAAAGTAATGGTTGGTGGGGTAGAAGAGAAGACAGCACCATTGAAGCTAAGAGTAGCAAAAGCATCAGGAGCCATAGGCATAAAAGATGGTGTACGCTTAGAGATGAGTGTAGACAAAAAAGAGGCGTACGTTGGTGAACCCATTACGTTAAATTTGACATTTAAAAGTTTGCCCAATGCCCATTATGACAAAATAGAACTCTCTGAACCTGAACTAAAAAAGTTTTGGACTAAAAAAGTCAATGGTCTAAAGCAGGGGGTAGATGGTGACTATACAACACAAACCTATCAATATGTACTATTTCCTCAAGAAGATGGGAACTTTACTCTAAAACCACCTTTTGTACGCTTAGGTACACGAGTAGCAGGAAGGAGTGCTTTCTCTGACCCATTTTTTGGAAATATAGGTATGCGTATGAATTGGAAAAAACTCTTTGCCAATGAGGTAAAGCTTCATATTAAACCTTTACCAAATAATTTGGAGGTGTATGGTGATTTTAGAATATCAGCCAGTGTAGACAAGCAAGAGGTCAAAGCCAATAAACCCGTCAATTTAACCATAGATGTTATGGGGCAAGGAAATATAGAAGATATTCAAAAGTTCAAGCTTGATATTCCTGATGCTGTGGTCTATAGTGATGAGTTAAAGGTCTCTAACTCAGGTATCACCAAAGGTGTCGTAACTCAAAAAGTAGCCATTGTCGCTGACAGAGACTTTACGATTCCCTCTATAAGTTTTACCTATTTTGATGCAAAAACCAAAAAGCCTAAAACCATAAAAACAGAAGCTATAAACGTTAAAGTTACTGGCTCGACTACGAAGAGTGCCGTACCAAACAAGATAGAGCAAAAAGTAGAGCCAAAAAGTGTAGAACCTGTAGAGAGTAACGTTAATAAAGCAGAAAATAACACTACTGTAATAATAAAGAGCCAACCTATAGATAAAATGCTTTGGTATATTTTAGGTCTTTTGTCAGGAGTTGCACTTACTTTGCTTACATGGTTTACGCTTAAAAAAGTAAAAGGACGTAAAAAAAGAGAAACCCCTATGGCTAAAAAGATAAAAAAAGCAAAAACAGACAAAGCTCTGTTTGAGTTACTCTTGCCTTATAGAGATGAAGATATTGCTATAAAAAACGCACTTCTTAAGTTAGAAAAAAATATCTATGCTTCAGGGAGTGAGAAGATAGATAAAGATGAGATTTTAGAGTTTTTTGAAGAGATTCAATAGTATTTATACCCTTTATCTCTCTATATGCACCAAGAGTTCAGCCTCTAGCTTTAAGAAGTTGCACCTCTTGGAGCTGTGGTAAACTTGAATCCTTAGAAAATATTACAATGTAGTGATTACAGTTTTTTTTTGATAGTTTATTTGAGCTACTTTGGTTATAATTTGCATTCAAAAATCTTTAAACATTTAGGAAAAGTATGGCATGGCGTATTAAAGAGACGAAAGAGGGTGAAGAGCTTCTGTATTTTGCTTATATGCAAAGAGATAAGATAGTCAGAGGAGTTGACCCTAAAGTATTGGGAGGGCAGTTTGCTGTTGAAAATTCTAAAGAAAAGACAATAGAACTTAGCAATAATGAGATACGATATTTAGAAGAGGTTAATGAGTATATTAAAAGACTCAATGCTTATGGAATTAAAAAGTCAAATGAGATTAAAAAGGAGATAAACACGCTTCTTAATAAGGTTTCAAAAGAGAGTAATAGCTTTGTGAAATTAGAGCGTTTTTTTAAAGAGAAAGCAGGAGTTATTCATGATGCTTTTATTCATGAAGAGGAGTCAAAACAGGAAGCAAGAGTTAACTTAAGAAAAGAGTTAGATAGATTTCGCCAAGAGAATAATATAACCAAAAGAGAGGCATACTACCCTAAAAGCTATATTTTACACTTTGCTTGGATTTTTGTTTTTATCTTTTTAGAGGCATTAGTCAATGCCTATTTTTTTGGTCAAGCCTCTAGTCTAGGGTTGCTTGGTGGAGTGTTTATTGGGTTTATTACCTCTTTTTTCAATGTTGTTCTCTCTACCATTGCAGGGTTTGTTTTACGTTACAAGAACCATGTTGTACAAAAGACAAGGCGTATAGGCTTGGCTATTTTTACTCTTTTGTTACTATTGATTTTCTTTATACATCTATTTATTGCCCACTATCGAGAGCTTTTACAAAGCAATCCAGATGTGGAGATAGGAGCAGTACTTAAGCCGATGCTTCATAGCCCTTTTGCATTGCATGATATGGAGTCACTTATCTTGGTCTCTATTGGTGTATTGGTGACACTTTTTAGTATTATAAAAGGGATGAAAATGGATGATAAGTACCCAGGGTATGGTATTGTTTATCGTCAATGGAAAGCCAGTGATAACGAGTTTTTAGATGCTAAAAAGCAACTAAGAAGACTGATGCGAGAACTCTACAGCGTAACCATACGAAAATCAGATACTCTGATGGAAAATTTAGAGAGTTCAAAAGATAAGCTTGAAGCTTTGGCTTTAGATTTAGACTCTTTTATTACTACTTATAAGCTCTATTATCATAAAGCGTTTCAAACAGGACGAGAGATTTTAGTAGATTATCGTTTAGGAGTAGAGTCTGTTTATGGTGAAGATGACTCTTTTAACTATAAAAAGATATTGGATGAGCATTTAACTACGCTCAATATTAACATGCTTTTAAATACGAAATTGTTAATAGAGAAAGAGTTAAAGAGTATTAATGAGCAGATAGATAGTTTCTATGAGAATCAAGAGCAATTTGAACAGAAACTAGAAGAGATGAAAGAGCGATATTTGGAAAATGAATATATTGAAAAAGTGCTTCAACAAATTAAGAAAAATAGGGAGATAGAGTTATGAGTAGGGATGATATAAAGGGTATATTGATTATTGTGGTATTGGTTCTTTTGGGAGCTTTAGGATTTGTTCTTGCCTATAAGTTAACTCCAAACTCTTATGATGTAGATGCTAAAACAATGTGTCTTAAAAATAAGCCAAGTCCAATTAAAAGAGTGGTTCTAATTGATAAAAGTGACCGATGGACGAGTACTAATGTAGAGAGAATGGAGGATTGGTTATCTCATATTGGAGAGAACATTCCTATGAATAGTCGCCTAAATATTTTGTCACTATCAGGAAGCAAAGGGGAAGAGACAAAGGTTAAAAAAATCTTTGACAAGTGTAGCCCAGGTACTGAAGCAGACTGTAATGCACTTTATGAAAATTGTCGTGATATTCGAACGAAGTTTGTTTTGGCTTTTGAGGAGCCTCTTTTTGATATTAGCACCCTTTTAAGTAAATCAGGTACAGCTCAGACCTCTCCTCTTTTTGAGACCATAACTACTATTTTTGATGATATTAAGAGTCAAAAAGCTGAAATACACATCGTAAGTGACTTTATGGAGAATGGACATAAGTTTAGTTTCTACAAAGGAAAACTACCATCAGTAAAAGAGTTAATCAAAGAGTATCCTCTACCAACCAAAGCAAGAGTTACTGTATATATGCATGTGATAGAGCGACGACGACACAAGATGGAATTGATTAATGCTGTTAAAAATTTATGGCGTGACTATTTTATGCAACAAGGAATACGTGTTAAAGAGGTAAAACGCTTCTTTATTTCAGATTAGTGCTATTTCTTAAATAGATTTAGAGAGACTAAGCATCTATAGTACTTTTTCGTCTATCATGCACAAAAAGCATAAAAAACGCTCCAAGTGTGATGATGGACTCAAATAAAAATAGATACTCTCCATAAATATACCCTGCTATAAATGCTCCGATAGAACCACCCAAACCAAATGATATGCCTAAGAAAAACTGTTGTGCCAAACGTTTTTGGCTATATAGAGAAAAGACGTAGGTAATGGCTGTTGTGTGGTAGAGTGCAAAGCTTACGGCGTGAAGAGACTGACTTAAAAAGGTTACTTCTATGGAGCTTGGGAAAAAGTAGAGAAGTAACCATCTAAAAGCCGTTATAAGGGTGGCTATTTTTAAAATGGTCAGTAGATTTTTTTGGAGTAGAGGTCCTTGAAAATAGAGCATAACTATTTCACAAATCACCCCAAACGTCCAAAGGTAGCTGATGACTTGTGGGCTTAACCCTTGCCCCTCTTCGTAGATGGTAAAAAAGGTGTAAAATCCACCAAAGGCTACTTGCATAAGAAAAATACTTGCCCAAAATGCCCAATATTTTTGTAGAGAAAATTCACTATCGCTCTCTTGATTACTGCTCTCTTTATGTTGGTCGTATTGGAGTACGAAGTAACCAAAGAGTAGCGTAAGAAAAGCTGAGACTATGAGAAAGTAGATAGTCTCCATAGGTGAAGCATCTAGCTCTCCGAGTAGAAGAGAGATAACAATAAAACCTACCGACCCCCAAAGGCGAATTTTTCCATACATTTTTTTAGAGAGTCGTTGTAGTGATATGGTCTCTACAAAGGGAAGGGTAATTCCCATGGAAGCTCCAAATAATAAGTTGGCTATAAAGTGGCTAGAGAAGCCATGAACAGTTTGTATAAAAAGGGTAGAACTTAAAAGAGTGCTAATAAGGGCTATGGTGTAGACTTTATGGGTGAGCTTAATATAGTATTTAAATATAAATGGCAGTAAAAAACGCATAAAGGGTGCAGCAGCGTAAATGATGCCAATCTCTACGGCATCATAACCAAAGCCTGTAAGGGCTTTTGGCATGTACATAACATAAACACCTACCAAAGAGAAGTAGGCAAAGTAAAAGAGTGATAATATGTAGTGCATCTATGCCTTTGGGTAGGGAACTACACAAGTATTGCTAAGTAGGTCATGTAGGGTACGATGGTCTTTTCTAAAGAACATCATCATCCAACCAAAAAGGGTAAGAACACTTAAAATAACTGCAAAATTTCTAAAGATAATAGAGAAGAGTGAGGGTTTGTCTAAGGTATTGACATCTATAACTTTTAAACTTTGAGAGCGTAGACCAGGGGTTTTACCCTCATCTTTGTACATAAAAATGGTTAATACTATAAAAAAAGGTATAAGGGCATAAGACCAAGCCAAAAGTTTATGCTCCCCTGCATCTTGTAAGCTACCAAAAACAACATAGATAACAAAGTAGAAAAGAGGCATAAAGAGCATAAATACATCAGTTAAAAATGCTTTGGCTCTTAGAGCTTTCCCTGCGAAAGGAATTGTAGGTTTTTTTACTTTGTTTGATTTCTCTTTTTGAGGAGTGATTTTATTCTTTTTAGTATCCCGAAAACGTTGTTTTGCCATATTCATCCTTTTTAAAAGAAAATTGTACCTAAAAAGTTTGTAGGGTCGGGTTTAACCGACCTATTTATAAAAGAGCTTATTATGTAGCACCCAAGTTCATCGAGAAAATAGGTAGCAACATCGCAGCAACAATAACCCCAACAATCAAACCGATAAAGAGCATCATAAATGGCTCTAAGAGGCTCAGTAGAAGTTTTAGTTTATCATCATTCTCTTCTTGGTAGAGTTCAGCGATATTACTTAAAATACTTGCCACTTCACTCGACTCTTCACCAAGAGCAAGAGCCTGCATAAAGTTCCGTTTAGGAAGAACCCCTTTTCCTCTTTGGAGTGAGTGTGATAGTTTGTTTCCCTCTATTACTCTTTCAGCAGCTATTTCAAAACTCTCTCGAAATGCAGTGTTAGAAAAGGTGGTGGTTGCCAGTTTAACAGCGTGGGCATAAGAGACACCAGAGTTAAGCATAAGACCTAAAATATAAGAGAAACGACCTAACTCATGGTTTTGTATAAGTTCACCAATGACAGGAAGTTTTAGAACAAAGCCATCGTAAGCTTTTTTGAAACCATAGCTGTATTTATAGGCAGACTTAAATCCTACAATAATAGCTACAAAACCTAATATAAGTACAATATAGTTGGCAGATAAAAAGTCAGAAACACCCAATACAAATTGAGTAATTTCTGGTAGTTCTTGACCTGTATCTTTAAAAATTCCTGTGATTTTAGGAACAACAAAGGCGATGAGGAACCCTGTCATACCAATAGCAACAAGAAAAATAAAGAGAGGATATGCCATGGCGTTTCCAACCTGTTTTTTTACCTTTGCTTGACTAGAGAAAAATGTACCCATGTTTATAAGTACTGAGACCATTTTACCACTCTGTCCTGCAACGTTAATACTTTGTAAAAAGAAGTCAGGCATACCATAGACCGACTGTGAGCTTAGTGCATGATAGAGTGATTTACCCTCTTCAATCATGGTTCTAAGTGATGCTAAAAAGGAAGCATATTTTTTCTCTTTTTTATGTTGACCCTCTATAAGTTTAATGGCAGTAAGAACAGCCATTCCCGAGTTTAGGTAAGAAGATAGCTCTTTTGCAAATGAACTAAGTAGGGGACCTGGCATCTCTCTTTTTGCAAAGTTTTTTACATTTATTTGAGAGGTCTCCTGAATACTTTGGTAGAAAATACCTTGCATTTTTAGTTTCTGTTTTGCCTCATCAATAGTTGAAGCCTCTATGCTCCCTTTTGCACTTTTACCTTGTTTTGTGATACCTTTATATTTATATAGCATATTATTTTAAACCTTATTTTCTAGTACCATGATTATATCATGCTAATACAATAATAGATATTAAATACTTTTTAAGTTTTAGAGTTAAAATAGATTTATTTTAACTTTTTGGCACTAATAATTAAAAAGTATTACAATTTGACATATTTTTAACATTTTTTATTATTTTATGTGATAATAGCCTATGAGCCAAAATAACCATAGTGGTAATCTTCCACCAAAAGAGAAAATCGTAGATAATTCAGCTAAGAAAAATAGAATAAAGAAAAAAGCCATTGTCAACCATTTGACCTGTGCAACACTTGATGGTTTATCAGCCAAAATTATTGAAGTCGAAGCAACGTTTACAAAAGGTCTTCCAGGCTTTTCGGTAGTGGGTTTAGCCAGTTCTGATATTCAAGAGGCAAAAGAGCGAGTAAAATCAGCACTTTTAACCAATGATTTTATATTTCCTCCTCTTAAAATTACGGTTAACCTTAGCCCCAGTGATTTGAAAAAGACTGGTACGCATTTTGACCTATCTATTGCCCTGTTGATAGCATTAAATAAAAAGTCCATAGAGGAGGAGAGGCTTTTTGTCTTTGGAGAGTTGGGTTTAGATGGACGCGTGAAGTCAAGCTCCACACTCTTCCCTATTGTTTTGTCTTTAAAAGAGCAGGGGTTTTTGAAACGAGCCATTGTTCCCAAAGAGGCGATGAAACATCTCAGTCACATAGCAGGGGTTGATTTTATAGCTGTTGAGACGTTAAGTGAGGCTATAGAGTTACTACAGAATAAAAACTTTAAAGCTTCAACAACACAGTTTACTTATAACGCAGAAAAAGTTGTAGTGGGTGAAGATGTCTATTATGACACTGTAGAGATAGAATCAGACTTTTTAGATGTAAAGGGGCAAAGTGTGGCTAAAAAAGCAGCCCTTATCGCAGCCGCAGGTATGCACAACTACATGATGGAAGGAAACCCTGGTTGTGGTAAGAGTATGATTGCCAAACGTCTAAAAGACATCTTGCCACCGTTACGAGAAGAGGATATACTCTCTATTGCTAAACATCAGTTTTTAGATGGAACCATACCAAGCTTTAAAGCCAAAAGACCAATGCGTTCACCACACCATACGGCAACCTCTGCTTCTATTTTTGGTGGTGGGTCACATAAAGCACGAATAGGGGAGGTGGCTTTAGCTCATAATGGCATGTTGTTTTTTGATGAGCTTCCACACTTTACAAAAAATATTTTAGAAGCATTAAGAGAGCCTCTGCAAGATAGACGGGTTAATATATCGAGGGTAAACTCAAAAGTAGAGTATGATGCAGATATAATGTTTGTAGGTGCTATGAACCCATGCCCTTGTGGTAATGCTTTGTCAAAGAAAAAGTCTTGTCGTTGTTCAGAGCAGGAGATTAAGCGTTATAAAAATAGACTCTCTGACCCATTTCTTGACCGTATAGACCTATTTGTAGTGATGCAAGAGGTAAGTTCTACAGATAAGGCAGATATATCCTCAAAAGAGATGAAAAAGCAGGTTAATAGAGCTTTTATAGCACAGAAGAAGCGAGGGCAAGTTCATTTAAATGGTAAGTTACGTGAAGACGAGGTTGAGAAGTTCTGTATGCTATCAGATGATGCAAATAAAATTCTTTTTTCAGCAATAGAGCGTTTTTCTTTGTCCCATAGAAGTATAGGGAGTATTAAAAAGGTGGCTAGAACCATTGCAGATTTAGATTTATCTTCAAACATAGAAAAAAGACATCTTTTAGAAGCCTTATCCTATAGAAGAAGATAGGATTCACAACTTTACCACAGTCTTGATATATGATATCCTTAATAAAGGATATGGTTATGAAAAAATTAAAATTACTATTTTTATCATTTATAATGTTGTTTTTTACATCTTGTGGTACAACAACAGAAGATAGTAGGAGAATTGACCCCAATAGAGGTTTTGATATGTGGGAATATATGACAGCAGTTATAGATGTAGAAGCCAAATATGATATTTATGAAAATGGGGTAAGAGTAGATTATTACAGTGAAACACATAGACTGTTTAATAACAAATATGAACGCCAGAGTAGTAGTGGGCTGACAACACTTTTTGCTAATAGTAGTAATATTCTTATGAAAGAACCAGAACAAGATATTACTATAGAACGTTATTTACATTTAGGTGATAAAGGAGTTTTTCATGCTCCATCTATAGATTTATGTAGTCTTGAACAATTTTATTATAACTATGAACGTAGAGGTATTGTTTTTCATAATGTCTTGAAAGTAAACTGTACAAGTAAGAGTGGCGTAAATCAGCAATATTTTTATGGGTATAATGAAGGAATAGTAGTTATTTCAGAACATGATGGTGTTAATGAAAAAGAGTGGATAAAAGTGGATGAGTCTCGGTTATAATTGATATAAAATAGTGATAAATAATAAAAAATAGAGAAATATAGAAAAACTCTTGACAAAGAATAACTTTTTCCCTATAATTGCACTCCATTTTCATACAGAGTTGTTTGAAAATATAAAATTTCGGAGTGTAGCGCAGTCTGGTAGCGCACCTGGTTTGGGACCAGGGGGTCGAAGGTTCGAGTCCTTTCACTCCGACCATTTAGATATTTAAAATTTCAATATAATAGTTAAATCAAAACAACTTTATGGTAGGCGTAGTTCAGTTGGTAGAGCACCTGTTTGTGGCACAGGTTGTCGCGGGTTCGAGCCCCGTCGCCTACCCCATTGGTAATATTGGGAGAACCTCCTAAATGAAGAAGCGCTTGTGGCTCAATTGGATAGAGCATCAGACTTCGGATCTGAGGGTTAGAGGTTCGAGTCCTCTCAGGCGTACCATTTAAAATTGACTTCAGCAGTCGGCTCAAATGACTGGTCATTTTTTAGAATTTGATTTAAGTATTATATTTATGTGCACTCATAGCTCAGCTGGATAGAGCATCGCCCTTCTAAGGCGAGGGTCTTAGGTTCGAATCCTAATGGGTGTACCACTTATTATTGTTTATAAAACAATCACATGCGGATGTGGTGAAATTGGTATACACGCCAGACTTAGGATCTGGTGCTTTACGGCGTGGAGGTTCGAGTCCTCTCATCCGCACCACTCTTTCAATTCTTTTTCCCATAAAATAGCACTTTTAACTACTTACTAAATGTATCTTAGTTCTTTTAAATGTATAATAATGGAAATAAAAGTACCACCCCAGAGGACACCTATTTTATTGTACTTTTAGTTTTTAACCAAACAGACCTCCAACTCAACACCATGTTCATCTAACCACTGCTGAACCTTATCCAAAACCACTTCCTCACTAAGCTCTTTAAAAGTCACTAAAACATTATCTTCTGATGGCTTAGTCTCTGTATGGTCATCAACTCTATTGAGCTTAAAAAGATACTCCCGATTTAAACTCTTTTCTATAAATATAGAGCGTTCTTTCATCAACTATTTTATACTGAATCTCCAAACTATGACGATTAGTACCATAGCTCTCAACAGCTCGAACCAACTCATCTTGTTTGAGATAATTTTTAATCGCCTCCAGTGCTGTCTCCTCTTTAAAATCATGAAGCGATGAGAAGAGAGCAACAAATTTATTCTCTTTTTCTTTTTTAGGTTTAGGGGCATCATAAAACTTAACCACTTTTTCCATAAACTGCTTATCACTTTGGTGAAACATCCCTCTATTTTGCTTGGGTACTCTTTGAGCATAAAACTTTAAAAGCTTCTCCATATTAAACCCATCTATTGCCTCTTTGGCTTCCTTATAGGAGCTATAAACACCCAAATAAATACTATACGAACAAGCAACATAAAACTCTATGGTTGCTTTACAGTTAGAACAGTAGTCCCACTCTTCAAAAAGAGCAAACATTGGAGCAGATGGTATCATATCACCTACATGATAGGTATCTAGCATACATTCAAACTCTTTAATTTGCGTTGATTCTATTTTTTGACCACATTTACAGACAATAGGTTTTTCAAAAATTACAGTGTCGAACATTCCCATTTTTTGTCCTTCTTTTATCTAATTAAAAAAAATATTATATCACATAAATATACTCTTCAATAAAAAACAACAACATCTACTGTAAAATACGCATAAAATAAATCATTGAGAAGAGCCAATGCCTAAAAAAGAACTGATATTAAAATTTAAAACAAAGAGCTGTCTGTTAGTACCCATAACAGAACAAGAGTACACTCAATACAGAAAACATTCTATTCCTATTAATGAAGACTCTACAGGGTATCTATCTTTTATGGACTCAATAGAGAAATTTTTTCCTTCTTTCATACTCTATATTTTAACTTATCCTTCTTGAAGGTAGTTGTATGAATTTAGGTTACCACATCAGTTCATCTTGTACAGTTTATAAATACTCATGAAGAGTCATATCATGAAGAATTTGTTAGATATTTGGAGTATTGTTTTTTGATATATGGGTATAGAGATGGCAAGTTTTTTGTTAAACGATATGAGTCTGATGATGAGTTTTACAAAGAGAAAAAAAGAGAGGAAGAGGCTTATAGTAAACAGAAGTGTTTAGAGGCTAGAGTCTTTTTGGATGAGTTACAAAGAACGATAAAGGCTAGAGTTTTTCTGTAATAACTCTAACGAGAAACTCGCCATTCCCCACAGGGGGGCAAAACCCTTTTATAAACAAAACTTAAAATAATCCAAAACAAAAGCTTTAAGTATAGATAATACACAATAAAAAACAACCTTGAAACTTACACACCCACCACACTTTCAACAACTTTCTGATATACTTAAAACAAAACCAAGTAAAGGCTAAAAAATGACCATTACACTTAATGTACAAAATGAACAGTTATTTGATAAAATATTACATTTTTTAAATCGTTTTACAAATGAGGGTTTAGAGATAATTACCAATAAAACTTATAAAAGTAACAACCAAATAAACCCTACACCTTATAAAAAAAGTCTACCAAAAGGATTTTTGAACCCTATACAGATAGACAGTTATAGTAACATCGCATCAAGAGATGAGATATATGAGAGATAGAGTTTTTATTGATACAAATATTCTTCTCTACGCTCTAACTAAACCTAAAAAGAACGACAAAGAGAAAGATTTACCAAAAAGAGTTAAGTCTTTGGAGTTGTTGACAAAGCTTTATAATGAAGATGATATTGTAGTATCTGTTCAAGTCTTAAATGAACTTCATTTTAATATGGTACGAAAATTTAAAATTGATGACGATATAGCTTTTAACTCAATACAAGAGAATGTTTTTACCATAGCATCGGTTGAAACTCTAACAGCACAAACCTATACCAAAGCATTTCAAATAAGAGAACAATATAACATCTCTTATTGGGATTCATTGGTTGTTGCTTCTGCTTTAGAGAGTGATTGTACAAAACTCTATTCAGAAGATATGCAAGAGGGCTTAGTGGTTGATGGAGTTCTAAATATTATTAATCCATTTTAAAACAGAGGAGTAACCTCACTCCTCCACCACACTTTTTTCATCCACCAACCAAACAAACCCAACAGGAATAAAAATCAGCGTCATCAAAGTCCCAACAACAAGCCCACCAATCGCCACAGCTCCAAGAGGGGCGAGTCTCTCTAGTCCAATCGCTGTTCCTTGTGCCACAGGTAACATACCAACCGAGACAGCAAACGCCGTCATAAGCACAGGTCGGGTTCTGATTTTAATTGACTCTAGCATAGCGTCTCTTTTATTCATTCCCTCTTTTATCTGCTCTAGTGCAAAGTGAATAAGTAAAATAGCATTGTTTACAATAATCCCTGAAAGCAACATAAATCCCATCATTGCAGGCATAGAGACATGGTAACCTATGGCTAACATTGTCCATGACGCTCCTATAATGGTTAAGGGAATTGAGAAGAGTATCATAAGTGATATTTTGACCGAATGAAACATTCCAATAAGTGTAAAGAGTATCAAAAAGACAGCCACAATAATCGCCCCTACCATTCGTTCGGCTGAGGATTTAAACTGTTTTTGCTCTCCTATCTGTTCCATCTCTACATTGGGGTTGAGTTTGACCTTTTGGAGTTGCTCTTCTAGGTTTGCCATAATGTGAGAGATTGCCCCTTTTTCTCTGTTTCCGTAAACCTCTAAAGTGTAGTTTAACCCATCTCTTGTAATGGTGCTTGGCTCTTTGTTTGAGTCAAGTTTAGCTATTTTGCTTAGAGGGATTTTCCCTTTTGGGGTAACGATTAAGGTATTTAAAATGGTGCTAAAGTCATCTATCTGTTTTTGTGGTAGCCACACTCTCACAGTATAGTCTATAGAGTTAGCTTTAGGAAAAGTCGCCACAGGAACACCACGCAACATCATCTGAAGTTGTTTTGTAATATCAGAACGATTTACCCCATACTCCATTGCTTGTTGCTCGTCAATATCTAAATTATAGACCACTTTGTCCATATCCCATGTTTTTAAGACCGATACAATCCCTTTGGTTTGGC
>JALVXD010000144.1:0-2367 GCA_027038295.1 Campylobacteraceae bacterium
CATTAATTCGGTAGCCAAAGGGGAGTAACATAGCTACTTGGTACTGTGTAGTATCCAAACCTAAAGCCTCTTCAACAGCACTTTTTTCAAAGCCTTCGATGGGGCAAGAGTCTATGCCTATAAATGCTGCAGCTGTCATCATGTTTCCTGCTGCTATGTAGGTTTGTCTAGCTGTCCAATTATAGATATTTTCATCCGAACTTAATGTGTTTGTTAAGTGCTTAGAGTAGAGGTCAATGTAGCCCTCTATCTGCTCAGGGCTTAGTGGTCGTCTTCCAAAGCGTTTTTGAGGTTCGCCTGAACTTGGTTTGGCATTTTCTATTCCTGCCAATACCACAACCAAATGAGAACAAGAGGTAATTTGAACTTGATTCCAACATAGAGGGCGTAGTTTTGCTTTTAGCTCTTCGTTCGTAATGACTAAAAACTTCCACGCTTCCATACCAAATGAAGAAGGAGATGTTCGTCCTGCTTCTAAGATATAGCGAATGTTTTCATCTGATATTTCTTTACTCTCATCAAAGAGTTTACAAGCATGTCTAAATGCCATTGCTTCTATAAATTGGTTTTTCATTTTACATCCTTAGGTTTTTTGAAAGATTATCATATGTATGCTATAATGTCAAGAACTACCTAAAAAGGTATATACATACCAAAAGGATACTAATGAAGCTAATTTACAATGAAAAAACTTATGCTTGTTCTTTTGAATTTGCCCTAGATATGTTTTCTGGGAAGTGGAAAGCTCTTATCTTATGGTACTTAAAAGATGAGACCATGCGTTATGGAGAGCTTAAAAAAGTATTGGGAAAAATCACCCAAAAGATGCTAACACAAACTCTTAGAGAGTTGGAAAAGCATCAGCTTATCACTAGAAAAGTCTACCCCGTTGTCCCTCCAAAGGTAGAGTATACCATTACAGAACATGGAAAAAAACTTATTCCTATCTTTGAGATGATGTCAGAGTGGGGAAATGATGTTGGGAGTCAGTTGGGTGAGGTGCTTGAGTGTGATGGTAAAGAATAACTAATGTCAGAAAAATTTTCACTAAAAGATGAACTATTTAACCCCAAAAAAGTACATCAAATAGCCTCTGAAATTAAAAATGTTTATGCTCCTTTTGAGCAAGAAGCATTTGAAAAAGAGGTAACTACTAAGTTTGATGAGCTTGAATTAAAAGAGAGAATAGTGCATATACGTAATATGTTGGCTAAATATCTTCCTAATGATTATGTAGAAGCTGTGAACATTTTACTTAAAGCACTTCCAGCTGAACTTGACCCAAAAAAAATAGATGATGATTTTGGTGAGTTTATATATGCTCCTTATTCTGATTTTGTTGCCTCATTTGGCTGTTGTAAAGAGCATTTAGATTTTTCGTTACAAGCCCTAGCTGAGATGACAAAACGGTTTACGGTTGAGTATGCTATTCGTGACTTTATAAATGAATTTCCAGAACAGAGTTTTACTATGTTAGAAGCTTGTTCTTTGTCAGTAAACTACCATGAACGGCGTTTGGCATCTGAGGGGTGTCGTCCTAAGTTGCCTTGGGGGAAGAGACTAAATAGTGAATATACTAAACCCATAATTATTTTAGATAATTTATATATGGACAAAACACGTTTTGTTACCCGTTCTGTGGCGAACCATTTGAATGATATAGCTAAAATAGATGCTCCTTTAGTGGTTGAGACACTTAAGCGTTGGAGAGATTCTAAAAAGCAAGATGAAAAAGAGATGGAGTTTATACTTTCTCACTCACTTAGAACCTTGGTAAAAGATGGGAATAAAGAGGCTTTGGCTCTGCTGGGTTATCATGCAAATCCTGCGATAGAAGTGAAGAATTTTCATGTAGAAAGTCTGGCTCTTAAAGTAGGGGAGAGTTTGATTTTTTCTTTTGACATAGAAGCAAAAAAAGAGGAGGCTTTGATGGTTGACTATATTTTATATTTTCAGACCAAAGTAGGAAAATTAACTCCGAAAGTGCATAAAATTAAAAAGTTAAATTTAAAAAAAGGTGAGTTGAAAACGATAAGTAAAAAACATCTGTTTAAAGCCAATATGAGTACACGTAAACTCTATAGTGGAGAGCATAAATTGGTCTTACAGATTAATGGAGAAGTTTTTAATGAGGTTGTTTTTGATTTGGCTCTATAAGCATAGGGTATGCCAAAGCCAAATCGACCATATTACCTTGTATTAGAAACTTTTTAAATTCTGCAAACATTGTTTGTCCTTATATAATTAATATTAAGGATTATTAAGTTTCAGATGATTTTTTATTATTATATAGAAAGTATGACAATTTGACATATTACTGCTTCTTTAATGGTTTTGTTTTGTATAATAAAGAAAAATTAAAAGGAG
>JALVXD010000144.1:2377-2583 GCA_027038295.1 Campylobacteraceae bacterium
GTTAATTGATAATCTATTAAAGCATTCTACTTCTTACAGTTCTATTGAACTTTTTGCAGGAGCAGGGGGTATGGCTCTTGGTATGGAAAAAGCAGGAATAGAGCATCTTCTTCTTAATGACTTTGACCGTTATGCAACCCAGACACTCAAGAAAAACCGACCAGAGTGGAATGTAGTTCATGGAGATATTGCTAAGATTGATTTTA
>JALVXD010000145.1 GCA_027038295.1 Campylobacteraceae bacterium
AGTAAATAGTATAAACCCTATTCTTCTTCTATAGCCTTTAAATCAAAAATATCTTTATCTTCTTTATCTTTTGAATTTAAGTCACCATTTCCCGAAGAGAGTCCTATTCCTTGAAGCTTAAGCTTCAGATCAGATGGATTTGTTGCATGTTCCAATACAGTATCTCTATCAATACGTCCACTATTAAACAAGTCCAACAGTGCTTGGTCAAATGACTGTGAACCATAAATCTCTTTTCCCTCTTCAATGGTATCAAGTATCTCATAATCCATATTATTTGCAATCAAATCAGATATTCTTGGTGTCTGCTTCATTACCTCAATGGCTGCTGCTCTCTTCCCATCTACTGTTTTTACCAATCTTTGTGAAACCACACCCCCTAAAACAGAAGATAAGGTTATACGTATACGATTTTGCTCCTCTTTAGGAAACATACCAATAACCCTATTGATGGTCTCTTTTGCATCAAGTGTATGCAGTGTAGAAAACACCAAGTGTCCTGTATTGGCAGCGTGAAGTGCTATCTCTATAGTCTCTAAATCACGCATCTCCCCAATCAAAATAATATCGGGGTCTTCACGTAAAGCACCTTTTAAAGCATTGGCAAAAGAGTGAGAATCTTGACCTATTCCCCTTTGTGAAACAAGTGATTCTCTATCTTTATGAACAAACTCTACAGGGTCTTCAACTGTAATAATATGTTTTTTCTTTGTACGATTTATATGGTCAAGCATGGCTGCTAGTGTCGTTGACTTTCCAGACCCAGTTACTCCTGTAACCAATACAAGCCCACGATGTAACTCGGACAACTCCTTAATAATAGGAGGTAAAGATAACTCTTCTAACGTCAGAATCTTTACTGGAATAATTCTCATAACAGAACTTAAACCATTTAACTGATAAAAGAAGTTAACACGAAAACGATTATTTTCGTCTAGTATATAGGTACAGTCTAACTCTTTATTTGTTACCAAGTCACGGTATTGTTTTTCTGTTAAAATTGCTTTGGCTATACCATCTAACTCTTCATGAGTTATCTCTTTGTCACCTAATTTTAATAGGTCACCATTAATACGGAGACGAATAATCGCACCTGACTTAAGGTGCAAGTCACTTCCCCCATTATGAATTAAGTTTTTTAAATAAAATTGTAATTTTTTTTCCATCTACTACACTCTATTTGCATCTATTTTAGAGAGATAAACAGCTGATGCTTTATACCCTTGCTTTGTTGCTAATCTAAACCAATAACGTGCTAACTCTTTTTGCTTTCTAACACCTCGACCTTGAAGAAAACTGATACCCATATAGTGTTTTGCAGGTGCATAATTATTTCTTGCTGATTTATGAAACCAGTTAAAAGCTACTCTTTCATTTTTTTGAACACCTCTGCCTGTTGCATACATAAGTGCCAAGTCAAATTGAGCCTTTGCATTTCCATTTTTAGCAGCTCTATTTGCATAGAAAAACTTTCTTGCGTCAGCAGGTGAAATTCGTACTCTTGCTGTTCTATTAAATGTTCTTGGAGCCATTTTTCTCACAACTCGTCTATTAATAACCCTTCTATTTTGGGGTGAGATTCTATTCGTTCTATATCTATAGACTTTTCTTGGAGCATCTTGTAGAGATATTTTTTTAGTATGCTGTTGTAAAGCGTAAGCACGCTCATAAAAGCTACTAGTATTGGTAGCTAAAGCGATAGCAGGAAGTAATATAAATAGTATTAATCTTTTTTTCAATGTTTTTCCTTAAAATTATTTTAAATATATTATATAATAATTTTAATAAAGAATAAGTTTAAAAATTAGTTAAAGTACTAAGTAGAAAGGAAAATTTTCTACCTAAATTGGCTCATAGAACGTACATTTACATAAGAAGTTATTATTGGTTCATATAAATATTATGAGCCTCTTCTAAAGTATAGAATTTTAAGCCAAGTTCATTAACCATGTCCATAATTTTTATAAGTTTTTCTTTCGATATTCTATATTTATAGGTTGGATTATCTGATGTAAAATCTTTATCAAGAATCCAATGACTTAAAAAGACTTCAATGTCTTTATCTTTTTTTATCTTTTCAAGGTGTTTTCTAATGGTCTCTAATGATATATCTTCTGGGTTATCAATAAGGGTTACATGAGCAAAAAAAGCTCGTATATGTGGAAGCTCCTGACGAATAAGTGCATCGTGTGCTGGTTGACTTGACATAAAAGGATAAGAGAAACTTGTAGGTTCAAAGCCTCTCTCTCTCATATTTGCAATACCAGGAGCAATTTGATCATCAAAATAGGCTTGTGCTTTATTGGGTTCATTGTCATATTTTTTATCTCTTGTATTTAAATGTCCTACCGTATGAAAGCCAATCTCATGTCCATCGTCTTGAAATGATTTTAGTATGGCTTCTTCCTCTGGTTTAATATCCCAGTCTTCACTATAGTCGGCCCATCTATTACAGAAGAATGTTGCTACAGCCCCTTTTTCTTTAAACGTCTCTTGCATCTTATTCCAGTTAGAAGCATGACTATCATCAAAGGTTAGGACAACGCCTGGTTGACTTATGATTACAGGTTTA
>JALVXD010000146.1:0-2093 GCA_027038295.1 Campylobacteraceae bacterium
TACTTGGTGTTTTGTGCCATCATCATATAATTCTGCATCTTTATCACCTTTTTTAAGATCATCTTGTATTGTTCCATCACCATAATATTTAAAGAAGTTGCTTACGCATACTTTATTTGGGTCTTGGTTGGGGTCGGTGGTGCTATTGTTGTCGGCGCTGCCGTTATCTGTGCTGTTGTCATCGGTACCACCGGTGGCATTGTCATCCGAACTTCCATCGGTGGCATTGTCGTCCGAATCATTTGGAGGATTGTTATTGACTTTGGCATTTTCCTCTAATTGTTTTGAGAGATAACCCAAGATGATACCGCGTGCTGATGTGTCATTCAAATCACTCCAATCTATTCCGTTGGGTACATTTGTAAACTTCGTTGGAGCTTGCTGGCTCAAAGGGAGGTTAGCAGTAGGGTTCTCTAGGTCTACCTTTAGGGGTCTACCCATCTAGAAGGTAAATGCATGGACAAGTGCGTTGTATTTTCCGATACCACTGTCTACGTATCCAGATTCTTCAACCGAAAAGTTTTCATTATGAAAAGAGGTGATCTGTTCTTTTCGAATATAATTTGATGCAGGAGTAAACCCTTCAATGGTTTCAGCATTGTCACCATACTTGCCAATGTAGTTCCATCTAACTTTTCGGACTCTACACGGAATCAATCCTTGATCCCCATCCGCATAAGCAGCCACGAGATCATTGTCCCACCCGACAACATCATCGTCCACAAAGTGATCATCGGGTGACGCGACATGAATCACATGAAACGCATCCGTACTGCGTGAGAGAAACTGTGCGGACATCATGGCAAAGAGATTCCCTTGAGAGTGAGCCACCACGATGACTCTGTGGTCAGTGGCAAGGGATTGGATGTAGGCATTGATTTGTTTCTTCAAATCTTCAGTCGTCAGATCGTGGGCATCGGCAAAGGCACGATCAAACTCTTCTTTGAGCTGGCCTCCTTTGAGGTATGTCTTTTGCATATCCGACTCCAAGAGGTCTTTGATCATCCCCCTGGTCTGGTTGTAGGCGTAGGAGACTTTTGAAATGTCTTGATTGAAATTACTGGTTTTTCCTTTGTAAATGTTGATTAAAATGCTTTTTCTTAAAAGTTTTGCATTCTGAATTGCATCAATCTCGATCGTCAAAATTCCATTTCCGAAATAGACATCGGTTTTAGCACCAAACATCAAAGAGGTAACTGCAATAAATATTAGAATAATACGTCTCATTTGAGTACTTCCTTGACTCTGCTACTACAGTGAGGCTTAAGATTATTAAAATTTGTTAACTGATAAATACCCCCACTCAATGAGTGGTCATACTCCATGTATGCATCAATCCTCTCTTGGGTTGTCAAGACCTTGGAAAGGAGCTCTCTTCCGACAATCCTGTCGTCTTCATCTATAATATTTTTATCATGATCTAATATCTGTGCATAGTTCTTATAGTAATCAGAACAATCAATCGCCCAGGTACTCATCTCATGTGCTTTTGCATAATGCTCTTGACCTTTGAGGGCTTCCTGAAAAGCTTCGGCACCATCCATGGCTAATGCGATGTAGATCGGATGCTTTTTCTTGTAGCGCGTGTAAATCCACCGTTCCACATCATCCCGCACCCCATTGTCGTTAGAGTCCACTCCAAGCAGTGTGGCATTGTTGATCTTTGGATCAGGCTCAGGGGGCAGTCGATACCCATTGACCTCCCAGTAGATGTTGAGAGCGACTTTGTTTGAGAGAGCATTATTCACTTTGGCTTGAATGGTGACATTGGTGTCTTTAATAGCAAGGATGGTTTTGGTTTGAGGATTGATCAGCACTGCATCGCTTGGTGTTACGACAAACTCTGGATTGGCGATGGCATCTTTTAATTTTTGGGTTACTTTACCTTTGCTTAGAATTGGGGTTAATTCTAGTTTTGTAGTTGTATCTTTATTTAGAGATAGTTTATCTACTTTTAGCTCTAAGTTTTTAACTGTTGCTGTTTGTAATATTGTTAGGTTTACTTTAGCCTCTTTAGACTCTGCACCTTTATCGTCTGTTGCAGTGTATGCGAAGCTATCTTTTCCAAAGAACTCTTTATTTGGAATGTAGGT
>JALVXD010000146.1:2103-2560 GCA_027038295.1 Campylobacteraceae bacterium
TGCCTTGTAGTTTACCGTTTGTTGGTTGTTTGGTTATTTTATATGTTAGCTTTTGGCTATCGATGTCAGTGGCTATTAGTTTTATGTTTGCTGTTTCGTTTTCGTTTAGTGTTGTGTTGTCATCTTTAGCTACTGGTGCATCGTTTACAGGATTAATAGCTAGTGTTATGTTAGCTTGGGCTGTTTCGTTGCCGTCTGTTATTGTGTAAGTAAAGCTGTCTTTGCCGTTGTAGTCTTTGTTTGGAGTGTAGATTAATTTATTGTTGGCTGTTTTTATTACTTTACCGTTTGTTGGGTTTGTGTAGCTTTTTATTGTAAGAGCATCGCCATCTATGTCTGTATCGTTAGTTAGAGGGTTTATTGTTTTATTGTTATCCTCTTTTAGAGTAATTTTATCATCTTTTGCAATTGGGGTGTCGTTTACTGGGTTTATGCTTATTGTTACTTTTGCTTCGTT
>JALVXD010000147.1 GCA_027038295.1 Campylobacteraceae bacterium
TAAAAAAAGCAAAAATGGTAAAACCCAGTGATAGAGGTGAGTTAGAGATTACCTCTTTAAATCAAGACTATTTAAAAGAAGAGCGTTTAATGGTAGAGTTGATGGGAAGAGGTTATGCTTGGCTCGATACAGGAACTCATGAATCTTTACTTGAAGCGAGTCAGTTTATTCAGGTTATTGAGAAGAGACAAGGACTCAAAATTGCTTGTTTAGAGGAGATAGCTTTTGATAAAGGTTATATATCCCAAAGAGAGCTTTTAAGATTGGCTGAGCCATTAAAGAAAAACCAATATGGTCAGTATATGATTCGCCGAGCCAATGAGTCCAAACTCGATGCTATTATTAAGGAGGGTTAATGAAGTTTATACCTACAGATATTGCAGATGTGATTGTTATAGAACCTAAAGTACATGGGGACAGTAGAGGCTATTTTGTAGAGACTTTTCGTCAAAATAAATTAGAAGCATTCTTAGGCTATAAAGTAAACTTTTGCCAAGACAATGAGTCGAAAAGCTCTAAGGGGGTACTAAGAGGTTTACACTATCAACTTGCTCCTGCTGCACAAACCAAACTGGTACGTGTTATTCAAGGACGCGTTCTTGATGTGGCTGTAGATATTAGAAAAGGTAGCCCAACTTTTGGAAAACATGTAGCAGTAGAACTCTCTGCTGAAAACAAAAGACAACTTTTTATTCCTAGAGGTTTTGCTCATGCTTTTGTAGTGTTGGAAGATGATACTGTTTTTGCTTATAAAGTGGACAACTACTATAGTCCTCAAAATGATAGAGGTATATTTTTTAATGATGAAGCATTAGGAATTGATTGGATGTTAAATAGTGACATGTTCAATCTATCAGATAAAGATAAAAATCAACCTCTGCTAAATGAAACAGATGATTTGTTTGAATATGGAGTAGACTATTATGAGCAGTAAAAATATTTTAGTAACAGGATGTGCAGGGTTTATAGGTTCAAACTTTGTGCCATATTTTTTAGAAAAGTATCAAAACTATAACATCATAAATTTAGATTTATTAACTTATGCAGGTGACTTAGAGAACTTAAAAGAGGTAGAAGGAAACAGCCGTTATACCTTTATAAAAGGCAATATCTGTAATCGTGAGCTTGTAGAGTATATTTTTGAAAAACATGACATAGAAGGGGTAATTCACTTTGCTGCTGAGTCACATGTAGACAACTCCATTAAAAACCCAGGAGTCTTCATAGAGACCAATGTAACAGGAACATTTACACTTCTTGATGTAGCCTATAAAAAGTGGATGGAAAAACCATTTACCTATAAAGAGAACCATAAAGGGTGCAGATTTCACCATATAAGTACCGATGAAGTCTATGGAACACTAAATGAGACTGACCTCTTTACCGAAGAGACACCTTATGCTCCAAACTCACCATACTCTGCAAGTAAAGCGAGTTCAGATATGGTGGTAAGAAGCTACCAAGAGACTTATGGACTCAATACTGTTATAACCAACTGTTCAAACAACTATGGTCCAAAACAGCATGACGAAAAGTTAATACCAACCATCATTAGAAAAGCATTAGCTCATGAGCCTATTCCTATCTATGGTGATGGAAAAAACATTCGTGACTGGCTCTATGTACTCGACCACTGTAAAGCCATAGATTTGGTCTACCATACAGGTAAAGAGGGCAATATCTATAACGTAGGTGGCAGAAATGAAAGAACCAACTTACAAATAGTTGACACCATCTGTACTATTTTAGACCAAAAGGTTCCAGCAGATAAAAGCTATAAAGAACTCATTACCTTTGTAGAAGACAGAGCAGGGCATGACAGACGTTATGCGATAGATGCCACCAAACTAGAGACAGAACTTGGCTGGTTAGCCGATGATGATTTTGACTCGGGGATTGTTAAGACGGTTGAGTGGTATTTGGAGAAGTATTAACCCGTAGGGGTAGACCGATGTGTCTGCCCATATTTATGATACCAAATCAAAAATATTAACAAATTTATTCGTTCCTCAACCTTTGGTTGGGAATGTCTATGAACTCCATATATAAAAACAGTTACACAACTCAATAGACTCATCAGCATTCTCAAATTTATAATTAATAGTAAAGACTTGACCCTTTTGGTGTTAAATTCATAATATAAGTTATGTTAACTCATAATATATCTAGTGTTAACTCATAATATGTTATTATCTCTTGTAAGGATATGTCATGTATATTAAACGAAATATTACCTCTATGGTTTATGAACTTTTAGAAGATTTTAGAGTTGTTGCTATTAATGGACCTAGACAGAGTGGAAAGACAACACTCTCTAAAGAGATAGCCAAAGAGCTAGGAATGAACTACTACACATTTGATAATGAGGCAACTAAACTAACAGCACAGAACAACCCTAAACCCTTTATAGAACAGCTCTCTAAAACACCATCGGTTATAGATGAGATTCAGATGGTTCCAGAGATAATAAGTGCTTTAAAAATCTCTGTAGATGAAAAAAATCAATCAGGAATGTTTCTACTTACAGGAAGTGCTGACCTTTTTAAGATGTCC
>JALVXD010000148.1 GCA_027038295.1 Campylobacteraceae bacterium
CTGCTACAGTGTATGTTGTCCCTTTTAAAAAACTTCGTCTACTTTCAAAGAAAGAAGAGTTTTCGTTATTCATTTTCTTAACCATATGTATCTCCTTAACTTAACGGTATCATTTGTGGAATTTCTAGCCACGTACTTTTTGCAAGGTAAAGACCTATAAATGTCGTTACTGCTGCAAATTTCATCATTGTTCTATTTTCAACTTTTAGTGATCCCATTGCTATAAAGAATGGAATAATATATCCAAGAACCATTGCTGCCCAGAACTGTGTAAAATACTCGCCACCTGAATGAACATATGCCAATGTTGCTTCTACTTCTGCTGCTTTAAATGAGAAGAAATACTCTCCCATGTACATAATAAATGATAAAGCAACTGAAAGAGCTAAGATTAAAGTTAAATCTCTTCTAGCTTCTGCTGACCATTTTTCAGAAACAAGAATAAGAGATGCTGAACCAACCATCATTGCTGCAAATAACATTTGTACCAACTCTGCTGGTGCTGCCCATAATTCTCTAGCACTCGCTTCTGCCATAATAATCGCTGTATACATGGTCACTGGCAGTGCTAAAAAGACTACAAATGGGAAAATCTTTTCATATAAAGAAGATTTCTCTCTTATTTTTTTAGCAATTCCAAGATGACGACCCAGTTCAGGGAACGCGTCTAAAACACCTATTGCCAACATTACTGTTACCAATCCAGTAAAGAGTGAAGCCATCCAAGCACCAACTGTAATTGCTGAAGTCCAGTGTGGGTGTAAGAAAATATTCACCATTCTTAACGGCTGGTGTAAATCTAGTAAAGTAAACAATAAAAATACGTTTAAAGCAATAAAAGAGATAAGAGGCATCATCCATCTAAGGTTAGGCATCTCCTCTTTTTTGTGTCTATAGAGTAAAAAAGCACCTATAAGTATAACACCTGTACCAATACTTTTTGCCCACATGTTAAGTGTAATCATCCAACCCCAGATTATTCCAGGGAGAGCAACATCAAGAGTAACAACTGCTTTGGTTGCTTCTATAACTGTACCGTGATCCATTAGTGACCTCCTTCTTCTTCATGAGACTCATGACCTTCGTCTGCATCATTTGGCATATCTACAAAACTTTCATTTTTTAGATGATCATTATGTCCACCAAAAATTGGTGCTGTAAATCTCTCTAAAATAGAGTGATGAGGGTCACCCAACGTTTCTAAATGCGTAATGTTATTAAACAATCCATAACCTTCAATTCTCTCATGAGCTAAAGGATTAAGTGTTTGATTACCACCACCAACATAATAATGTTTAGGATTGGTATGTTTTTCAGGTTTTCTTACTTGAACATCACCTTGATGCTCCATAATATATCTTGAGATATGAGACTTTTCATCTTCAACATCACCAAATATATTTGCTTCAACAGGACAAGCAACCACACAAGCTGGCATCATACCACTCTCAATTCTATGAGCACAATAAGTACACTTATCAGCTGTATTTGACTCTGGATCCATATAGATTGCTCCATAAGGACATGCCATCATACACCCAGCACAACCAATACATCTTGAACTGTCAACGTTAACAATTCCATTATCTAAATAATGTAGTGCCGATACGGGACAAATTCTCTCACATGGAGCATTTTCACAATGGTTACATCTTAATGGTGTAAACGAACGTGAGTTATCAGGGAATGTCCCTATATCTATGTATTTTACACGCAAACGCCAAGAGCTTAATGGCACTTCATTTTCAACTTTACAGGCAATCTCACACCCTTTACAACCCATGCAAAGGTTAAGATCGACTAAAAAACCTAATTTCATGTTTCCTCCTCATTTTTATAATTATCATAAGTTATAGTTATTTTAATTAATAACCTAATTTATTAGATGAATAGTCTATAGCGTTTTTGATTAATTTTCAATGATAATATCAATAAATTCACATTTATAGAGTCTAAGCAGTAACTGTGTGTAGTTTTTTCTACTGATGATTAAGAAAAATTTATTCTTTAATTAGTTTTATTGATAATTAAAATCAGATAATTTTACTCCTATTTATATGAAACTGGCTATACTGCTTAGTATTTTACAAAGGAGTAATCAATGCTCAAAGAAAATCATGATTTAGAAGGAGCGTTAAAGCGTTATTTAACGCTTCTAAAATCAGAAGATTATTTTGATGCTCATGAAGCCCTAGAGGAAGCATGGCATCCCCTACGAAAAAGCAACCACCCTCTTAAGAACTTAGTAAAAGGTCTTATTAACGGAGCCATTGCCTTTGAGCATATTCAACGAAATAGAGAAAATGCCTATGAAAAAGCATCTAAAGTTATCAACTCTTTTGAACGACATAAACATTTACTCATAGAGGGGATAGAATATTTTGAGCTTTTTGAAGAGGCTTGTTTTGAAGTAGAGAAGTTAAAGACAAAACTTCTTTTATCTACTTCAAACTAACACCTCATCTACTTTCGATAAACCACCAAATACCCAACAGGCAAAACCAAAAGCGTCAAAATTGTAGAGCTAATAATCCCCCCAACAATCACCACCGA
>JALVXD010000149.1 GCA_027038295.1 Campylobacteraceae bacterium
ATTATATTGTTAGGACACAACTCATGAATAACATCATATACATTTTCGTAGATGAAGCAGGAGATATGGACTTTTCGGCAAAAGGTTCTAAATATTATATGTTTAATTTTCTTATTAAAACTAGACCTTTTAATCTGCATGAGTATATATCAAACTATCGTTACTCTGTTTTAGAAAGAAACATAGACAAAACAGATGGAAGACGGTTAGATATAGAGGCTTTTCATGCTTGTGAAGATAACAAATATATTAAAGAAGAGATGTTTAATATTATCTCTTCTTTTGATAATAACAGCGTAATGTCCTACTCTTATATTTTAGAAAAACCAAAAGTAACTCCTACAAAACGAAAAGAGAAAGATAAGTTTTATATTCAGAACTTAAACTTTGCAATACAACGACTACTTGATAGACTTAGAATAGATAAAAATTTTATAGTTATAACCGATAGACTCCCTGTTCAAAAAAATAAAAAGAAACAAGTTGGAGCTTTAAAAAAAGGGATTAAAGAGTATCTCAAAAAGAGTAACCTAAGTGTAAGATATGATATTTTTCATCATTGTAGTGCTTCTAGTGTTAATTTACAGATAGTAGATTATATTAGTTGGGCTATCTTTAGAAAATATGAGATGAATCAAGATGTTTTTTATAGAAAAATAGAGCAGTATCTAATCGGTATAGATGTAATGACAAGTGGAAGAGAGGTAAATCATTATGAGAGATGACCCATTCTACCTATTCAAAGATAAATCTCTGGAAGCCTCCCTTGGAGTCTTGTCAGTAGATGGGAACTTTGAGAATAGTATAGCTTATTTTGAATTTTTTGTCAAATTCAGATGTTCAGATATTTTTTGTTTGGATAGGCTTTTTCTATATGCCTATTTTTGTCGGGAAGAGGACGACCATTGGAAGTGCCTGTGGTGCATCCCGACCTACGGGTTTTTAAGCCTTTTGGCGAGATTTTATTTTATGCGAATTTTATTTAATGGTGCGTTAAAAACAGCACCCTACAAATGTTTTAACAACCAAAACCCTACCAACACAAGCACCCTTACGGAGAAAAAAACATGAAAACCATAACACAAAAACTAGACTTAGACCAACATATAGAGACTTTTAAAAAATTTTATGCTCGTGATAAAGCCATAGAGATGATGGGTGATATTAATCAGCATTTTAAGTATATCTCTGCTCTTTCATCAGTGGAGTTTCCTGCTATGAAAGAGGTTCCTAACCTTGATGAGCAACTTAACCGTATAAAAAAACAAGGGGTTCTCTCTTTAGAGGAGATTTATGCTTTTGTTCAAATGGTGGAGTATTTTAATGCACTTAAAGCTTCTTCATTGCCTGAACCTCTGAACAAATGGATTCGTGAGATTACGGTAGATGATGAGATAGCAGATATAATCTTGTACTTTACCGATGAGGGAAACATAAACCCTGAACGTGAACCAGAGCTTTATGACATAGAGAAAGCTCTAAAACAAAACAAATCTGAACTAAAAGATAAACTCTACAGACTGGCTCACTCTTCTTCGCTCAAAGATTATTTGGTAGATACCCAAGTACACTTTTTAAACGGAGAAGAGACGCTTTTGGTGCGTGGTGGGTTTAACAAAGTGCTTAAAGCTTCGGTTGTTGGGCGTACTGCTGGTGGGTTTTTCTATATTTTACCTCAGTCTATCTCACACTTAAAAGAGAAAGAGTCTGTACTTCTGAGTCGTAAAGAGGAGGTTATCTACCGTTACTGTCAAAACTTTTCAGCAACCTTACACAAGCATTACTTGTTTATGAGGTTTATAAACCGTGAGTATGACAAGTTTGACCACTATCAAGCTCGTGTACTGTTTGCACGTGCTTATGACTTTAACTTTATACTTCCATCGAAACGAAAAGTAGTAAACCTAGCAGGTTTTTGCCACCCTGCCATAGAGAATCCAAAACCTGTAAACATAGCACTTGAAAAATCGGTTATGTTGGTAACGGGGGTCAATGCAGGGGGTAAAACCATGTTGCTTAAGTCCCTACTCTCTGCTGTATTTATGTCTAAGAATCTTTTGCCATTTAAGTGTAATGCAGAAAAAACAGAGGTGGGTCACTTTAAAAGCATAGAAGCAGTCATTGACGACCCACAATCAGTTAAAAATGACATCTCTACCTTTGCAGGGCGTATGGTAGAGTTTGCCAAGCTTTTTGAAAAAGAGAATGCCATAGTAGGAGTCGATGAAATAGAACTTGGAACCGACTCTGATGAAGCTGCATCTCTCTTTAGAGTCATGCTTGATGAGCTAAAGAAAAAAGGGATAACCTTTATAGTCACAACCCACCATAAACGTTTGGCTTCACTTATGAGTAGCGACGATGATGTAGAACTCATAGCAGCCCTTTATGATGAAGAGAAACGACAACCAACCTACACTTTTTTACAAGGGAGTATCGGTAAATCTTACGCTTTTGAGACAGCAGAGCGTTATGGCGTTCCTGAACACATTGTGCTTAAAGCAAAAGAGATTTATGGTGAAGATAAAGA
>JALVXD010000150.1 GCA_027038295.1 Campylobacteraceae bacterium
TTTAACCCCAAGTATGTTGCTATTGCAAATGAGTCCGATAAAGCAAAAGTCAATCATCCTCATGTTTTTTGTGGAGACTCAGGAATATTAGAACTTTTAGAACGTACATCTAGCCCAACCATTGTCAATGCTTTGGTAGGCTACACAGGTTTAGCCCCTACTCTAAAAGCCATTGAGCTTGGACGCAAAGTTGCCCTTGCAAACAAAGAGTCCTTAGTCGTTGCAGGTGAATTTATTGACATGAGTAAAATTGTCCCTATCGACAGCGAACACTTTGGGTTATGGTACTTAATGGGTGAACGACCCTTCTCCAAACTTTACATAACTGCTTCAGGTGGTGCTTTTAGAGATTGGAACATTAAAGATATGCAAACAGCAACCTTTAGCCAAGCCTTAAAACACCCAAACTGGTCAATGGGAAACAAAATCACCATAGACTCTGCCACCATGACCAACAAACTTTTTGAACTCCTCGAAGCCAAATGGCTCTTTAACACAAGCAATATTGACGCAGTCATAGAAAAAAAGTCCATTATCCATGCTTTAGCCGAGTTTAAAGATGGTTCAACCACTGCCCACTTTGCAGGGGTAGACATGAAACTTCCTATTGCCTTTGCTCTAAGAGGAAAAGTAGAAGAGGAAATTTTACCTCCTGTTAACTTACTAGAGATTGGAGTATTAGAGTTTTTACCTATTGAGGCTTCACGCTACCCTATTTGGGAGATTAAACAGCACCTTTTAGAGAACCCTCACTTAGGAGTAGTAGTCAATGCTGTAAATGAAGAGGCAATTAAAAAGTTTGAAAAAGATGAAATTAACTTCTTTGGTATGGGCAAAATGGTTTTAGATGCGTATAAGAAGTTTGAAGATATTAAGGCTAAAGATATTAAAGAGATTATTGAGATAGACAAAGAGGTAAGAAAATATGTACAATAACCGTAGGGTGCTGTTTTCCAACGCACCAAAAAATGGTATACATAATTATTTTTCAAATTTTTTTAAAGGTGCGTTGGAAAACGGCACCCTACGGAATTCAATATGAAAACCCTTATTTTACACGGTTGGGGTGGTTCAGACCATCCACATTGGCAAAGTGAATTAGCCTCCCAAATTGCCAAAAACTACGGAACAGTCTCTTTCCCACTCTTAGACAACTGCCACTTCCCAAGCAAAAACCGATGGCTAAAACAGGTCAAACAACTTTTAGAAGAGTTTAAACCTGACACGGTTGTCTGTCACTCTTTAGCCAACACCTTATGGTTTTGGCTCTGCCAAGAGAATATAGCCACAGTTGAAAAGCTATTTATGGTCTCTCCTCCTAGCCTTAGCACGACTGAACCCACCATTAAAACCTTTTTTCCTTGTAAAATCCCTAGTGATGTTCACGCCAAAAAGGTTCACCTAATTGTCTCAGACAATGACCCTTGGATAGAGCTTGATGAGGCTGAAAGTATGGCTAATACGATTAATGCTTCTTATAGAGTTGTAGAAAATGGTGGTCATATCAATGCAGATAGTGGGTTTGGGAAATGGGACTTAATTGAAAAACTAGTTATAAAGAAAAGAAAATGATACTAAGCATAGAATCAAGCTGTGACGACAGCTCAATAGCAATAACAAAAATAGAAAACAACGAACTCATCTTTCACAAAAAGATAAGCCAAGAGAAGAAACATGCCTGTTACGGTGGGGTCGTTCCTGAATTGGCTTCGCGTCTTCATGCCATAGACTTACCCAATATTTTAGAAGATACCAAGCCCTATTTAGATGACCTCAAAGCTGTAGCTGTAACCAATCAGCCTGGGCTTTCGGTTACACTTTTAGAGGGGATTGCTATGGCTAAGACCATTGCCGTAAGTAAAAACATTCCTCTTCTTCCTATTCATCATCTTAAGGGGCATATCTACTCACTTTTTATTGGGAAAGAGCAGATATTACCTCTTTTGGTGTTACTTATTTCAGGTGGGCATACGCAGATTATTCGGGTGGAGGGGTTAGAGAAAATGACCATTTTAGCTACTAGCATAGATGACTCTGTCGGTGAGAGTTTTGATAAGGTGGCAAAGATGATGGGTCTTGCTTACCCTGGGGGTCCACTTATTGAGCAGTTGGCTCTAAAAGGAAATGAGAACGCTTTTGATTTTCCTGTGCCGTTGCGAAACTCTCCTCTTTTAGCTTTTTCACTCTCTGGGCTTAAAAATGCTGTGCGTTTAGCCATTGAATCACTTGGTGGAGCAGATAAAATGAGCAAACAAAACCGATGTGATATCTCTGCCTCTTTTCAAAAGGCTATACGGCTTCATCTGATTCAAAAGAGTAAAAAAATCTTTGAGAAAGAGAAGATAAAAGATTTTGCCATTGTAGGTGGGGCTAGTGCTAATTTGTATATTCGTGGTGCTTATGAAGAGTTATGTAAACAGTATGGTAAAACCTTACACACTGCTCCTTTGGAATTTTGTTCAGACAATGCAGCGATGATTGGGCGTTATGCTGTTGAGGCTTATAAA
>JALVXD010000151.1 GCA_027038295.1 Campylobacteraceae bacterium
TCAAGCCTCCCATCGCCGATAATACTTATCCTGTCTGGATTGGGAATGTAGGTCGCTGCCTCTTTGAGTTTCTTTCTTTTTCTTATTTCTTTTTTTCCCTTTACTGTTTTTTATTTTTACTTACTTATTTATAACGCTACCTCTTTTTATATATACTATCACATTTATTACACTTCTTTATACTATACTTTTGGGTGAGTTTTTTACTCATATACTATTTTCTAAGGAATATAAATGAAAAAAATACTAGTGATGTTGGCGTTAACGCTTTCATTTTTGTCTGCGATTAATGTTCAGACAGCTTCAAAAGATGAATTAATGTGTATTAAGGGTATTGGTGAGAAAAAAGCAAATTCTATTCTTAAATATAGAAAGTCTAATAAACTTAAGTCAGCAGATGATTTACTTGAAATCAAAGGTTTTGGTAAGGTTCTTGTTAAAAATGTAGAGAATGATGTTAAGTCTGTAACTTGTGGTGGGAAAAAATCTGAAAAGAAAACTGCTAAATCAAGTAAAAAATCTTCAAACAAAAAATCTGATAAGAAAGAAAAGAAAACTACTAAGTCAGATAAAAAATCTGATAAGAAAGAAAAAAAATCTTCTAAATCAGAAAAAAAATCTTTAGATAAAAAGAGTGATGACTAAATTTTCTTTTAATTTCCCTTTTGGGAAATTATTTATAGTTTAATATTTTTTTTACTGTATTTATAGAACAAAAAAATAGTGCTTCAAAAAGTGGATTTAGCTTTATTGTTTCTTCATCTATTTTATCAAATGCTTTAAAATCAAAACCTTCTCCATCATCTCTTCGTGCTGGTCGTACTGAAAAAGTTATAGGACTTAGTGTTTTTATTAGGTTTATGGTTTTTTTATACTCTTTTCCCTCTTTATTTTTTAATACGTTATCATCTTCATTTTTCTCTTTTCTTAGTTTTTCTATGAGTAGAATTTTATCATTAAAAATAGTTTTGCCCCATCTTATGTCGCCAAGGTCAAAGAGAAAGTCTTGATGCCTACTACTTAGTGGGTGAGGAGATGCCTCTCTAAGTGCTTCAAGTAGTTGAAGAAAAAAGTTTATGCCTCCGTAGTTATTTGCAACTGTTGTTAAAATAGTATGGTAATGAAGTTTCTCTTCATCTGTTAAGTTGTTAAAGTCGCACATTAGCTTCCTTTGTTATATTATTAGGGAATTATACTCTATTAATATATTTTGTTGTGCTTGTTTTTCATATTTATCATAAAAGTACGAACTTTGGTAGATTTTTGACTTTTTTAAAAAGTTTTTAAGTACTTTTTTTCGCCCCTTTTTATAAGTAATATCATCATAAATAGCATACTCTTTATGTATGTATTCTATATAGGTTTGGTAAACTTTTTTAGATGAGCCTAAAATAGCTAGGTCAGCATCTAAAAAGAGAGCATTGGTTTGAGAACTGGGTTCATGTGTCTTTGTTTCGTTTATGAGTTGAATAATTTTCTTTATAAGTTTTTGTGGAACACCTAACACGTTAAGTCGTTCTTCACAGAGTTTTGCACTCTCTTTTTCATTATTATCTTTAGACGCATCATAAACAAGGTCATGATAAAAGATAGAAAACTCTGTAACGACATCAAGTTTTGGAAGTTCTACATAGAGCTGTTCAAGATGTTTAAGTGTGTGATAGTATCTATTTTCAGCGGAGTGTGCTATCTCTATTTCTTGCCATAGTTGGTGAATAAGATTTTCATCATTTGTGAAATTTTGGCATAAAATTCTAAATTTATTTTTTATCATCCTATAATTCTATCCTAAATTTAATAATATCTAATCCTAATCTATCTTTTAAAGATGGAATATTAATATTTGAAAAGATAAATTTTGATACAATAGTTTATAAAAAAGCTTTAAAAATATGCCAAATTGTCATATTTTAATTTTTTTACAAGTTTATGGATGAATTTTAATTTAACTAGATATAATGTTTGAAGATGAAAGATGAGTGTGGAAATATATTTCTTCTTTATTTGGATTCGACTTGATCTGGAAATTGATTTTTTCAGAGAAGTTATATATTTACAAAGGTACGACAATGGCAGAATTAGTTAATGGAACTGTTAAATGGTTTAACGATGAAAAAGGTTATGGATTTATTGAACAAGCAAGTGGAGGAGCAGATGTATTTGTTCACTTCAGACAAGTAAACAATCCAAGTGGTGGTAGAGTTTCTCTTGCAGATGGTCAAGCTGTAACATTTGAAATCGGTGAAGGTCAAAAAGGTCCACAAGCTGAAAACGTAACAGCAGTATAATTACTGCTTATAGAAGGTAGTTTTCGGATTACCTTCTTCTCTTCTTTAATTTACACAAAATAATCTCACAATTACACAATTCATAGTTATTATTTATAACATATTTGGTTATAATACTCTCAAAAAATTAAGAATAATTTATGCAACGATTTGAAAACTATCTCCAAGAACATTTACCAACCGTAGAGACTTTCCATCCTCATTACAACAGTTCTCTAGCTTTAATGCTATTGGCTGGTGGTAAACGTTTTAGACCGATGTTACTTTTGTCTGTAGTAGAAGCGTATGAGCCTTTGCTTTTTGAAGGTGCATTGGCTCCTGCCTTGGCATTAGAGTTTTTGCATACCTATTCTCTTATACATGATGACCTACCAGCAATGGACGATGCACCTCTGCGTCGTGGATTTGAGACTTTACATGTTGCCTATGATGAGTCAACAGCTATTTTAGCAGGTGATGCACTGAATACAGAAGCATTCTATCATATAGCAAAAGCACCGTTAAGAGATGACATTAAGATAAAATTGGTAGAAGTTTTGGCACGTGATGGTGGTACTTATGGGATGGTACTAGGGCAGTCTATAGATTTACATTTTGAAAATGAACCTTTGAGTCTTGAACAGGTTAAAGTACTACACAAAAATAAAACAGCCAAACTTATTGCAGCTTCTTTGTTGATGGGAGCTATTATAGTTGGTCTTGATAAAAATAAACAAGACGAACTTTATGGTTTTGGTATTGATTTGGGTTTACTTTTTCAAATTCAAGATGATATTATAGATGAAACACAAAGTGATGAAGAGGCTGGAAAACCTACTGGTAATGATGGTGATAAAAACTCTTTTATAAACTTAATAGGTTTAGAAAGAAGTGTTGAAGAGGCAGAGGAGTTAGCAGATGAGTTACAAAGTAAATTTGGTTCATTTGATAAAAAACTACAAAAGGCACTTCGTCCAATTATGGATAAGTACCTTTATCGACATAGATAATATTCGATAAAACAGAATCTATATTTAGTTTATGTAGGTTCGATTTTATCGAATTGTGATAGATTTAGAGTATAAGAAAAAAGGAATAAAAATGGCAATGACAGAAGAGAATAAAATGCGTAAAAAGATGGCGAATACCATCAGATTTTTAGCAGCAGATATGGTACAAGCAGCAAATTCAGGACATCCTGGAGCTCCAATGGGTTTAGCAGATATTGCAGTAGTTTTAAGTGAGCATTTGAATCATAACCCTAAAAATCCAAAGTGGTTAAACCGTGACCGTTTGGTGTTTTCTGGTGGACATGGTTCCTCTCTTATTTATTCACTTTTACACCTTTGGGGTTATGACTTGTCTTTGGAAGAGTTAAAAAACTTTAGACAACTTGACTCTAAAACTCCTGGTCACCCAGAGTATGGTCATACAGATGGTGTGGAGATAACTACTGGTCCTTTAGGTCAGGGAATTGCCAATGCTGTAGGTTTTGCAATGGCTGCAAAATATACAGGAAACCAAGTAAACTCTGAAACTTGTGAGCTAATAGACCATAAAGTTTACTGTTTATGTGGAGATGGAGACTTACAAGAAGGAATCTCTTACGAAGCCTGTTCATTAGCTGGACATTTACAGCTTGATAACATGGTACTAATATATGATAGTAATGAGATTACTATTGAGGGTGATACCAGCATTGCTTGGTCAGAAGATGTTGAGGGAAGATTTATCGCTCAAGGTTGGGATGTTAAAAAAATCAATGGACACTGTTATGATGAGATAGATAAAGCTCTTAATGAAGTTAAAACAGCAACTAAGCCTACTATTATTATTGCCAATACTATAATTGGTAAAGGTGCTATGGAGTTAGAGGGGTCGGCAGCTACTCATGGTTCTCCACTTGGTGAGACTATTATTGCTGAGTCAAAAGCTAAAGAGGGATTCCCTGCTGAAAGTTTTTATATCCCTGAAGATGTATTGGTGAGATTTAGAGCTGCTATTGAAAAAGGTGATATGTTAGAGAAACAGTGGATTCACCTACATAAACAAGCACCACTAATAGAACAAAATGAAGCGATGGATAGAATGCTTAATCCTGATTTCTCGGCAATTGAGTTTCCTGATTTTACTGAGAGTGGTTCTATGGCAACTAGAGATTCAAATGGTCAAATTTTAAATGCTATTGCTAAAGCTATTCCATCGTTTATTGGTGGTTCAGCCGATTTGGCTCCATCAAATAAAACAGACTTAAAAGATATGGGTGACTTCCCTAAAGGGCGAAACATGCACTTTGGAATTAGAGAACACTCTATGGCTGCTATTACCAATGCCATGGCTCTTTATGGTACGGTTATTCCTTTTAATGCAACATTCTTTGTCTTCTCTGATTACTTAAAACCATCGGCAAGAATCGCAGCATTGACCAGTATTCAAAACTTCTTTGTATGGACACATGACAGTATTGGTGTAGGGGAAGATGGGCCTACTCATGAACCAATAGAACAGATTAGCCAGTTTAGAGCTTTACCCAACTTCTATGTTTGGAGACCTGCTGATGCTACAGAAAATGTGGAAGCATGGAAAACAGCTCTTAGTATTAATGCTCCTCATGGTTTTGTTCTTTCTCGTCAAAAACTTCAGACGCTTAAACCAAAAAGAGATTTTGGTGAGGTAGCAAATGGAGCATACATAGTAAAAGCACGTAAAGATGCAAACTTTACACTAATGGCTTCGGGGTCTGAACTTATGCTTTGTCTTCAAGCTGCATGTCACTTAGAAGTACTTGGTATTAGAGCCAATGTTGTATCTGTTCCTTGTTTGGACTTGTTTAATGAGCAAGAATCAGAGTATAAAAATAGGGTAGTAGATAAAAATACAAAAGTATTGGCTGTAGAAGCTGCAACAGCTACAGAGTATTATAGATATGCAGACGATGTTTTAGGTATGGAAAGTTTTGGTGCCTCTGCTCCTGCTGACTTACTTTTTGAAAAGTTTGGGTTTACCAATGAAAATGTAATGAGACGTGCATGTGCTTTAATGAATGTAGAGTACAAAGAAGTAAATTTGGGGAAATGTTAGGTTATTAATAATTCGTTTAGAATTATTACCTATAATTTCAGAAATACAATAAAATATAAAAAGGTTATAAATGATTAAAAAAACGATTAGTATTGCATTGGCATCAATGATGTTTATGACAATGGTTCACGCAGAGAGTAAATATGGTAGTGTAAATGGTCAAGAGATTACACAACTAGATATTGACATGACAATGGGACCTTCAGGAATGACATTTGAGACATTAGACCCTGCTATGAAAAAGAGAGTTCTTGATATGGTAGTGGAGCGAAAGCTTTTAGCAGCAGAAGCAGAAAAAAGTGATGTTGCTAAATCTGATGATTATAAAAAGCAGTTAGAGGAACTTAAAAAAGGTTTACTTTTAGATATTTGGATGAAAGAGAAGATGACAAAAATCAAAGATGGTATCTCTAAAAGCAAAGTAGAAGAGTTCTATAAAAAGAATAGTAGTCATTATTCAATACCTAAAAAACTAAAAGCAAGACATATTTTGGTTAAAGGTGAAGATAATGCAACAGCTATTATAAAAGAGTTAGATGCAGCAAAAGATAAAAAAGAAGCATTTATTAAATTGGCAAAAGAGAAGTCAACAGGTCCTTCAGGTCCTAATGGTGGTGACTTAGGTTGGTTTGAGCTTGGAAGAATGGTTCCTGAGTTTTCTACTGCTGCTGATAAGTTGAAAAAAGGTGAATACACTGAAAAACCAGTGAAAACACAATTTGGTTACCATATTATCTACTTAGATGATAGAAAAGACGCAAGTACTAAAAAACTTGAAGAAGTTGAGGATTCTATTAAAGACGAGTTGGCTAATAAAGAGTTTACAGAGCTTATAAAAGCAGAGACTGAAAAACTAAAAAAATCAGCAAAAATAGAACTTAAATAATTTTCACCAGCCTGTCTGGTACCCATAATCTTCTGATTGGGAGATTATGGTTAACAACTCCTCTTTCCTCTTTTTATTTTCCATATACTTTACATATATTGCTACGGTTAATCTTCCTGGTCCGTCTCCCATGGCTCCTTTTTTTACAAAGATATTAATAGGAATGGTGACACTCTTTTTGCTATCTATAATAATAGAGTAGTCTAAGTTTAAAATCTTTTTATGATTCCAGTGAAGGGGAAAGTAGTTCTCTTTTGTTGCAGTAGGAAGATAGGCTCCTCCAGGTGAGGCTTCTCCTCCTGTAGTAAAGATGGTTTTTGCATAAAAGCCTGTGATTTGAATGGTGCTTTTAGAGTGATTTTTGATATTGAATTTATAGCTAGGTATGGTTTCAATAGAGTTATTTATATAGTCAGCTAAGAGCATGGACCAGTCAAGTTGTTCCCAACCATCTTGTGCATGATAGTTTTTAAAAAATCTACTCTCTTTTAATAACCTCTTGGTATGTGGAGAAATTCTATTCCATATTTCATCACCAATGGTACCTTTTTTAGCTATCCATTCAAGATTATAATATCCATTTTTTAAAAAGTTTTGTTGATAAAGTACTTTTTGAAAGATGTCAATATCTGTACCTTCAACATGGTAGGGTGATCTACTAAATTTTTGCTTACGGGTATTTATAAGTTTTCCTCTAAATCGATTGTCTATGTTAGAGGCATTAATATGTTGAAGTTTCCAGCTTCCATAGAGGCTATCCGTATGGGGAGCCAGTGAAACTTTTACACTTAAAGTTTGTGTAAAAGAATAAATGGTTGTTAATATAAATAAAATCACTATCTTTTTCATATTTTGTCCTTATTTTATGATACAACTCTTTTACTTAAAGAATTGTGTCACATTTTGAACACTAATGGGAGAGTAGTGAAAAATTAACTTAACAGTCCTCTAACTTCATCTTCATCTATTAAATCTTTTTCATATTTTACTACGGCAATATTTTCGGTCTCATTGACATAAGACTCAACAATGGCTTCATGTTCTGTAAGTGCTGCTATTTTTTCACGGTCAAAAATATCAAGTGGGAGGTAAACATTTCCACGGTTGTTTGGACTTGGCATGGTATAGACCCAAATAAACCAACCAATAGCTATGGCACCCACTACCATAGATAAGGTCTCTCGATCATAATTTTGCATAAGCCAACCAGCTAAAAGACCACCTAAAGTAATACCAATGTACCCAAAAGTATTGGCAACTCCAATAGCAGCTCCTTTTTGATGCACTTTGGCGAATTTAGAGACAAAACTTTGCAAAAGAGGTTCAAACATCATAAAACCTATCATAAAGAGAGATACACCAATAGAAAATACCAATGCTGAAGTTGCAAAGCCCATTGCCATAAATCCAGAGAATATGGAGATAACAGAGATCATAAATACCTCTCTACCTTTTCCATACTTTTCACCAAATATAGCAGAAGGTCCCATGGCTAAGATTCCCAGTACTATAGCAGGTAGATAAACTTTCCAAAGTTCTACTTTTTCCCAGCCAAAACCACCATCTGTTGGTGCACTGGTCATAACGATAGGAATAATGAAAAAAGCCATGGTCATAATAGATGAGTGAAAGAGAAAGGTAATGTACATTCTAGTCAATGCTTTGTCTTTAAATACATCCATCATTTTTGACTCCTCTTCACTATAAGAGTGAACAATAGTTGGAGGCTGTGGTACAGCTGTAAATAGAACTGCAATGGCTAAAATAGATAAAATAGCTGTTAACCAGAAAAGTTTGTCCACACCCCAGTTACCACCTACAATAGGAGCAATAATCATCGCAGCTGAAAAACTCATAGCGATAACACCACCCATGATTGCCATAGCATGAGCTCTCTGCTCTTCTTTTACTAAGTCAGCTATCATGGCTGTAACAACTGAACCAATAGCTCCTGCACCTTGCAAGAAACGACCAAGTAGAAGCATATAGATGTTGTCACTTAATGCACAAATAACAGAACCTAAGATAAAGATTAGAAGACCAATAAGCAGAGTCTTTTTTCTTCCTATACTATCACTTAGTTTTCCAAATGGAACTTGAAAAATGGCTTGTGTAAATGCATAACCACTCATGGCAGCACCTGCAAGAAAAGGGCTTGCACCTTTTAGCCCTAGTGCGTAAGCAGAGAGGACGGGAAGAACAATAAAAAGTCCGAAAAATCTTAGACCAATGATTGAGCTAAGAGGTAATATCTGTTTAAACATATTAATATCTCCAATAGGATAAAATTTGTCTCATTATATAACTAAAAGGTTAAATTTAAATGAAAATCATTTTGGCAACAGGTAACAAAGGAAAGTTAAGAGAGTTTACTCAGATGTGTGATACTGAAGTGATTGCTTTTTCAGAGATATTAGGTACGTTAGATATTGTAGAGGATGCAGATACTTTTAAAGGTAATGCTTTGATTAAAGCTCGTACTATTTATGAAAAGTTAGAGAGCGAAGATTATATTGTCATTTCAGATGACAGTGGTATTTCAGTTCCTCTGCTTGGTGGAGTTCCTGGAATTTATTCAGCCCGTTATGCAGGTGAGGGGGCAAGTGATAAAGAGAATCTTTATAAACTGGTAGAAGCAGTAAAAGAGCAAGGAGTAGAGAAGACAAAAGCGTACTATACAGCAGCTATAGCAATAGTAAGTAAATATGGAGAGTATGTAGTTCATGGTTGGATGCATGGAGATGTGCTTTCTACTACAAAAGGGGAAAAAGGTTTTGGATATGACCCCATGTTTGTTCCAGCTGGTTATGATTTAACATTAGGAGAGTTAAATGATGATGTAAAAAAATCTATTTCTCATAGAGCAAAAGCTTTGGTATTGGCAAAGCCCATTATTAAAATGATGCAGAGGTAAGATAATAATAATTATTAAAGATTATTAACTTCTATCGTAAAATAGATTAATTATGTTTAGAGTAATACAATAAAACATACACAGAACAATTTTTCTTCTTGATTCATTGGAGTTTGATTTTGTATTAATGCTTTTTTTAGTAGAATGGTTCATATTTAGAAATATTTGAAGGACTTTTTTAAAATGAAAAAACAATTTATGCAAGATTTACAGAAGATATATGATGAACTTCAAACACGACAAGAATCACTTAATGAATACTATAAACTCTTAGAGGGTGAACACCCACAAGCTAAAGTATTGGTAGAAAATTTTTTAAGTAAGATGTTACTTCCTGTCAATAGTGATACTACAATGGCAGCGTTGACACGACTTATTAATTTACGTGAAGATGCTTTGGAGCAGGTACTTCAAAAAGAGGGCTTCTCTGAAGATGAGATTATTGAGAAAAAAGAAGAAGCGTATCTTTTTGCAAAAGAGATGCATTTGTCACGACATGAGTATTTGATAGCTTGGATTAAATCTGAAAATTTGTTAACGCCTTTCTATCGTACACTTATAGAGAGCGTTCATTATATTGGTGAGTCTATGAGCCAGTGGCAGTCTGCTTGGACGGCTAAGATAATTAATGGTGTTAATCGTGATTTACTTGTGGAACATAATGGTGATGAACAAGCTGTTTTTGAAATGTTACAAACTAAAAGTCTTTTAGACTTAGCACCAAATGGTGAAGTAGGTGATAGATGTTATTCTGTTTTGATGAAAAATGAAAAGGGTGAGTATCGTTCGGTGGCTTATAGTGATGCTTTTCCTAAAGAAGTCTCTTCATTGGTTTCTACTATTGAAGATTGTATAGAAAACTTGTCATTGGAGAAAGATGAAGTTTTTCATCAAAAAACAGAATGGATTGCTTATTTTGTGGCACTTAAAAAAGCATTTGCTGCTAATGAACCTAAAAAGCTTATAGGGCTTTGGGCAAATGTAGATAGATCATGGATGAAAATAACCACACCATTGCAAGTGGGTCACCCATTGGAGTACTATGAAGACCACTTTAGAAAAGCTGTTGCTTTAGAGTGGGATTTACGTATTGTTAACCCTGAACTTCAAAGTGGCTCAATGACCAGAGAAAATATTAAAAAATTCTCTGCTAAGTTAGCAAATAAGATAGATGGTGAAGTTAGGGGAACCATAGAAAAAAATGCCATGCAGGTAGATGAGACTCAACTCTACATAGGTAAACCAATGCTCTATTATGGTGCAGAGCTCAACGGTCTATTTTCAGCACAGGTTGTACCTAATGATGAGCAGGTTTCCTCTGAGTTGGGTAAAAAAATCTTTGCTTATGCAGATTTTGTAATGGAAGGTCAGAAAGCCAAACCTATTATGCAACTCTCAGTTGAGACCATGGGACTAGATTTTGTTAAAGAGAAAAGAGCCTTAGCTGAAAATAACCCAAAGCTGTGGCAAGAGATATATGATGCTTCAACCATTGGTCATGAGTTTGGGCATATCTTATGGATAGATGGTGATACTGAAATGGCTATGAATGAAACAGGACAGTTTAAAAATATAGAAGAGTTTAAAGCCACTTCTGGTGGACTTATGGCATTTTTTGAGAATGAGAGAGAAGCGCTTAAAAAACATATAGTAGATGACTTGGTCTCTCGTGCAGTTGGTCTTATGGCGTGGCGTGAAGTAGGGGAGGTTCTACCTTATTATTGTGAAGGTCTGATTCACCTAGATATTCTGTTTGGTTCAGGAGTTATTACTTATGATAAAGAGATAAAGATAGACTATAGTCAATATGATGTTATGAAAGAGCGATACCAAGAGGTATACAGAGCCTTAGCACAACACTATATAGATAAAAAAGATGCTTCTGATTATTTGGAACAGTATGCTAAAAAGGCATCAGGGGTGTACTTGCCTGTAGACACTACGATTTTAAATTTTGTTGAGGCTTATTATAAAAGATATAAAGAGATAGGTCAACAAGTTTGGCAAGTTTCGTAGGTTCGGTAACACCAAACATTAAATATGTAAGTATAATTAAAAAAATAAAAAGGTGAACAATGAGTAAATTATTAGATATAAATATAAATGAGCAGTTAATTGAAAGATTAAACCAGTTTGATATGAAATTGGAAAAGATGGAAGATTACTATTTTGTAGATGGTCTTTTCCCTGGAATTACTGCACAAGCATTTGAGATGGAACGTTTTGAGGACTCAGTTGTGGTACAACTGGATATTCATATTTTGTTACCTGAACAAACTTTTACAGAGTCTTTTGTATCACACTCTGCAACAGTAGAAGACGGGATTGCGTCAGCATTTGAGCAGTTTGAGGTAAATGTACTGCACACACTTATTATGGCATTTTGGGATAAAGCTAAAAAAGTAGAGAATGGTGTGGGTACAGATACTTGGGAGATTAATGGTCACCGATGGCAAGCTGTTATTAGCAACTATGGGTATAGAGGAGACGAGCCTTTAGATGAAATTATTGATGATTCGGACTCTATGTTTTTAGAGGTTGAAAAAGCCATTAAAGCACTTCCTTTAGATAAAGATATCTATGCTGTTCGTTCTGTCTATACGAATGTAGGTGATGGTAGAAGAGTAACAGAAGCACTTATAAATAATGAAGAGTTTCCAGAGCTAGAGAATGCCATATCTAAACTTAAGTGGAAACATAGTGATGGTTACTACTCTGTACGAAATTTTGTATTGATTATGAAATTGAGTGAAAAGATTTAATTATTTATTTTAATTGTCATATTTTAAAACATTTTTAAACATTTTTTAGTTATTATTAATAAAATACAATAGAAATGAGACTCTATGGCAGTTGAAAATTATATTCATGATATACTTGATAGTCCTACTTATGTATTTGACCAAATTATAGGTAAGATTATTGGGAATAACATAAAACATGCAAAAATTGAACTAAAGCGTCAATCGACAGATGTTGATGTGGTTTTGTTTGAAGCAATAAAGTCAATACTGAAAGATTTAAGAGAAGAAGAGGGTGTCATTAGTCGTTTTCTTTATAGCAAATTTGGAATAGAGCTACGTAAAAATAAGCGAAGAGAACAACTTATTTATTTAGGTAGTCAACTAAAAACACAACATGCTAAAGTAAAATCTGAACTCTTTAGACTCTATAGACAAAAAGAGAGAGTTTCGTTAAGTGTAGTAGATTTAAAACGACTCTCCGAAGGCTTTAAAGGAAAACGGTTCTATTTTAAAGATAAAAAAAGTTTAAATAAAAGTAAATTTTACATGAAAGAGATAGGAATAAAAATAGAAAATCTAAAAGAGTGTGAACTTCTTTTAAGCTCTAAGCATAATAATTTAAGTGAAACTGAAAAAATGTATGACTCTATGTTAAAGAAGATACCTCGTTATCATCAGTTACAAGAGGAGAATCATCTGCTTTTGATTTCTCCTGCCAAGCCACATTCAAGTAAGAAGAAGTAACTTAACTTCTTCTTTTATATTTTTATTTTCTTTCTTCTCTTCTTTTTTGTTCCTGTAAAGGCATGTTTTACAAAATCACAAAGACATCTAAATTCTCTATGTTTAATGAGTTGTTCCATGTATTGGCTGTAGTTTACTCCTTCTTCCTCTAAGAAAGCATGTAGATATTTTAGTGCTGAGTCCATATCATGGTCTTTTTCAATCTCTAACATCATATCATAGATGGGTTCCATTTTTTCGATAACATGGTCAGGAGCTTGTTTCCCATAGGCAACATAAGAGATAATGTTGTTGTCTGCATCTTTTTGAACTTTCCAATTTATTAAAGTCCAGTAGTAGTGTCCATCATTTGTTTTGTTTTTAAGAACAGCTTGAATGGGTAGACCTTGTTCAATAATAGACCATATGATTTTAAATATAGTCTTTGGCATATCGGGGTGTCTAACAATATTGTGTGGTTTATGTATACACGAAGAGCCTTGAAATCCATTTACTTCTGCAAATGTTGGGTTATGATAGATAATATTACCTTCTAAATCGGTTCTACTGATAGTGATTTGTTGTGCTGCACATCTAATTTCATTAGTTTTTTTATCTGTTGTACTCATATGATAATCCTATATATTTTAAATAAAAAAGTTATTTAATTATTATACTTTGTTAATAATTATTATATGATTAATTTTTTTTATTTTCCTTTTATAAATAACTAGATGTTTGTTTTTTATAAGATTAGATATAATAGACTTCTTGCATAACCCTATAAATGTATATATTCTTTATTGCACATTATCTTTCATTAAATATCCTCTCGACTTAGCTAAGGCTAGGACTTCGAGTATATTTAATAAAATCTAATGCACACTAAAGATTATCTACAAAATATAGGGTTATGCAAGAAGTCTAATAGAACTTTTATGATAGGAGAAGATATGTATTTGCTAAAACTTATATTTATAACCTTAACTATGTTTATGTTGAGTGCTTGTGCTGGAGGTAGTACAGGACAAAAGAACCAAGAAATAGCTCAAAACAGTGATATCGAACCAATGGCTGAAGAAGAGAGACTCTATGGTGAAGGAGGAGGGCATCCTGTCTCTTATCGTGATGAGGTTGATGGTAAAATGACTACCGTATATTATCCTACAGATATACCAGTAGGGACAAAAGTTCCTGTTGTATTTTTTGCATCTGGATATAAGTCTTATGATTCAAAAGATTATGAGTCCCTTTTAACTTTTATTGCAAGTTGTGGTTACTATGTTATCTATGCAAAACATGCATGGAACAATGTCTTTTCTAATATGGATAAGATACTTGATAATAAAAATGGGATACTTCCTAAACTAGATACCACAAGAATAGGAGTAGTAGGACACTCTCTTGGTGGTGGCTATAGCTTCAATATTCTTAAACATTTTTCAGATAAGGGGTATGGTATAAATGGTAGATTTATTATGGTATTAGAGGGATATTATGCTTATAACCTCACTAAGCAAGAGATGCAAAATCTCCCTTCCAATACCAATGTAGTGATGCAACAATATGGAAAAGGAGGTAATAATATTGTAAACAATACTGACCCTCGAATCACACTAACAGAGTTTTATATGCTCGATTCCATACCAAAAAGTCAAAAAGATTGGCAGATAGTAGAGATGGACAATGCAGACCATCACTATCCAACGGGTAATAGACCCTATAGTCAGATGCAGGGTATTTTAAAACCTTTAGATGCCCTGATGGAATATACATTTAATGGTACACTCTCGGCACATGATGTTGCACTAGAAGTAGGAAGTGATGACCCTTATGCAGAGGGTAATGGTATACAAGTCGTCAATCCTATAGATACTTATGATACTAAGTGTGATTATGATATTTTAGCTATAGACTATTGTGATATGGAGCAATGGTACGATTAAGAATAAAATAAAGTTTAATTGGGAGATGAAATATTAGAATATGATATTTTTTTTAAAAAGGACTTCACCCTCGCCTAAACACAATTTTGATATAATCCCGAGAATTTTGTAATAATTAAATTATGAACTTCTCAATATATTTATCGAGGAAGATGATGCTACTTTTTACCCCTGGACCAACTCCTGTACCTGAGTCTGTACGACAAGCGATGGCTACACCTACATTACACCATAGAACACCTGAATTTGAAGAAATTTTTAAAGAGGCAAGAGAGCGTCTTTTGAAACTTTTTGGTATGGATGAGTGTGTGATGTTGGCAAGTTCTGGAACGGGTGCTATGCAAGCGTGTGTTCTTAACCTTTGTAAAAACAAAGCGCTAACTGTGAATGCAGGTAAATTTGGTGAGCGTTTTGGAAAGATTGTTACAGCCATGGGAAAAGAGTTGGTTGAACTCAAATATGAGTGGAATACTCCAGCCTCTTTGGACGATGTAAAAGAAGCATTGGCTCAAAATAGTGATATAGATGCTCTTTTTATTCAAGTGAGTGAGAGTGCAGGGGGACTTAGACACCCTGTAGAGGAGATAGCTGCTTATGTTAAGTCAATAGACTCTGACATTATGGTGGTTGCCGATGGTATTACAGCTGTAGGTGTTGAGAAGATAGATACAACAAACATAGATGCCTTGGTAGCAGGAAGTCAAAAAGCTTTAATGCTCCCTCCTGGTTTAGCAATGATTGGACTAAGTTCTGCAGCCGTAGAACGCATAGGTGAGGGTGTTGACTACTACTTTAATTTGGCATCAGAGATTAAGAAGCAACAGCAAAATACTACAGCTTATACTGCGCCAACAACATTGATTATTGGACTCAATGCAATTTTTGATGAGATTGACAAAGAGGGGTTAGATACTCTTTATAAAAATACAGCAAAAAGAGCCGAGGCAACACAAGCTGCTTTAGAGGCTATTGGGTTAACTATCTATCCAAGAACTCCAGCTAAGTCGATGTCTACGGTTATAGATGCTGATGCAGAAGCAATTAGAAAACTGCTTAAGACAAAATATAAAGTAAATATGGCAGGTGGGCAAGACCATTTAAAAGGAAAAATTTTCCGTATCAATCAAATGGGGCTTATTGCTGTGCATGAGTCTGTATGGGTAGTAAATGCTATAGAAATGGCATTGGCAGAGTTGGGTCGTAGGGACTTTGATGGAACAGCAAGTAAGACTTTTAACGAAGTCTATTTTAAAGAGAATTAGATGATATTTGAACATGAAATACCAAGTAAAAGCAAACTCTATTTTGGAGAGTGTGCAAAGATAAAACGTCAACTAGAGGCAACTTCTGCTGAGACACTTGAACAGAATGGTTTTGAGGAGATTGTGACACCACTTTTCTCTTATCATCAACATGCATCTTTTGAAGATGAGACAGAACTTCTTCATCTTCATGATGAGCATAATGATACTGTAACGCTTAGAGCTGACTCTACTGCTGATGTAGTGCGTATTGTTACTAAAAGAATAGGGCGTACTACTGAGTCTAAAAAGTGGTTTTACATTCAACCAGCTGTCTCTTTTCCGACCGTTGAGCAGTATCAAGTAGGTGCAGAAATTTTAGATGGTTCATTTGATGAGGTGGTAAATACAGCAACAAATTTGGTTGAAAAACTAGAGATTGATGCTCTGTTACAGATATCTAACATGAGAATTCCACTTCTTTTAAATGAGAAGTATGGTGTAGATTTAAAACTTTTTTCTGATACCAATGTAGAAGCAATTTTAGCATTAGAGTTTCCATGGATTTCAAAGCTAGTTAAACTTCATACTGTAGAAGATTTAAATGATTTAGAGGGCATTCCTGCTGATATTCAAGCTGAACTTATGTTAATGAAAGAGGCTGTAGATAAGATATCCTATGGCTCTGTTATTGTTGCCCCTTTGTATTATGCAAAGATGAGATATTATGGTTCATTGACATTTAGAATGTTCCATGAAAATGAGCTTTTAGTTCATGGTGGAGTTTACAGTATAGAAGAGGTCAATGCAGCAGGTTTCGCGTTGTATACAGATGCGTGTATTAATCAAAAAATGAAAAATATAGATATAAATAATAAAGGTTAGAGTAGATGAGTAGTAAAGCAGATTTAATAGTAGGTTTACAATGGGGTGATGAGGGAAAAGGTAAAATAGTTGACCATATGGCACAGACACACGACTATGTATGTCGTTTTGCAGGTGGACATAATGCAGGGCATACCATTGTAGTGGGTGACAAAAAGTATGCGTTGCATCTTATTCCTTCAGGTGTTTTAAATCCTGAGGCTAAAAATATTGTAGGTAATGGGGTTGTTCTCTCTCCCGTAGATTTTATTAAAGAGATGGTTCAGTTTGATAATTTAGAGGGAAGATTGTTTATTTCAGACAAAGCACATATGTTGTTGCCTTATCATGCCCTTATTGACCAAGCAAAAGAACGTATGAAGGGTGACAAAGCCATTGGTACTACAGGTAAAGGAATCGGACCTGCTTATGGTGATAAAATAGCACGTGTTGGTCACAGAATGGGTGAGTTACACGATACTGAGAAATTGGCTACAAAAATTGTTGACTTCTTTGAGCAAAACAGAGCCATCTTCTCCGTTATGGAAATAGATACTCCTAATAAAGAAGAACTTATTATAGAACTTGATGGTTATGCAAAAGTACTTGCTCCACATATTACTGATACTACTCAACTGGTTTGGAAAATTTTAGATGAAGGTCAAAAAGTACTGCTTGAGGGTGCTCAAGGAACCATGCTTGATATCGACCATGGAACCTACCCTTATGTGACCTCTTCTACAACAGTAAGTGCAGGAGCATGTGCTGGTCTTGGGCTAAATCCTAAAGATTTAGGAAAAGTAACAGGAATTGCAAAAGCATACTGTACACGTGTTGGAAATGGTCCGTTCCCATCTGAAGATTTGGGAGAAGAGGGTGAAAGACTTCGTAAAAGTGGTCATGAGTTTGGAACAACCACAGGTCGTCCACGAAGATGTGGTTGGTTTGATGCAGTAGCAATGAGACATGCTGTAAGAGTAAATGGAGTTGACCAAGTAGCACTTATGAAACTGGATGTTCTTGATGGTTTCCCTGAAATCAAAGTATGTGTGGCTTATGAGATTGATGGGAAAGAGATTGACTATGTTCCTTATGATTTAGAGGATGCTACACCTGTTTATAAGTCATTTAAAGGTTGGGATAAAACAGAGGGATGTAGAGTATTTGATGAGTTACCAGAGACTGCTAAAAGCTACATTGAAGCACTAGAAGATATGATAGGGACAAAAATGGGAATTATCTCAACGAGTCCCGATAGAGAAGATACCATAATTCGATAAGGAGTTAATATGAGACTAAAAGCAAAACAGACAGGTTATGTAGCTGCTAAGATAGGGATTGATTTAGCAAATGCTTCATTTGTTTCTATGCCAAAGGGTAAAGAGGCTGTGGTTCAAGCATGTAAAGCAGTCATAGATGAAAACCTTGAAAAAGAGAAGAAACTTGATGCTAAAGTTGATGAGATGCTCGATGAAAACTATGATGAGATAGAGATTCAACAGGTCAAAGAGCGTGAACTTTTCTTTATGATTAAAAAGCGTTTGGCTCCTGAATTTGGTGTAATTATGAACTATGATGACCGTTATAACGATGTTTCACATACTATTTTGGATGAACTTTATGAAAACTATTTGTTGGAATATGAAGTAAATGAGAACCAAGTAAGAAATATAATCTTTAAAGCTTTTAAAGCTTTTTCTGATGCTTATGATAAAATGGATGATACCGTGTATGAAAAAATCCAAAAGATGGAAAAAGAGTATGTTCCTGGTTCAGTTGAGTATGAGTTGGTCTATGACCGTCTCTATGAAGAAGAGCTAAGAAAAAGAGGAATGTTATAATGAAAAAAGTCACTCTATATTTTGAAAATGGTATGCTTTTAGAAGCAAAAAGTTTTGGAGCAGAGGGTACATCGGTAGGTGAGATTGTTTTTAATACCTCTCTAACAGGTTACCAAGAGATAGTAACTGACCCCTCTTATGCAGGACAGTTTGTTACCTTTACTACACCAGAAATAGGTAATGTTGGGTGTAATGAAGAAGATATGGAGAGCAAAGGTGCTTACTGTAAAGGTATTATCGTTCGTTCTTATCAAGATAGACCTTCTAACTTTAGATGCGAAGAGACGCTGGACAGCTTGTTAAAAAAACATAATATTTTAGGTATTACAGATGTAGATACACGTTTTATTACTAAAATGTTAAGAGCTGAAGGCTCTATGGAGATGGTTGCGTCTACAGAACTTCATAGTACAGATGAACTCAAAAAGATTTTAGATGCAGCTCCTAGAATAGAAGAGATAAACTACATAGAACAAGTAAGTACCAAAGAGTCATATATTCATAATGAAGCTCGTTACGATTCAGAAAAGTTTGAGTATGAAAAGCCAAATACTTCTAAAAAGATTATTGCTTTAGACTTTGGAGTTAAAAGAAATATTTTAAATGAGTTAACGCATGCAGGGATGGAAGTAAAAGTGGTTCCAAACTCTATGGAGGCTTCAGTGATTATCGAAAAGTTTCAAGCCAAAGAGATAGATGGTGTATTTCTCTCCAATGGACCTGGTGACCCACTTATTTTAAAAGATGAACAAGAGAAGATTAAAAAGCTTATATCAGCAAAAATTCCTCTTTTTGGAATTTGTCTTGGTCATCAGTTACTTTCTATTGCTCATGGGTACGACACTTACAAACTAAAGTTTGGTCATCATGGTGGAAATCACCCTGTTATGAACGAGGTAAAGAAAACGGTAGAGATTACAGCTCAAAACCACAACTATAATGTTCCCGATAATATTACAGAAGTGGCAACGGTTACCCATACTAACCTGTTTGATAACACCATTGAGGGGTTAAAATACAATGATTCTCCAAGCATGTCAGTACAGCATCATCCAGAAGCCAGTCCTGGACCTCATGAGTCTGCTTATATATTTGAAGAGTTTAAGGGTATGTTGTAGGTTTGACCATGTCAAACATTGAATTACGGAAAAGTAAGCACAAAGGTTGACCCTTTGTCTACTTTGCTAGAGACTTCTATTTTTATATTTAACTCATCACAGAGCTTTTTGACAATATGCAATCCAATTCCTAACCCTCTCTCATGCTCTTTATAAAATCTATCAAATATTTTCTTTGCGTGTTTAATACCTTTTCCTGTATCAGAGATAATGAGTTTATTCTCTTTTATTTTAATTTGTACATTTCCTTTTTCTCTATTGTATTTAGCAGCATTTATAAGAAGATTATCTAAGATTCGATTTATAGAGGCTTCATTACTATTTATCCATAGTGGATTGCCTATAATGGTAAATGTTAGTGTTGGATAAAGATTTTTTAGGGGGTCAATTCTCTCTTTTATTATCGTTAATAATTCAATTTTTTTGTTTTGTGTGGGGTTTTGTTTGAGATAACTTTTTAGATTTTCTTGTAGAGATAAGATAGTATTTAAGGACTGTTCAATTCGATTAATTTTATCATAGCTCTCTTTGCTTTTAGGCAGAGTTTTGACATTGAGCAACAGTGAGCTAATAGGAGTATTAAAGTCATGTAGAATATCTTTAATAAATTCTTGAGTCAATTTAAAAGCATGGCGTAACGGTGCAAGAGAGTAAAAGGAGAAGAGTAAGGTTAAAAGTAGTACGCCTAAGGATGAAAAGAGAAATTCGATTGTTCGATTCTTTTTGAATATTGCAGTTTTTTCTTGATAGAGTGATGGAGTATAACTTATTTTGAGGTATAGGTCTGATATTGTCGGAATAGGATAGTATTGATAAAATAGATTATTTTTTTTATAAATAATATTTGGTTTTTTATTGTGTTTTTTTAAAAAATCATTTGTATAGGTATTTTTTTCTTTATTAAAAAACTCAATAGTATAATCCAAACAAGCGTATTGTGCATCATCGGTGTTGAAGTTACAGATATTCATGTTGTAAGCAATGGTTTGTTCTAAGTTTTTAACTTCATTTTGATATTCATTGTAAAATATAATACCTGTTAGCAGTTCCAAAGTTATAAAAAATGGTATAAAGTTTCTAAGAAGTGATTTTATCTCAACTTGATTCAAGGGTGTATCCTACTCCTCTAATATTTTTAATATCAATATTAAGTTGAGTTTTGAGCTTAGTAATGGCAACTCTTAGAGCATTATCACTATGGTATTCAGTAGCTTCTAAAATATCATCTTTTGCTACAACTTTATCAATATTTTTAAATAGTATGTCTATCAGTTTAAATTTTGGATAACTAAGATAAACCTTTTTTTCTCCATTATATATGTCTCCAGAGAGAGTGTTATAACATATGTTTTTATAGCAAATAACCATTTTTTTAGATAATTTTGCATTGAGTCTAACAAGTAACTCTTCAGGCATAAATGGCTTTTTTATGTAATCTTCTGCCCCAACTTCAAAACCTTTAGTAATGGTTTCTATATCTTGGTTGGCAGAGATAAATATAGCAGGAGTTTGGTCATCTGCTTCTTTAAGACTTTTTAGTAAGTCAATACCATTTATATCTGGAAGGTTAATATCGAAGAGATATATATCATAGTTATTGCTAAAAGTCATATTCATGGCTTCTTCACCATTGTCTACAGTCGTTACTTTAAACCCATGTTGAATTAAAATTTCATACAGTGTTTGTGATAAAACTTTGTCATCTTCCAATAATAGTACTTTCATAAAACCCCTTATATATTATATCATAATAATAAAAAATATAAAATAACTATCCATTTATATAGTTTTCTCTATGAGCTTTAGAAATTTTCTTTTTAATTAACTTTTCAATCTCTTCTCTCTCTTGAGATGATACAAATTTTGCTTTTTCAATTAAACTCTTTATATCCATAGATTCTAATGAAGTTGAATTAGATTCCACTTCAAGTTCATCAGCTGTAGATAATATTGGTAATAGTAGTAGACTTATAAATATAATAATTTTTAGTTGCATAAGATATCCTTTAATAATTTATTACTTCACTATTATAGTTTAAATTTGTTTTAAAATGTGTAAAAATTTGAATGTAGATAAAATCTTTTAGTTCAATATATTATAAAATGGATAAAAGGGATTAGATTAAATAAGTATAAAAAATAAGATTGTGAGAAATGGATAAGGTTGCTAAAAATGGATAAGGTTGCTAAAAATGGATAAAACTTTTTAGTATGGAGGGGGGTAGTCTGTTTAGAAATTATAGAAATTGAAAACAGACTTAGTAGGTATAAATTACATTATTGCATTGTTTGAGGGTAGTTATTTAGATGATTAAAATTGCTGACATCTTCAAAGATTTCATCATACCCTAATTCTAGTAGTAGTTCATTAACCTCTTCGGCATCAAATCCATGAGCATTTACATAGCGAACAATACTCTGCGTAACATCGCTGTCAACATAGTTTTGACGTAGCTCTAACTCAATTTTTATATTTTCTGACATGGTGAAATTCCTTGTTGTTTTTAGTTATCAAAATTCTTCTGATAATGTTAGTTTACTATAAAAGTGTTATTGGAGTATTATTCAATTTTTTCTTAAATAAAAAATAATATTTTATTTTTTATTGTTTATTTAACATTTTTTCACTATTATGATTAATTGATTTTTATTTTATATTGTTTATAAAGAAAGGAAATCTAAAATGAATTTAATGAAAAATAGTTTATTAATTATTATAATTATTGAGAGTCTGGTCATGTTACAACTTTTATTTTTTGATAAAAGGGTTAATCTTAATATACTGAAGAACAATTTATTGCCTAGTGTTAAAGGTGTGAAACCTGAAGTAAAGAAGCCTATGCTAACTCTAAAGAAAACACATCTACCTACAATTGAGGAAGAGAAAGAGCTTCAGAAATTTATAGTAGAGACAAAAAGACAATTTAACAGTTTTATGTCAGAAGAAAGTGACTTAGACTTTTTATACAGTAAAGAGAGTTATCTAAAAATGACAGAAGCTATAGAGGTTTATGCTAAAAAATTTTTAAATGCACCTTATGTATGGGGTGCCATAGGACCAGACAAATTTGATTGTTCAGGTTTTACTAAAAAAATTTATAGTAAATCTGGTATAACCATTCCTCGTCACTCCAGTCATCAAGCTAAAGTCGGAAAGTATGTTAAATATGAAGATTTAGAGCGAGGAGATATGGTCTTTTTTGATACAAACCATAAATTGACAGGTAAAGTTAATCATGTGGGTATCTATTTAGAAGATGGAAAGTTCATTCATGCAAGTTCTGGAAATAAAAAAGTAGTGATTACAAACTTTAATGAGAAGAAATTTTATAAAAATAGATTTCTTTGGGGACGACGTGTTATCGAACCTAAGGTATTAGATATCGTACCAACTTTTTCAATAGATGGTATAAAGTATTTTTTTAGTTTAATAACTTGATACTAAAAAAGAAGTAGGGTTTGAAATCTTTTCATCAAACTCCTCTTTTGTAATAAGCGTACCTACATATTCATCGTGAGCTTCTCTCATATAGTTTATAAAGCTATTTTTAAATTTTCCATTATCTTCAACTCTATCATTAAAAAAATCTTCCATAATTTGCATATTTGGCGAGTATGAGAGCATCTCTTCATTTAAGGGGGAGTTCAACCAAATTGCCAACTTATCATCATCTGAAATTTTATCAAAAATTAAAATATCATTACCCACCACATCTAACGCGTTATATTTACTTGTAGCATAACTTTGGGAATTTATTATCATCGTTGTATTATATGTTGCTGATGTATCATACTCTATATCTATCCAAAACATAATTAGGACAGATTCTAATAAAATAATAAAATACATCATGTAAAATTCTTTTTTAAGTTTTAATTAATATATTCTATCATTTTTCTACTTAATTATTTGGTTGAAGCATAAAGAGTATCTTCTATTTCATTCTTATACTGTTTAGTATAATTGGCTTTTATTTTCTCTGCTAGTTGATGTACAGCCATGGCATAGTAGTCACTATGATTATAGCGTGTAATGACATAAAAATTATCTGTTCCATACCACAGTTCATCATACTTCTCTTTTTCTAATTTAATAAGTCTAACGCTCTTTTTGTAAGGAAAATACCTTCTAGGTTTAATGCCCTTTAAATCTTTTCTATTATATTTGTATGCATAACCCGTTTTTAGTCCATAAAACCTATTGCCTTCATAGGAGACACGTATTCCTACAGGTTCATCTTTTTTCCAGCCATTTTTTTTAAAATAGTTGGCTACAGAACCAATGGCATCAATGGGTTGGCTAATACGTATTTTCCCATCATGGTTAAAGTCAACGGCTAATGTTTTATAGTTGCTTGGCATAAACTGTGCTAATCCAATTGCTCCGTACTTTGAACCCTTTATAGCTCTTGGTTCGACTTGTTCACGGTAACACATGCGTAGAAATTCTTGAAGTTCATGTTTATAAAATTTTTTACGTTTGCCATCTTTTTGAAAAGCAAGATGAGTTAAACTGTCAAAAACATAAAAAACTCCACGGTTTTTTCCATAGTGACTCTCTATACCGATAATTGCAGTAATGTATTCGGGAGGTACCCCATATTTTTTATAAGCTTTTTGAAGCGTTTTATTATGTTCAGTCATAAATTTAACACCCAAGGCTGTTTGATTATTTTCGAGATGAACACGAGAAAAAATATCCCAACTTCCTTGAGGTCGATACTCTTCAGAAAGTGGTTTTACTATTTTTTTTGTTATTGTATGAGGAACTTGTGGGTCTTTTCGTACTTGTTTAAAGAGTTTATATAAGTACTCTTTATTATAGTTGAAATTATTATGCATCTGTTCAATAAATGCTTTGGTTTCGTTATTTTCTGTATAATCTTGAGCATGTAATGGAATAAGATACAATAGTAAAAAAAATATAAATAATTTTACTTGTTTCATTTTTGACTCCTTAATGTAATCTTTCTATTATATCAAGGAGTTCTTGTTTAAAAATATTTTTTATTATTAAATAATATTTTTAAGGTTTAAAATTATTTTTTTATTCCTAAGGTAGGTCGTTTATCATCTGCTAGTTGAGAAAACTCAGAATTTTCAGAACTGTTACATAGCACAGGTAAACTATTGATATTGTTTGTTTCATTTATGTCAAAAAGGACACCAAATAACTCATCATCAAATCGGGCAAATGAACCAATGCTCTTCTCATAAACATCATCTTCGTTAAGTGAACCGTTATAGTCAGAAGGAAGAATTTCACAGTAGGTATATTGTGGAAAGTTTTCACTTTGGGTAAAGGTTAACTCTAAAGGCTCTTGAAAATCAACGTCTACATCTTCTGGAAAACTATCATCATCAAAGGTCTCTACAAATCCCTTTATCTCATCAAAGTTTCTCCATGTGTCTGGCTCATCCATATTACATGTATCATCAGTATGACAGAATGAAGATTTAAGTAGTTTTCCAGTAGCATCAAAGGTCTCTTTTTCTGCATAATCGCTATTAAAGTAGCTTCCTTTTGAAACTAAGTATCCCCCATTATCCCCAACAACTCCTTGAGAGTTAAAGGTATCACTTTTTTCACCCATTTTGGAAGTACCAGTTGTCTCTACATTAACTGTATGATTAGCATCATTTTTGTCATCTAATTTTAATGTGAAGTTTCCTTGTATATCTGTATCTGAGAAGCTATCTGTTATAACCATCTTCGATGAATTGTCTTCAGCTTTATCATAACGTAACTGCATACTGTAGGTTTGATTCTCAAATTTAGCATCAGAAAAAGTCTCTATGTGATTTTCATCTGTTGACCACTTTACTGTCTCTAAATCTTTCTCAATACCTACTTGACCCATAGTAAGCAGGGTAGGTTTTAAATCAAGCACAACAACTTGTTGATACTTTTTACTCTCATCTTGTTTGGTATAGAGTATCTCTCCCATAGAGAGAGTTTGACCCTCCACTGTTAGCGTAATCTCATCAGCAGGGATGGTACATTTTACATTTTGGGCTGTATCGGTACAGGCTTTAACTATATCGGGCATCATTGAGTTTAGATAGTGCATGTTCTTTTTTACACTATTTATTGTCTCTTCTGCTTGAGAAATAGTGCTTGTTAATTGTTGATATCCAAAACTTTGAACATTTGTATTTTCAAGAGAATCATCATTAGAAATTTTTTCTGTATTTACATTAGTAGTTCGTTTGTTTTTCAGTGCATCAGGAATATCAATAGATATTTTTTGAGGAACCGAAACAGCATCTTTATTGTCTTGTGAAGAGTTATTGTCACTGTTTCCTCCTCCACCACAGGCTGTAAAAAGAAGAATTGAAGCCACCATAGAGAGTGGCAGAAGTTTTTTTGTTATACTCATTGTAATCCTTTGAAATTATTTTATAACAAGTATAACAAATAAATTTAAAAATATAACTTTAGCTATCTTTAATAATTGAGGCTATCTCCAAAGCCTTACTTTTTGCTACTTCTACATCATCGTCTAAAACCAAACTCACAGCCATCCGACGACCTACATGACTTTCAGGTTTTCCAAATACTCTTACATAAGATTTATCACTAAAAGCAGAGTCTGGAATCTCTAATACTGGGTTTTTACTTTCGTTTTTAGCTTTGTAGGCTCCACAAGCACCCGAACCATAGGTTGTGTAATCAAGAGGAAGACCAAGAACAGCTCTTATATGTAGTGCAAACTGGCTTTGACTCTGTGTAATAAGTGTTACCATACCTGTGTCATGAGGTCTAGGGCTAAGTTCTGAAAAGTAAACCTCTTCACCTTTTACAAAGAACTCTACACCAAAGATTCCACGACCACCAAGACCATCTGTTACAGCTTTAGCTATATCTTTTGCTTTTTGTAAAGCTTTATCACTCATTTGCATAGGTTGCCAAGACAAAATAAAGTCACCATCTTTTTGTACATGACCAATTGGGTTACAAAAGACAGTTCCAGTCTCATTTCTTACTGTGAGTAGGGTAATCTCATAATCAAAAGGAATAAACTCTTCTACTATAAGCTCAGAAGCATCTCCACGAGCCTCTTTAGCTATCTCCCAAGAGTTCTCGATATCATCAGCAGTTTTGGCAATACTTTGACCATGACCTGAAGAACTCATAACAGGTTTAATGACACACGGAAAACCTATCTCTTCTCCTGCTTCTTTTAGTTCATCAAGCGTTTTAACAAATTTATAATTGGATGTTTTTAGCCCCAACTCTTCGGAAGCAAAAAGACGAATATTTTTACGGTTCATGGTTTTATTAACTGCTTCTGCATTGGGAATAACATGAAAACCTCTCTTTTCTGCTTCAAATAAAGCAGAGATAGAGATTGCTTCAACTTCTGGTAAGATATATGTAGGTTTCTCTTTTTCTATTATTTCAAGAACAGCTGATTCATCTTGCATGTCTATAGCATATGAACGATTAGCAACTAAGTGAGCAGGTGCATTTTCATATTTGTCAATAGCTATAACTTCTACGCCTAGTCTCTGGGCTTCTATAGCAACTTCTTTTCCAAGCTCTCCCGAGCCTAAAAGCATAATCTTAATAGCATCTTGTTGTAGTGGTGTTGTGAATGTCATGGGGGAAAATCCTTGATATAAAATATTATTCGTATTTTATCAAAAATATGATTCATTTAAATATTTTATTTCAAAATTAAATTAACTTTAAAATAATAAATAATATAATAAATTAATATTTAACATATAAGGAGTTTAATTATGCAGAGAAATATAATCATAAAAAAAATAGAACAAGAGAAAGAGTTAAGTTTACAATGGGTAGATAGAGTAAGAAATATTGTTGAAGGAAAGAAGATAAATAGTGAATATTTACCTATTGATGTAACATCTTTTAGTTTTGATTATCTATTTTCGGCTAGACTAGATGAACTTACAGTTAAGAAATTAGAGTTAAAGTACAAAAAAATTCACACCATATATAAAAAAATATTTCAAAATTATTTTGACATAACCGATTACTCATATGGAAGTGAGTTTAAGTATAAATGTAAAAATATTATGGAAGAAGATAAAATACTTGCAATGGAAGATTTGATTTTTCTTGAGGCGATAACTAAAGAGTTTATTGCTTACTTGAATATTTTAGAAGAGAGTCAGAGGTTACTGATAAAAGAGAGTTGTTTAGACAGAGCTTCTTAAGTTGCTAAGAGATAGATAGTTATCTATCTTTGCAACCAATAAATAAGAGAAGGAAGATTCTCTATTCCAAAGTAGATGAAATCTCTTTCGTTAGTTTTTCCGAATCGGTGAACATAGGTAAAGCGTAATATATCTAATATATCAATATAGGCATTTGCTCCATACAGACTATCTTTGTCATAAAAAGTTTTATCAAATTTTCCAAATAGACTTCCACCAAGACCAAACTTTACAAAATCTTTTTTCTCTTGAAACATGTTTAGGTCTAAACGTAAGAAATTGTTCATGTCATCACTTTGTTGAAAAGAAATTTTACTCTCATAGCCATGGTTATTATTCTCCTCTTGATAAGAGTAAATATTATAAGCAATTCCTATACCTCCATTTTTAACATCAGTATTTATCTCATTTGGTAGGAGTCTTAAAGTATTGGCTAAAATAGGATTGGTGACAGTTGTCGGTATGCTCATAGGCATAAAGTTAAAACCATTCTGTTTTTTTACAAAGTTGTTTCCTATCCATGCAATGATATTTGTTGCATCTGCAAGAACTTTAGTGTTACCTTCTATACTAGCATAGTTGTTTTCAAGTACGCTAATACGGTTAATAAGAAGTTGCAACGGACGTTTATACCAGTTTTGAATACTTCGGTCATCTTTAGGAATAAAAGAGTTTTTATCTGTTCTATATATGGGGTTTAGTTTTCGGAGAAAAGTCTTAAACTCTGTAAGGTTATAACGCTCTGTATCATTAACTCTTTTGTTAAATGCAAAATATATATTGGAGAAGATATCTTTTATGATTACAGGTCTGTTGGGGTAAAACTCTGTGTTAAAAAAGAGCATAAAAGCAGAAAGAGCCTTAGGATTTTGGTCTATTCCTAAAGCACTTTTTTGTTTTAGCATTAACTCCTTTAACCCTATATTTGTAGCGTATCCTCGTTCATGCATGGCTTTAGAGAGGTGATATACAGCATCGTAAACACCAACATAGTAGTCATAAATACGAAAATCTTTATCTAAAAAGGCTCCAAAGTGTCCTAAAAATTTACCAGTAATAGGATGGTAGCGAGAAGATAAAATAAGTTTTTTCCCTGAGCCATCTTGAAAGTACTGTGTAATGGCATTATAGAGTCGCATAGATTGAAAAATATCAAGGCTATCGAGTAGGGGAACTGCATTTGAGGTTAAAAAACCAACAGGCTCTTGCTCCTCTTGGTTTGTGATATTTTGCTCTTTCTCTTTTCTCATGTTGCTAGGGTCTATAAATATAAACTCTTTAGCCTTTGGGTCAAGTTCGGTTGCCAGTTGTAAGGGGAGGTTGTCATAAGCTCCACCATCTATAAAGTAGCTTGACTTTCTTTTACCTTCATAAATATAGTCAAGTTTTATCTGTTTAAATGCTCCAGGAAAAGCAGAAGAGGCAAACAACACATCAATAACCTTGCTGTTATCTTTCTCTATATCTGGAATGGAGATATAGTAGTCTGTACTTTTAGGCATGGTTCTGTTTGAGAGAGTTAGTTGGTTATTCTCTTCTTTAAGAGTAAAAGGTATAGAGAAGTGTTGATTTTTAATTTTTATACCAGAGCTTTGAAACTCTTTGGTAATGGGTTTGGCTTTGGTGACTGAAAAACCAAGTGGAACTTCACACCCTTTTCTATAGATATGTTTTTTAAGTTTTTCTAAAATGGCTTCGGATTTTATTTTGAGTTTGTCTCTTTTAAAGAGTGTACTTTTGTTATCGCTTTTTGGGTCAGTAATAATAAGGTCACTAAGTCCTAAGTCAACCCAAGTGTTATAAAAGAGGTTGTTGTCGATGCTGTTTGTATCATCAATTTCTGGTTTTTGACACCAATACATGGCTGTGAGTAGGGCATTTATTGACCCTGCCGAGGCACCTGTAACAGAGCGTAATTTTGGTTCTGTGTCACGGCTGTGGTCACGAATGTTGCTTAGCATTTTTACCATCGCCCAGTTGTACCCAGCCTCATAAGCTCCTAAACTTACCCCACCTGATATAACCATAGACAAATCTATGGGTTTTCTCTCTTCTATAAATTCAGCATGAATCGTGAGAGGTAGTAAAGATAATAGAATAAACAGTTTTGTAAAATAAGACATAATAAACCTTTTAATAACTAATAAAATTGTATCAAATATTTAACAGTTTACGTTTAAAATGGTGAGTTAGAGTAGAGAATAGAGTTAAAACCAAGTACAAAGATGTACTTGGGAGCCAATAAAAGTTAGACTGTTACAGTCTAGCCTCATATCTTCTAAGCATGTAAAGTTTCTTAAGAATCTTTTTACGCGTTGCAATTTTTTCTTTTTTACGAGCTTCTGTTGCTGTTTCGTAGTGCTGTCTAGCTCTTGCTTCAGTAACGATTAGGTTTCTGTCACATTGTCTTTTAAATTTTCTGTAAGAGTCATCAAATGTGTCTCTTGTTGATAGTTTAATTCCTGGCATGTCAAGCACCCCCTTCCTTATCAGATTTTCTATAATTTACAATAGAAGCGATAAAATCGCTGAAATTATAGCTAAAAAAGTTTATAGATAAGTTTAATTTTTTCACTAAATAGATGAAAATTATTCTTTAAGATTTCTTTAGTATTATATATAATATTGTTATAAGGAGATTCACATGTACACCCATGACAGAGCAATTATCCTCAATGATTTAGCAAATGGTTATGCCCAAAAGCTACGATATACCAAAGCAATTAAATATTATAGAGAAGCTTTGGCTCTTTATCTCTCCCTTGCAAAAAAAAGACCTACAGAGTATGGCTTACACATTGCCCATGTTTTTTCTAATTTGTCCATTATCTATTTGCATCTTAATAAGATAAAAGATTCAGACAACTTTCACCAATACGCTCTAAAAATGCACAGAGCTTTAGTAAAACATAACCCCCATAAATATGGCATTAAATTGGCTCATTGTTTGGTTGATGGAGTACTCTACTTAAACCAGCACCCCTTTACCCTTTACGAAGCAGAAATGGCTATCAATAAAGTAGAGGGTAAAAATAAGCGAGAACTTTTAGTAAAAGCAATTCGTAGGTTGCATACTACAAGCTCCCCTTAATCATCTCTGCTACACTCTCAGCACGTGTTCCTAAAACCACTTGAATGGTGGTGTCACTAGGCTTTATGACCCCTTTGGCTCCGAGTTTTAAAAATGCTTCATCATTTAAATCTTTAGAAGACTTTACTTCCATACGTAAACGGGTAATACAAGCATCAGTAGAGACGATGTTCTCTTTTCCTCCAAGGGCTTCTATGAAGGCTTGGGCTTCGTTTGAGGCTTCTACTTTCTCTTCCTCTTTGTCTGCTGTAAAAATAGTAAGTTTAAAGAGCTTAATGGTAAAGTAAGAGAGTACAAAGTAGATGGCTCCAAAAACCAAACCAAGAGGTAAAATGAGTAGTGGATTGGTGGCTAATTTGTAGTTTATAAGGTAGTCAATAAGCCCTGCAGAGAAACCAAAACCATGGTGTATGTCCATGTATTGAGCCGTTGCTAATGCCAAACCAGTTAGTATGGCGTGTAAAACGAAGAGAATGGGTGCTACAAAAAGAAAGAGGAACTCTAAAGGTTCGGTGACTCCTGTTAGAAAAGAGGTAAACGCTACACCTGCTAAGATGGCTCCTGCTTTTTTTCTCTGCTCTTTTGCTGTAGTGAGGTAGATGGCAAATGCCATAGCTGGAAGACCAAACATCATGACAATGTAAAAACCTGACATATAAATCCCTGCCGTTGGGTCACCTGCAAAGAAACGGTGTAGGTCTCCATTGGCTACTACTTCTGCCCCATCTTTCATGTAGGTGTAGTCGCCCAGTTGGAACCAAAAGACAGAGTTGAGTATGTGGTGAAGCCCTAGAGGAATAAGCAGACGGTTAAGGGTTCCATAGATAAAGGTTCCCACCTCATCAAGGCTAATAATGGCATGAGAAAAAGAGTCAATTCCACTTTGAGCATAGTGCCAAAAATACCCTGCCAATACCCCAACAGCAATGGAAGCAACAGCCGTGACAATAGGGACAAAACGTTTCCCTCCAAAGAAGCCTAAAAACTCGGGTGGCTTAATGGTATGGTAACGGTTGTAAAGTACCCCTGCTAAAATACCGATGATAATACCTATGAAAACGCCCATCTTTAAAGAGGGGTCAATCTGTAAATAGACAGCTTTTGCTATTAGAATACCGATAACAGCAGAGAGTGCTGCAGCTCCATCGTTGTTTTTAGCCAAACCATAGGCGATACCTACAGCAAAGAGTAGGTCAAGGTTGTCAAAGACAGCTCCACCTGCAACTTTCATAATATTGGCAATATCACCTGTGATAAAAGGAATATCACCAAAACCAAGACGAAGTAAAATGGCTGCGATGGGTAGTACAGCAATAGGGGTCATGAGGGCTTTGCCCACTTTTTGTAATAGGCTAAACATTTCTGATTCTCTCTTTTAGTGAAGGGATGAGTTTGGCTGAGACAGAGAGTGTGTTGTACCCTAGATTTATTAGAGTTTCTGTAGCAGCTCCTAGACCTGCAAGTTCTCCACAGATGCTAATGGGTTTTTTAGTTGTCTCTATAATCAACTTTAAAGCATTCATAACCATAGGTGAGAGTGCATCTGCTTGTAAAGATGCGTGTGTTCTCTCTATGGCAAAAAGGTATTGGGTGAGGTCGTTGGTTCCTATGGAGTAGAAGTCTACGAGTTGGTCAAACTCATGTAAAGCAAAAATCACAGAGGGAACTTCTAGCATCATTCCAAACTCTATATTTGAGATGTCTATGTTATGTTTAATGGCGATATCAATAGCAATTTTTTTAGCCTCTATAAACTCATTACAATTACTCACCATAGGGAACATAATTTTCATGGTTTTGTTTTTGTCATTCACCTCTTCAACGGCTTTGAAAATAGCCAACAGTTGCTCTTCTAATAATTTTTTTTCGAGCAATAAAAAACGGATTCCTCTTATGCCTAAGAATGGATTTTGCTCCTTTTCGATGTGAGCATAAGGGAGAGGTTTGTCCCCTCCTATATCGAGTGCTCTTATGGTAAGTTCATCAAAAAGTTCAAAAATCTCTCTATATACATTGGTCTGCTCTTCTATAGTAGGCTTTTTTTCCATAAACAAAAATTCACTTCTTAAAAGCCCAATACCATCGGCACCCAACTCTTTAGCCTCTTTGGCTGATTGTACATCTCCAATATTTGCAAGAACTTTAATACTCTTACCTCTTAATGTCTCGGTTGAGTTAAAACGATTTTTATAGTTTTGGGCTTTTTTCTCTTGAAATGATTTTTGTTTTTTGTATGCCTTATCTATGTCAGTTTTCGTCGGTGATATAAGAATGTCTCCCGAGCTGGTGTCAAGGATTGCTTCTTTTGTCTCTTCTATATAGTCATCTATAATGACGGTAGGAATAGCAAAAGAGCGTAAAAGTATGGAGGCATGAGAAGTAGGGCTACCATGTTTGAGTACCACACCTTGAATGGGCGAGTCTACAATCTTAGGAACATCGCTTGGAAGCAGGTCATCTACTAGTAAAATATAGGGAGTATCTGGAAGTTTTAATGTGGTTGTTATACCTGTATGGGTGAGTATTTGTTGGAGAATATCTTTATAGTCATCCATGCGAGATTCAAACTTTGTATCTTTTAGTTTTTCCATCTCTTTATCTATAGTCTCTTTTAACTCCTCTACATTTTTAAAGTCTTGTTGGAAAATATCCGAAGAGAGTAGCTCTTTATGTGCTAAATATATATCTGCTTCACTGTTTGATTTGTTTTTGTTGTACAGTTCTTCAAGCTCTTTTTTTACCAACTTAATAGAGTCGTTTATGCTAAGGGTTTTTTGTGTATCTATATTCTCAACAGCTTTACAGTAAACCAAAGGAGCAATGGCTATGCCTGGTACAATACTAATTCCATTAAGAGTAGGGCTTTCATAACGCTCATCTATCTGAGTTAAAGTTTCAATTTCTTTATCATTTTCCATAAGTTCTTTAAAAAAAGATGTGAGGTGCCTACTCGCTTCTTTTGCATCTTCCCCTACACACTTTAAAGTAAAGCTTTCCCCTTTTGCTAAAGAGAGAGAGATGATTTTAGGAACCTGTGTTGCAGAGACCTCTTGTGCGTAAGAGATGATAGTAATGGTAGAGTTGAATTTTTTTGCTTCATTGGCAAACTTTGCAATGGGTCTTAAATGAAAACCATTAGCCGAGGTAATGGTAAGAGTAGATTCTATGGGTTTTTGTTTTTTAAATATACTTTTTAGAAAATTCATAATTTTTCCCTAATAGCACTTCTTTATTTATTGTGGAGAAGTGCTATTTTGTTTTTTGCATTATCTTAGCATAATTTTTTTTTGAGTAAAACCTTTTTAAAACCTTTTTGTATAAGCATGACAATAAGGGGTAGAATTTCTCAACTTATAGTAGTTTTGATGCTCCTCTTCTGCTTTATAGAACGTATGTTCATTGGCATCTTTTATCATGGTGGCAATGTTCATGCCTTTGTCTTCTAGTTGGTTGATGAGTATTTGCACTGTGTCTTCCTCTTCTACATCGTTGGTAAATACAGCTGAGAGATACTGTGGACCAATATCTGGACCTTGACCATTCATCTGCTCTGGGTCGTGGGTTTCAAAGAATAGTTTACAGAGTTGTTCATAGCTTACTTCACTTGGGTCGTAGGTGACCTCTACGGTTTCTAAGTGACCTGTATCTTTGCCACACACTTCGTAGTAGGTTGGGTTAACAGTGTGTCCTCCCATGTAGCCTGAGTCTGCATTGACTACACCAGGGGCTTGTTGGAACCAGTACTCTGTACCCCAAAAACAGCCTGAGGAAAAGTAGGCTTTTTTGTACTTTGAGTTGTTCTCATTGGAGTCAAATGAGAGTGAAACAGAGTTAACACAGTGGCGTGTGCTTTTAGGGGTCATCTGTTCACCTTTAAATACATGACCCAAGTGACCACCACAGGTTGCACATACTATCTCTACTCTTCTTCCATCGGCATCGGGTATCTCTTTTACTGCACCCTCTATGCTGTCGTCAAAACTTGGCCATCCTGAACCAGAGTCAAATTTGTCGGTTGAATTAAAAAGAGGGGTGTTACATTTTCTACAGTTGTAGACCCCTGCTTCATAAAAACCATCATATTTTCCAGAGAAAGGCATCTCTGTGCCTTTATTTTCTATTACACGTACTTCTTCACTGTTTAAATCATTGTATTTCATCGGTTATTTCCTTATCGGAGTAATTTACTCTTATTTGACTAACAATATAACATCATTAGTTAAAAGTTACATGTAAAAATGAAAAGCTATGATTTAAAATTTCTATTGATTTAAAAAAATATGGCTTTGGTGACTTTTTTAAGGAGTTTTAGTACTTTACTTGAATTTTAGAGGAGGATAGTGTAAAATTTTCTTGTGATTTTAATATTTTGATATATAACTTTTAAAAAATTAATAGACAAAGATTAAACATGTATAAACTTAAATATAGACTATAAGACTCTAAAAATAAGCGAAAAAAATCACAAAGTACAAAAAATTCACAATTATGCTATAATATGCTCGTATATAAAGGAATATAGATATGAATCAACGAACAATTAGTAAGCCAGTTGAAGTTGTTGGAATAGGATTACACAAAGGTGAACCTATTAAACTTCGTCTTGAACCATTAGGTGCCAATGCTGGTATTATCTTCTATCGTGAAGATTTGGCTTTAACTATTCCTCTTTCTCCCTCTTCTGTTATTGATACTCAAATGGCTACAGTTATAGGTTCGGATAAAGGCTATATCTCTACTATTGAACACTTCTTATCGGCTGTTTATGCGTATGGAATTGATAATATGCGTGTCATTGTTAATGGAAATGAGATGCCTATTATGGATGGAAGTGCCTCTTCGTTTTGTTTGCTTTTAGATGAAGCAGGAGTAGAAGAGCAAGAAGTTGCAAAAGAGGTTATTCGAGTTAAGAAAAGAGTTGAAGTTCGTGATGGTGATAAGTTTGTACGACTTGAACCAAGTGATGAAGTAAGCTTTGACTTTGAGATAGATTTTGAACATCCTGTGATTGGTCGCCAATCACAAAGTTACTCCTTTGGAACCAAACCTTTTTTAGAAGAGATTGCGAGGGCAAGAACTTTTGGATTTGCTCGTGATATTCAATATCTTCAAAGTATTAACTTAGCATTAGGGGCAAGTTTGAACAATGCCATTGGACTTGATGATGAAAAAATACTTAATCCTGAAGGTTTAAGATTTGACAATGAATTTGCCCGTCATAAAGTTTTAGATGCCATGGGTGATATGATGGTGACAGGGCATAATATTTTAGGAGCCTATAGCTCTTTTGCAGGAAGTCATAAGCTTAACCATGAATTAACGGTTAAACTTTTAGCCGACAAAGCCAACTATGAGATGGTTTCAGTAGATAGTGTACAAAGTAGAGAGTTTGCAAAAAGTTTCGCCTAGTAACTACGAAGTTCTTATTATCTCTATAGCTTCTCCTCTTCTTTTGGGTGTTTATAGAGATGGTGAGTTGGTAGAGAAAATAGAGAGCAAAGAGAAAACTTCTGAAATTCTTTTAAAGAAGCTTTCAGAATTGTTAAAAAAATATAACTATAGTCATCTTATTTATACCAATGGACCAGGCTCTTATATGGCTATTAAATTAACCTATATAACTTTACGTTCATTAGAAATTTTAGAAGGTATTACTTTTGATGGTTGTGATGCCTTTGATTTAAATAAACAAAATCCTATAAAAGCAGTGGGTAAACTCTACTTTATCAAAGAAAATAACACTATAATAACAAAAAAATTTGATGAGGTTGTAGAGCAACGGTTTGAATTACCTTCCATGTTGAGTGAAGTGACTATTTTAAATGATAATAAACCAATGTATATTCTACCTGCCGTGTAACTATATCTTATAATTACAACATCGACAAAGGAAGCACTTTGTTTGTATCTGTACCTGCTACATCAGCAAACCTTGGTCCAGGGTTTGATACTTTAGGTTTGGCGATTAATTTTCGTAATGAAATCACCATTAAACCTTCTCGATTCTTCTCTGTATCTACTCGTGGTGAGGGAGCAGAAAATCCTCACATTCGTAAAAACATTCTTTTTATGAACATTTTTAATAAACAATATATAAAATTAAAAGGTCAAAGAGATAATTTTCGCTTTGAGTTTATTAACCGTATTCCTATCTCAAGAGGTTTAGGCTCTTCTTCGGCTGTTATAACAGCAGCCTTGACCTCTGCTTATGTGGCAGCAGGTGAGCGTTATAATAAAAGAAAAATATTGAACCTTGCTTTAGAGTATGAACCACATCCCGACAATATTACTCCAGCTGTAATGGGTGGATTTAATGTAGCTTGTGTGGAAGATAAAAAGGTCTATAGTAAAAAGAGAAAAGTACCAGAGTATTTAAGAGCCGTTTTGGTTATTCCTAACAAAACCATATCTACAGCTAAATCACGAAATGTTTTACCTGATTTGTATAGAACCGAAGAGATGGTTTATTCCCTTTCTCGTGCTTCATTTATGACCTCTTTATTTATGACAGAGTCTTGGGATTTATTGAGAATAGCTTCTAAAGATAAGCTTCATCAAACAAGAAGAATGAAGCAGATGCCTGATTTGTTTGAGGTTCAAAAAACTGCATTGTCAAATGGTGCGTTAATGAGTACGCTTTCAGGTTCAGGTTCAACATTTTTTACACTCTGTTATGCTGATGATGCAGCCAAGATTCACCAAGAATTGGCAAAGAAATTTCCCAAATTTAGAGTATTTACCAAAACTCTTGATAATTACGGTGTAACTTCAAAGAGTTAATAACAAAAGTTGGGTATAATTATGCGAAAAAATGAACCAGTACGCATGTGTATAACATGTAGAGAACGAGAGCTTCAACAAAACTTACTTCGCCTACAAGAGAAAAACAGTAACATTTTTCCTTACTCTGGACAGGGTCGAAGTTTTTATATTTGTAATAGTTGCCGTGAAAACGAAAAAAAGATTAAAGGTTTAATGAAACGTTTTCGACTCACAAGTGAAGATAGTGAACAGTTTGTTAAGTATTTAAAGGAGTTAGATAAGAATGGATAGAGTTAAAATCCAAGAGATTGCAAATGAAGCAGGTGCATCAAATGCAGTACTTATTGAGAAAGCAAAAGAGTTAGGTTACGATGTGAAGGCAGCGAACAGTACAGTTACTGTTGATGAAGCTGGTATATTGGTTGACTATGTAATAAATGGTATTAAACCTAAATCAGCTCAGAAGCCTAAAATGAAAATTGTTAAAAAAGCTACAGTTATTAAAAATAGTGAAGTAGAAGTACCAAAAGATTTAGAAGTACCAAAAGAGGTAGAAGAAACTTCTGTTGCAGAAGTTAAAACTGAAGAGAAAAAAGAGCTAGAGAAGAAGCCCGTTGCTAAGAGAGCAGTTAAGAAATCTTCTACTAGAAGAGGTTCTATTACAGCTACCCCTAAAAAGAAGAAGATAGAAATAGTAGAGATTGAAAAGTCTGAAGAGGTGGAAGTCAAAGTCTCTGAAGTGACTAGTGAAACTTCTTCTGAGGAAACTTCTATAGAAACTTCAGTTGATGCCAATGTTGAAAAAGAGCAAGAAGTAGCTAAAACTGAGGAAGTTTCTGAAGAGAAAAAATCTGAAAATACGACTAGTAGTTCTGATGAATCTAAAGTGACAGAAGAGGCTCCTGTAAAAGAAAAACCTAAGATGAAGCGTAAGCGTATAGGTATTACAGTTATTAAAAAAGCAGATAGAGATAAACCAAGAATTAGAATAGTTGAAGAGCGTGGTCCAAAAGAGGTTGCGAATAAAAAGAAAACACCAGGTATGCCAACTCCTCCTTCTAAAAAGAAGATTAAAAAAATTGCTACAGCAAAAGAGTCTGGTGAAAAACTTGATTTTATGTCAAACTCTAGTTTCGGTAGTTACAACCGTAATCAAGTTACTGAAGTTGAAGAAGAGCCAGAAGTACTTATGCTTGATTTCTCTGACAAAAATATTTATGAAGATATGATGCGTCAAGAGGCAAAGCGTAAAGAAGAGGCTAAAAAAAGAGCTGCTGCTGGTGGTGGACAACAACAAAACCGTGGAAGAACAGGTGGGCATAGACGAAGACCATCTGGACTTAGACGTGGTGGAAAACGTAAAAAGTATATTAAAGAAGAGAGTACTGGACCAATTACCTCTGTAGAAATTCCAGAAAATGTAAGGGTTTATGAATTTGCTGAAAAAGTTGGTCGTTCAACTGGTGAAGTGATTAAAGTTCTTTTTGCTCTTGGAACCATGTTTACACAAAATGACTTCTTGGACAAAGATTCTATTGAAATTCTTGCAGAAGAGTTTGACGTTGAAGTACATACTATTGACCCACTTGATGCACTTGACTATGTAAAAGTTTACGATGCACAAGAAGATGAAAACCCAAGTGAGAGACCTCCTGTTATTACCATTATGGGTCACGTTGACCATGGTAAGACATCACTACTTGACAAAATTCGTCAAACAAAAGTAGCTGACAAGGAAGCTGGTGGAATTACCCAACATGTTGGTGCTTACCAAGTTGAAAAAAATGGTAAAAAGATTTCATTTATAGATACTCCTGGTCACGCAGCCTTTACAGAGATGCGTTCACGTGGAGCTCAAGCGACTGATATTGTTATTATTGTTGTTGCAGCAGATGATGGGGTAAAACAGCAAACAAAAGAGGCCGTATCTCATGCTAAAGCAGCAGGTGTTCCTATTGTTGTTGCTATCAACAAAATGGATAAAGAAGCAGCAAACCCAGAGTT
>JALVXD010000152.1 GCA_027038295.1 Campylobacteraceae bacterium
GTTTTTCTAGCACCTCGTTGTGCTTTCTCTACCTTTGGGGTGTAGCCCTCTATCTCCACACGCTCTATGGCTTTTCCCATGAGTCGTTCTACATCTTTTAGGGCTACCTCTTCTTTAGGAGAGAGCAGTGTGATGGCTAAACCTTGCTTTCCTGCTCGACCTGTTCGTCCTATTCGGTGTATGAAGTCACCTGTTACGTGGGGTATGTCGTAGTTTATAACCACTTCCAAACTTGGTATGTCTATCCCTCGTGCAGCAATATCTGTGGCAACCAGCACTCTGGTTTTACCCTCTTTAAATGCCTCTAATGCTCTAGCACGTACGCCTGAACTTTTGTCTCCATGTATGACAAAGGTTTTTAGTCCACTAAGGTTTAGCTCTTTTGCTACCTCATCTGCCTCTTGTTTTTTACGTACAAATACCAAGACCTGTTGGTAGTTTTTAGAGCCTATTAAAAAAGACAAAAGCTCCATTTTAAGCTCACGACTCACAGGGTGAATGACCTGCTTTACATTTTTAGCAGAGGTTCCCATGCTATCAACCTCTATGAGTTTTGGTCTATGGAGTATCTGCTCGGCTAGTCTTTTAACCGAACCTGAAAGGGTTGCAGAAATCAAAACATTTTGTCGTTTAGTAGGAAGTTGAGCAATAACCTGTGTCACTTCATGCACAAACCCCATGTCTAAAATGGTATCGGCTTCATCTAGCACCAAGTAGTTTACTCGCTCTAAGTTTACGTTCTTTTTGCCTATGTGTTCTAAGAGTCTACCCGAAGTAGAGACAACAATGTCAACCCCTTGCTTTAATCTGTTGGCTTGTGAGGTCATGTTTGAGCCACCATAGAGCACGGTACTTTTTAAAGGTAGGTACTTAGAGTAGGCTTCTACATTTTCATGAACCTGTCGTGCCAGTTCACGCGTAGGCACGATGATGATGGCTCTAGGAGCATGGCTCCCCTCTTTAAACTCTTTCATAAGTTCTTGAAGAATGGGGAGCACAAAACCTGCTGTTTTTCCTGTACCCGTTTGAGCTCCAGCCATAATGTCTCGACCAGAAAACATAGAAGGAATAAGCTCTTTTTGTATGGGTGTGGCGTTCTCGTAACCTTTGTCTTTTAAGGCTTTTAAAATTTCAGGGGACAAACCTAAGGTGGCTAGTGACATGTAGTAGACTCTTTATTTTTTTCGTATTATAGCGTAAGTGCATTATGCTATAATATTTTTAACTTTTTAAGGAAAAGCATGAATACAAAACGACCTATTTTTATCTTCTTTTACATTATATTATTGGGAATAGCAACACCACTCATCTTGGGCTTTTTAAACTTTTTACACCCTCTTTTTGACTCATTTTCTCATTTTAGAATACATCTACTTTGGATGGTTCTACCTATACTTTTGATACTTTTACTACTACATGAAAAAATATATAGAGCCATATATTTAACTCTTTTGCTACTCACTTCTATCTATTTATATTTTATAAGCCAAGCATTTCATCCAAATTTAGCATATAGCAAAACAAAAACTTTTAAGCATATGCAGTTCAATCTGAACTTTAGAAACCAAAAGATGGATAAGTTTATAGATTTTATCAAAAAGAATCCTATGGATATTATAACGCTTCAAGAGGTTACACAAGAGCATCAAGAAAAATTAGAAAAACTAAAAGTAGATGGTCTAGCACTGGAGTTGTCAAAAGATTTTCCATTTGTAGCTCAAAAAAAAGGGGCATACCCATACCAAGCATACTGTAATTTTAGAGCTGTTGGAGCTGTGGCTGTTTTGTCAAAACATCCATTTGAGACAGAGGCTGTCTGTTTAGATGGTGCTATTTGGGCAAAAGTTATTGTAGATAAAAAACCCATAAATGTTCTATCTACCCATCTCTATTGGCCCTACCCACACCAGCAACCAGAACAAGTTGAACAACTCTTACCTATCTTAGAGGGTATTCCCTCTCCTCTTCTAATATCTGGAGATTTTAATGCCGTCGCATGGAGCCACGCAGTAAAGCAAATAGCACGTGCTTCACACACCCATGTTGTAGATGGATTACGTTGGTCAATAGAGCTTAAAACCCAACTTCCACTACTACCTTTTATGAAGCTACCTATTGACCATCTTTTACTTTCAGATGAGTTTGAAGTAAAATCTATAAAGGTTGAAGAGGGGCTAGGTTCTGACCATCTTCCTATTGTTAGTGAGATTGGATATTAGGAGACTACACAAAGCTCACTCTCTCCATTATCTCGTTTCTCTATCTTAATTTGGGTCTTAATCTTCTCTTTTAAGAGAGGAATATGAGATACAATACCGATGATTTTACCCTCACTTTCTAAAGTAGAGAGTGCGTCTATAACCTGATGAAGACTCTCTTCATCTAGGGTTTCAAAACCTTCATCTAAAAAGAGTGTATTTATCTCTATTTGCTCTGAATTCATCTCTAAAAGCCCAAGAGAGAGTGCCAAACTCACTATGAA
>JALVXD010000153.1 GCA_027038295.1 Campylobacteraceae bacterium
CCTTCAGATGCTGGTCTAATAGAATTTTTAACCATCTCCATAATCTCATTGTCATGGTTTAGCATATTGTCAGAGAACTCATAGTTTAAGAGCTGAAATTTCGAACTAAAAGAGTAGGCATTGTCTCTGTCTAGTTGTAGTAGTCCTGAATGGTTAAAAGTAGCATGAGAAGCAAATACTTCATTAATGTACTCAAGAGGAAAATCAAGTATGGCAGAGAGCAGCCTCTTTGTTCGTGAAGTGTTGATGTTTTCACCAAGTAGGTTAATGGCATTGTCTAAAATATCATAATGCTTGAGTAAAATAACAAATTCTAAAATCTCTCGTTCATATTCATTTAGTATAATTAGTTTTGAAATACGATCGAGGTTCTTTTCCAGTAGTTTTGAAGAGTTAAATGGTGCTTTTTTATTTAGCTTCTCATACTTTTTTTTCAGTATGTTAAGTGGTTCACTTCTGTGAAAATCATCATAATCAAATGCTATATATTTAGAAAGACCTAAAAATTTTGCCATGGTCTCATGTGTAAAGTCATTGTCAGAGTCTATGAACTCTTTATGTCCACCAAGTTCTAAAATAATTTTAAGTATCCAATAGGTGATTTTATCGACCAGTTCAGGTTCTACTATCTCTTGTGCTAGGGGGTTGTTCTTCATATTTTTTTAGTTCTTTTATTATAAAATTTATTTTAATATTTCTTATCAAATAGGAATAAAAGTATAACAAAAGCAAACATAGCAAATACTAAAAAAGTGCATAAAAGCACTTTTTTGTCACTTTATTATTTTTTTGATGGCTTCAGAACAGAGCGTTAGACCAAATGCACCTGTAACGGCTACACAAGAACCTTTCTCTTTGCATTTGTCCTCTTCAGGAGAAAATACTACAGTAAAGTTTCGGTCGAATTTAGCTTTTTTAAGTTCGTTTCTTATCTTTCTTGCCAGTCTGTCACCAGAAGTTTTCCAGATAGATGCAACCTCTATTTTAGAGCTATCAAAACGTTTAGCTGAACCTGTAGACATAATGAGCTTTTTATAACACTTCTTAGCAATTTCTATCTTTACTTTAGTAGTATCGGCACAGTCAAGCACCAAATCATAAGGCTCAAAATCAAACTCTTCTACCCATGCCATGTTCATTTGCTGGTTAATGGTCGTAATGCTAGGGTAGAGTTTTTTAAGAGCTTCTGTTTTAAGTTCACCTACTGCCTCAGAACCTATTTGACGGTTTTGGTTGGTTTCATCATAAACATCATAGTCTAAGATGGTTATGTTTAAAACCCCTGAACGATAAAGGCAATCCAGTGCGTAAGAGCCAACGCCTCCTACACCCAATATTAATATTTTTGATTGTTGTAGCTTTTCAAAATCCTCTTCTCCAAAGAGGAGTCTACAGCGTTGGAATCTATCATTCATTTTATTATGCCTTTTGTAACTTTGGAGGAATGGTATAGTTTTTTGGATTAAAATTAGCTATCATGATGATAAAATTGAATAGTAAAGCATGTATAACCTTGTTCAACCTCTCTTTTATAAGAGTTTTGATATTATCACGTTTTAAATAACATATAGGAACAGAATATGAGTAAAATAGCCATCATGGGTGCTATGCCTGAAGAGATAGAACCACTATTAAAAAAAGTGGAAAATGTAAAAAAAATTGAATATGCAAATAATAGTTATTATGAAGCGACCTACAAAGGGAAAGAGCTTGTTATTGCTTACTCTAAAATAGGTAAAGTTTTCTCTTCGTTGACAGCCTCTACTCTTATAGAAAAATTTGGTTGCGAAACGCTTCTTTTCTCTGGTGTAGCTGGTGCGATTAACCCTGAGCTTAAAATAGGTGATTTAATTATTGCAGATAAATTATGTCAGCATGACTTGGACATTACAATTTTTGGACATGACTTTGGTTATGTTCCTGAGGGAGCCAAATTTGTGGAAACAGATAAAGCTCTGCGTGAAGTTGCAAAAGAGGTAGCTAAAAAAAGTGACCTCTCTTTAATAGAAGGAACCATTGCAACAGGTGACCAATTTGTAGCTTCTAATGAGCGTAAAGAGTTTATATCTACTAATTTTCAAGCTGATGCTTTAGAGATGGAGGGAGCTTCTGTAGCTGTAGTGTGTGATGCTCTGAATGTTCCGTTCTTTATACTTCGTGCTATTTCTGACACTGCAAATGATGATGCAGGAGTGGACTTTGATGAGTTTATGGTAGGGTCTGCGATAATCTCTGCAAACTTTATTTTAGATATGGTAGAGCAGATAAATTAATGGGTAGGGTGCTGTTTTCCAACGCACCAATAAGGAATTAAATTGAGTAGAAAAATAGAACCCAAACTAAATATTTCAAAAAAGCTTTTACGCGTTGCAGGTAAAACAAATGCAACGTTTAAGCTTATAGGTGAGGGTGATAAAGTTTTGGTAGGTTTGAGTGGTGGTAAAGATTCACTAGCACTCATACACATTATGAAAC
>JALVXD010000154.1 GCA_027038295.1 Campylobacteraceae bacterium
AGAGGCTCAATTGTTGAACATCCATTTGGAACCATCAAACAGAATTTAGGTTGGACTCATTTTTTAGTTAGAGGGTATGAAAAGGTTGAAGGGGAAAACGCCTTAATCATGTTTACCTATAATTTTAGACGACTACTAAATCTCATAGGGACAACTCTGTTTAGAAAACTCCTAATTGCCCTAAAAGATGGTAATATAGATGAGATAAAGGCTGAAATAGAAGCTTATATCGCCTATTTTAGGGTTTATTTCTTTTATTTTTTACGATTTCTTGAATTTATGAGTTTTAGGGAGAAAAAATGTTGTTATTTGAGATATTGAGACTGGAAAGGGGTGATTCTTTCGCAGTCTCTCCAGCTTCGTCATGTATATTGGAGTAAATGATTTTATTATGTTTTTATTACTCTAATGGGCATTCCACAACTGGAGTTGAGGAACAAGGAAAATTTTCAGTAACATTAGTAGAGGCATTTATTTTGCAAGGAGTGCTTCAAATAGCTTTTAAAAGAGCTTTAGTTTTTTCTATTATTGCAAATTTTTGCTCTTATATTTTTGGTATTTTTTAACTTTTTACTTATCTCAAAATATTTTGAATACTAATATCGTTATATACAAGTTCATTGTAATATTCATTGACTGTGACACCAAAAGGGGTTACAAATATAAGTCGTATATTATATTTCTGTTTGGTCTGCTCATTAAAAATAGAAATCTTTTCTCTTAACTCTTCATAATATTTTTTTGTAATAGTAAAGGTGTTATCAGAATATTTACACTCTATAATATCTATATTTTTACTGCCATCTACGTACTCAAGGAGCATATCTATTTGAGCCCCTTTTTTTCCTCTGTATTGCCAATAATGTGTTTGTGTATTAACGCCAGAGACACCTAATTGCTCTTTTATTTCATGAGTATGAATATGACATAAGTTTTCAAATGCAAAACCAGCCCATATTTTATAGCGTTGAGAGAGAGCTATCTCTTTAAAATTAATATTCGTTTGGTCTTTCATCCACTTATTGTAAAAGTATGAAAATGGGTCAGTTGCTCTGTAGACTTTTTCTCGGCTTTTTTTACCAAATAGCGTAACAGAAGAGATAAAGCCTGAGAGTTCTAACTCCTCTAAGACTTTGTTGATGGTTGCAGGGGAGGTTTTTAATTCTAATGTAATATCTTTTTGAATGTATCCACTCCATTTAGAAGAGAGTAGATTCATGATTTTGTAATGCCATTGTGCATTTTGAAAAAGAGAGTGGTAGAGGTCTTGGTATTCATTAATAAGTAGCCCATTTTGGTTAAAACAGTGATAGGAGATATTTTCAAGTTGATGTTTTGTACAGTCTAAATCTTCAAGATACTTAGCCACACCTCCTAGCACAATATAGGTATCAACGATAGATTTATCACTATACCTACAGTGCTTACTCTCTAAAAACGCTTTTGTGGTTTTGAGTTTAAAGGGTTGCATATGTAGTTTTTGAGTTACTCTATTGTGTAAGGTTTTTTTGTTTTTAATGATTTTGTTTATCATGTATGAGGTTGCTGAACCACAAACAATAAGTATAATATCCCTTCGTCTTGTACAAAAGTCATTCCAAAACTCAGAAAAAGCAGGTAGAAAGTTAGAACGGTGTGTGTCAAGCCATGGGAACTCATCTAAAAAGATGACCTTTTTTTCACTCCCTAAAGTCTCAATGTAATCTTCAAGCATAAAAAAAGCATCTTGCCACTCTTTGAGTTTTGTTTTACTTGATATTTTACCTCTTGAAGCTCTCTCTATCTTTCGTACAAATGAGTTAATTTGTGTTGTTTTTGTTGCCCCATAAACACCTGTAACCTCTATACTATGCAAATTATGAGTTCTGATAAAGTGTCGAATGGTCTCTGTTTTACCAATTCTACGTCTACCATAAACAACGCTAAAGGTAGAAGAGCTTTTTTTTATTAAGTTCTTCAGTTCATGCAATTCTTCTTCTCGTCCTACAAACATATTTCAATCCAATTTATACTAGTTTTTATAATTATAGCGAATTAACTCTCTATTTAATGTAGATAATTCATTTTAATTGATGAATAATGTGAATTAACTATCTATAATTCTTAGATAATTCATAATAATTTTAGATATATCCAATGGAAGTAGTTTTCATTGAAATGTACTAAATAAAAAAGGAAACCCCATTAAAATAAGATATATATTAGGTTTAGAAGCCGTAGGGTTGGCTTTAGCCGATATATATTCTACACGAATAAATGCTAGAATAGCATCCAAAAAAGGAACCCCATGAAAAAAATAATTCTACTACTAAGCACAACACTAACCCTGTTTGCTAGTCAAACGCTATGGACAGATATAGATGGAGACAAAAAACAAGACAAGATAGAGCTTGTAAAACAGAATGACTCTGTTACTATTCGATGTAAACTTACAGCTCAAAATAGAGTTTATAAAAGTAAACCTTTTGAGTATGGCATTGGTGAAGCTTCTCTTTCAAAAAAGAGGGGAGGGTTTATTTTGGATGTAACTCAAAACAGAGAAGAGGTTAGTTATCAGTTTAGATATGAACCAAAAGTTAAAAAGATTCGACTTATTGGATTGAACTATTTCTCGATGACAGGAAATATCTCACACTCTACCTCTTCTAAAAACTCATTAAATCTATTGACCCAAAAATTTGTAGGAGAGTATGAGTATTATAGTCCTGATACAGAAGAGTATAAAAAACTACCTACTTTTTATACTAAGTATCCCGTTAAAAAGTTTTATCTAAACAGTGACCTATCAGCATTGGTTCGCAAAATAGCAAAAAATAGCAATAAGTATGAATCTAAAGCTTGTAAAAGATATGAAAAATCATCAAAAAGCATGGCTTCTTTTCTTAAAAGAAATTTTCCACAGCATAAACTGTTTAAAAAATTTAAAGATATTTTCCACGATAAAGATATAAATATTTTAGTGTTAAAGAGAAATGGAAAAATTACCGTAGCATTGGTTAAATCAACAAATAGAGGCTTTAAACTTATTGGTAAAAATAGTCATATTTTCAATAAAAAAGATAGCATCAGTGTTACTCAAAGGGGGAGATATATATCTTTTGAAGCAGGAACAGCCAAAGGATTGGAAATCTATACCTTTAGGTACAATCTAAAATATAGACAGTGGTATCTCTATAAATGTGGTTTATCTAAAAATTCGAAAACCATTAAGCTAAAAACTAAAAAAGATTTTGGTGTGGTTCGATTTGTGAATTTTAGACGAAGTAAGTTTAAATTTTAGTAGTAACATAATTCTATTTACTCTTAAAGTTGACCAGATTAGCTTCTTTGTCAACTCTAAATAAAAAGCCCTCTGATTTAAACACTTCACCCTCTGCTTCTAAGTTTGCTAAAAAACGCTTTTCATCTTCTTCTTTATAGGAAAATTTTCCTAAAACGACATTGGTATCTATGTCATGCGTCTCTACTATATCATAAGCCGTTGCAGGAAGATTCTTTGGAACCCAACCATTCTCTATGGCTTTTTTCTCTTGAACTGTTGCTAAAGAGTCATATTTATTTATCTCTACATCAGGAAAGAACTTGGTCAATACAAAGTAGACAGCCATAAAGAAAATGACTGTTAGCAGTAATATTTTTTTCACGTAATATCCTTTTATTTAAGTTTATCAATAAGCTACAAAATATCATGCAGTTTATTCGCATCTGCCATCCATTTATGGAGATTTCCCCACTCTTCATTTTCTATCATGTTTTGGCAAAGTTGCATCTCTTCATTAAATGCTTTCATGGAAGTAAGTAGGTTCTCTTTGTTTTGTCTAAAGATATCTTCCCACATATTTGGGGATGATTTGGCGATGCGACTCATACTTCTAAAACCACCACCAGCAAGGGCTATGATACTCTCTGGGTCTTCTTGTTTCATAACGGAATTTGCAATGGCATAGCTGACAGCATGGGGCATGTGTGATATAAGTGCAGCATGTTTATCATGCTCTTCTGCTCCCATAAATACTACTTTTGCTTTTATATCTTCAAAGAGTTCTAGTGCAACTTTTTTTTGAAGTTCACCACTCTTTTCTTGGTTACATAGAACCATGATTTTATCGGTGTAGAGTTCTTCTATGGCAGCTGTTGGACCAAATTTTTCTGTTCCCGTCATGGGGTGGGCTGTTACGAAGTTTTGACGTATAAGAGTAGGAATGGCCGCATCTATTTTACCTTTACTACTACCAAAATCTATAATGGTACAACTCTCTTTTACGTCGGTAAGTGTTTGAGCTGTTTTGATAATAGCATCAACAGGGATAGTGAGTATGATAACATCACAACTTTTTATTGCATCAAAACTTTTAGCCAGTTTATCAATAAGCTCTAATTTTAAAGCATCTTCTTGGTGCTTTTTATTGTGGTCGTAACCTATAATGCTATACTTTTTAGGGAATTTTTTTAGGGCTAAACCCAAAGAACCACCCATAAGTCCAAGACCTATAATACCAATATTCATGCTAATCTCTTTAATGTTTTTGGTGGATTATACCACTTTTTTAGTGAAAAATAGATACACTAATGTCAATAAAAAACTATAGTCAATTCTATAAGGAATAATTAATTTATATGAGAAAACTTTTTACTTTATCGGTAGGACTAAGCTCCATACTTTTAGCCCAAAATATTACTTCTATTCAATATAACGGACTGCTTCATATTTCAAAAGAGGTGGCTTCAGAAATTTCTGGTATTCATGTTGGTGACTCTTTTGATATTAATAAAATAGATGAGTCACTTAAAAACTTTTATAAACAAGGATACTTTTCCGATATCATCGTTTCACGTACGGCTGATGGTGGACTGCTTTATGAGTTTAAAGAGAAATCAGTTATCTCAAAACTAGAGATGAATGGGTACAGCTCTGCAGAGGAGCAGGAGGCACTTTTTACAGAGATTGGATTGCGTAAAGGTGACCTTTATGATGCTAGTAAAATTCAACAAGCTAAAAAGAATTTGATAAAAAAGATTGAAGCTGAAGGATACTATGACACGGTTGTAGAGATAAATGTTGAACCTAAAGAAGAGAGTATTGCTTTAACTTTTGATGTCAATAAGGGTGAAAAAATTTATATTGAAAATATAGACTTTTCAGGTGCTAAAAAAATTGATACAGATGATTTGGAAGCAGCATTAGCAAACCAAGAAGAAGATATTATGGGGTGGTTACCAGGTTTACATAATGGTGTAGCACATATGGATCAGTTGCCTTATGATGGTCTTAGAGCCAAAGATATTTATATGCAACAAGGTTACTTGGATGCAAAGGTTAGTGACCCTCTGATGCGTGTAGACAGTGGCTCTTATAAAGCTGATGTGACTTATCAAATTTCTGAGGGGAATCAGTATAGAATAAATAGTATTAAGATTGATGGTGTTGTAGATGGTTTAGACCTTGATGAGATACGTTCAGAATTTAAAGCTATAAAGGGCAAAATATTTAATATAAATAAGCTTCGTAAAGATATGGCTTATTTAAAAGAGCAGGTTGCAAACTTAGGTTATGCCAATGCACGAATTAATCCAAACTTTCATAAAAATAAAGAAAATAAAACTGTAGATGTTCAATATACGATTACCCCAGGGAAAAAAGTAACGATTAATGATGTTATTATTTCAGGGAATCATACAACTAAAGATAGGGTAATTAGACGGGACATTTACTTGGCACCAGGTGACCAGTTCTCTTTAACAGATTTAAAAGATAGTAAAAGTGCTTTGGGTAGAAGAGGGTATTTTGAAAAAGTTGATATAGAGCAACAGAGGGTTGATTCAACACACAGCAATTTATTGGTAAAAGTTAAAGAGACAGCAACAGGAAGTATACAAGCTGGTGGTGGATATGGTTCTTATCAAGGAGCAATGGTAAGTGCTTCTTTATCGGATAGAAATATTCTTGGTTCAGGAATTAATGCAGCTGTTTCATTTGACATATCTAAAATATCAACCAATTATTCGCTCTCATTTAATAATCCTAGAGTTTGGGACAGTGATTATAGTTTAGGGGGTAATATTTATCGAAGTGAGTATGAATATACAGGATATAAGCAAAAAAGTAAAGGTGCTGGACTCAATTTAGGAAAACAGTTAACACGTAACCTTTATGGTTCTTTAGGTTATTCATACAGTGAAAATGACACCAATATTGATGAAAATGCTACAGAGGAAACATATTCTATTTTTGCACAAGAAGATTTGAATTATGCAAAGAGTACTTTTTCTGTTGGCTTAAATTATGACTCTACAGATGATTTTTATGTTCCACGTGAAGGGTTTATTTTAGGTGGTAGTTTAGGTTACTCAGGTGTTGGTGGAGATGAAAAGTTCTTAGAAGCATCAGCTAAGTTTGGTGCTTATTATGGGCTAGAAGATATTATTGATTATGACTTGATTTTACGTTATAAACTACGTGCGAATATACTAAAAGATAAAGGGAACATTGATATTCCTGAGAAATTATTTATGGGTGGAATTGGTAGTGTTCGAGGGTTTGACCCTTATAGTATTGCACCACATCAAGATTCAGTAGATGCCAATGGAACATCGAAAAGAAAATATTTAGGTGGTATGAAGAGTATAATCAATACCGTTGAAGCGAGTATTCCTCTCTCTAAAGCTGCAAAGATGCGTCTATCATTTTTCTATGATTATGGAATGATTGGTGAAAATAGTATAGATGAGATAAAAAAACAAGGTTATGGTGTTGCCTTAGAGTGGTTCTCTCCAATGGGACCTATTAACTTGGTATTTGCAAAGGCAAGACATCCAGAAGATTTAGACAGAACCTCTAGCTTTGAATTTACTATGGGACGTAAATTCTAGTAGATTATTAAGTATTTAGCTAAAAATCATAGTTAGGGATTGTCTGTTTATCAACAATCTCTAGCTTCAATCCCTTAGGTCTCTCCAACTCTTTTAGTTTCTCTTTGGCAAGATATAAAGAGCCATCAGCAACAATGGTTAACTTGTTATTTTTCAGAGTAAAATCAAAATCTTTCAGTGCAGTCTGTTCATAGAGTGTAGATGTTATGGTATAGATAAAGCTGAGATACTTAAGTGTCTCTTTTTTGGGCAAGAGTGTTTGGTACTGCTTATATATTTCTCTATCATACAACTCTTTCCCTCCAAATCTTAAGAGAATAGCTGTCAATACAAGCTCTTTATGGGTAACTCCATAGTTAAACTCTTGCATGGTGACATAAAATGCATGTTGAAAAGATTGATAAATATTAAACCTATACCCTATGGCTGAAAGTTTTATGGCATAGAGTAACTCTTTTAGATATTTATCTTTTATCTTCTTCTCTTTAATAAATAGATTAAAAAGTTTGATAGTGTTCTTTTGACGTTTATCTATATATACATGATGTGATTCAAAACGGTCAAGTATGCTTTGTATGCTTGGATTGATATCTTTGGGGAATTGTAGATTACTCTTTTTTAGAAAATGGTGTAAAAAGACTCCCTCTCTTACTCCCACACCAGAGGTTATAACTTTTTTTGCTTCTATATGGGTTAGAATCTCTTCCCATATAAGTGTACCTTCTCTTATGGTATCAAAACGACCTTTGGGAATATGAAGATATTTTAGTAAGTTTGGTTTTGCTTCAGCAATATTTTTAAAATACTCTATATGTTCATCTATTTTATATGAAAATGCATGAATGGTATTAAAGGGGTACGCTTCTGCTTTCATAATTCCTTTTGCAAGGGTTCTAGCCGTTCCACCTATACCAATGGCTTGTCTGTTTCTAAACTCTTTTGGTATGGCTTTTAGCTCTTTTTTTATAAACTCTCTTGCCTCATTTAAGGGTCTGTCTTTATCAAAAAAGAGCTCTTTTAATCTGACGGTACCAAGATTTAATGAGTAGGTTGATATGATTTTAGAATCTTTAATAAGAGCCAAATCAGAGGAACCTCCACCTATGTCAATGGTAATACCATCTTTTATAGGAAGAAGGTTTTGGGCAGCTATGGCACCAAACAGAGCCTCTTTTTGACCATCAATAATCTCAATGTTTAAGTTAAGCTCTTGTTTAATCCATGCTGTGAACTCTAAACCATTGGGTGCATCACGCAAGGCAGAAGTAGCAACACATAAAATTTTAGAAACGGGGTAATGTTGAGTTGTAGTAATAAACTCTTTAAGTGCTAAGTAAGCACGGTGTATGCCTACTGGTTGAAGATAGCCTCCTGATTCGTAAGCTCCTTCACCAATTCTAACTTTAGATTTTCTTTCACAGACTAAGTGAAAGCCATATTTGCTACTCTCTTGATAGATAACAAGTCTAGCAGAATTTGAACCAATATCAATAACTGCAGTGCAATTGTGCATAGCTATAAAATTAAACTTCTAATTCAAGTTGAGAGAATTTAAATTTTAATTCCTCTACCGTTTCAACGTTATCTGGGTCAGAAGCTATACAGTCTACAGGACAAACTGCTATACATTGAGGCTCATCATAATGTCCTACACACTCGGTACATCTGTCAGAATCTATAAGATATATAGGATCATTCTCTTCAATTGCTTCGTTAGGACACTCTTCTCTACATGCGTCACACGCTATACATTCGTTTGCTATTATTAATGCCATTTAATTACTCTCTTTATAATTTATTATTTATTCAGTTTTATATCTTATCCAAGCTTATAATATATTTAAAAAGTAGATTAATATGTAATATGATAAAAAATTATTCCTTTAGTAAAAATCTGTTCAGAGGAAAACGTATACTTGCAATTGCTCCAGAAGCATCTTCTCTATTTTTTAAGTCAATATCTACACCCATTGATTGGGCTGCATTTTTGGCAAGGAAGAGTCCTAGTCCTGCACCAGTTGAATCTAAAGAGCGTTTAAACGGGGCAAAGAAGTCCTTGTCTGTATCTATTCCTGGTCCTTCATCAATAATTTCAATAATAAAGTAATCTTTATCTGTTCTTGTTTGTAGCGAAACAAGTCCCTGTTCTGGCGTAAAACGAAGGGCATTTTGAATAAAATTTCTAAAAATCTGCATAAAGAGTAGTTCTTGTAGATTTATTATAAAATGAGGAATTGAGAAATTATAAATAAAGTTTCTATTTTGAGATTGAGCCAATAGTTCATACTCTTCACATTTGGTTGCCATAAGTTGTATGAGGTTCATTCGTTTTGGTTTCTCAAATTGAGCACCTTCTGCACGACCATACTCTAAGATATTATGAATCATAGCATTTAAAGTATCAATAGAGTCTATGTTTTGTTGTAGGGTCTCTCTAATTTTATCTTGTTTTTTATATTTCATGAGCGTAATTTGATTTTTAAGACGCATCACGGCTAAAGGAGTTTTTAGTTCATGTGCTGTTCCTACATATAGCTCTTTTCTGTAGTTAATAAAGGTTTGTATCTTAGTAAGCAAACGGTTAAAAGAGGTAGCAAAATTTTCAAACTCTTCAGGTAGTTCATGAATTTTAATAGGCTTTAGCATACTCTCATTCATATCTGAAAACTTATTACTTAATAGACGTAGGGGCTTCATAAATCTATCTGATAAAATAGTAGAGTAGTACAATACTAAAAAGAAGCCAATTAAGAATAAAATAGATATCATGTAGTACATGTTATTAATTAAATATGTCTCATGTTCAATATTTCGTTTAACACTTAAATAAGTGTGACCATGTTTACTATAGGGTAAGATAAGTTCGAAAAACTCTTTACCATCTTCTTTATAAGCATCTATTGTATCGTCTTGTTTATTGAGAGCATAGTCTGTAAACATATGAATTTTATATTCAGATACATTTTCTAAAGAGGTGAAATTAAATTTTTCATCATAATCTTGTTGAGATGTATAGGTATGTATTATGTAGTTTGCATGAGTTTTCATCTCATTTTTGATATTTTCTTTGAGTGTGTGTGAAAAGTAGATGGTAATTACAACTATGGGTACTATGAGCAGTACTGTCATAGAGACAGCAAGCTCAAAGATGAAGCGATCTTTTAAGCTCCTTTTGGAAAGCAAAATCTGTAACCTCTTCTTCTAACAGTTTCAATAGTTGTAATGTTTAATGGTTTATCCATTTTTTGTCTAATTTGGTTAATCGCAACTTCAATAACGTTTGGTGTTACCAACTCTGGCTCTTCCCAAATAGCATCAAGTAACTGCTCTTTTGAGACAATCTGATCTTTATGCATAGCTAAGTGTGTAAGCACTTCAAAAGGTTTACCTTTTAGTTCAATTTCAGCACCTTCATAGATAATTTTTTCCTCTTCAGGATTAATAATAAGATCATCAACTTCAATAATATTTGACCCACCAAAACGTAATTTAGCTTCAATACGTGTTGTTAGAATCTCAAAGTCAAAAGGTTTTCTAATGTAATCATCTGCTCCAGCTTTAAGTGCTTCGATTTCACTGTCTCTATCGTCTCTTGCAGAGAGAATAATAACAGCAGTTTTAGGTGCTTTTGCTTTAAGTTTCGTAATCATGTCTATTCCATTACCATCTGGTAGCATCCAGTCAAGTAATACTAAATCATAATTTCTAATACCTAAATAGTACTCACCATCTTTAATGTTCCCTGCTACATCATTTTGATAGCCAAACTCTTTAAGACCATCAGACAGCGTTTTGCTTAATGTTACTTCATCTTCTATAATTAAAATTCTCATAATATTGGAAGTTCCTTCTTGTTGTATTTTTTTTTTAATATTATAACACAAAAAACTCATACTTTAAAGTTTTTTTAAACAATTATTGATAATTTATAAAAATATTAACTGTTTTTTATTATTTTCATATGTTTTGAATAGTTTATTAACCTTTTTATATGTTTTTTTTTAAAGAAAGGGATACTTGTGCATTAGAAATGATATTGGGTTTGGTGATTTTAAGGTTTATTTTTTTGATTTGAGTATATGTTTTGAGGAGTTTGCTCGTTATATGCTTAAGCGCATCTTCTAATAGTTGATATTTATTTTTAATGAGTTGCTTCTCTATCAAATTAATTACTTCAGCATAATTAATAAAATCACTATCTTTGTAGTAATAATCTATAGTTGCATCTACAATAACATCTTGAGGCGTAATACGCTCAAAATCTAAAATACCAATAATAGTAGAAAGTTTTAATTCGCTTATATGTATAGTCATGTAGATGCTATCATCTGAACAGATATTAGACAATTTGTTTCTCTTCTTTTTTGAAAACTCTTATTATGTTAGGGATATGTTTGTAGAAAATTGTAAAAGCAATAATCCAAATAGGAGTATGGGTATGAATATCTGGCATATCAGGGTATAAGAGATGAGAAGCAATTAAAAGAACAATAAGTCCAACAAGTGAAGAGAGAGAAGAGATTTTAAGTACTTTTCCAGCTATAAACCATGCAACAATAGCAATAATAGCAGGAATAGGAATTAAAACTAACAGTACACCAAAACCAGTGGCAACACCTTTTCCCCCTTCAAAACCTAAAAAGATACTATAGCAATGACCCAAAACACTTAAGACAGCAATGGTCCATAAAACTGAAGGCTCTGCACCTAATGCCATGGCAATAAGAAGAACAATTGCACCTTTAGTTGCATCGAGTACAAATGTTGCAATGGTGAGCTTTTTAGCTAACTCTGGAGCTTTTTCCTTTAGTACTCTAAGTACATTGGTTGCCCCAATATTTCCACTACCTTCTTTACGAACATCTACCCCAGCAAATACTTTTGCTAAGATAAATCCAAAGGGAATAGCAGACAAAAGATAGGCAGCCAAGTAAAGTAAAACGTTTTGATTAAATAAAAAATCCATAAAATCTCCATAATATGTGAATGATTGTCGCAATTTTAACTAAAAATATGGTATTTTTTCCTAAATTATTAATAAGCAGGGCATAAAATATGAGTATAGATTATAAAAAAGAAATAGAAAGATTAAAAGAAAAACTGCCTGTGACAGTCGTAGGACACTATTATCAGCGTGATGAAGTGTTTGAAATGGCAGACATTACAGGAGACAGCTTAGAGTTGGCTAGAAAATGTAAAGCCGATAATAACCCATGGGTGGTTTTTTGTGGAGTAGGGTTTATGGGACAGAGTGTAAAAGTTATTGCTCCTGAAAAACGTGTACTTATGCCTAAAATTGCTTGTTGTGCTATGGCACGTATGATAGATGGCTCTTATTTTGATGACTCTGTAAACTATATGGTAGAGAGAGGTATTTCAAAAGAGAATATTTTACCTATTACTTATATTAACTCCGATGCAACAGTAAAAGCAAAAGTAGGTGAGATGGGTGGTATGGTCTGTACTTCATCAAATGCTTATAAAATTATAGAGAAGGGTTTAGAGTCTGGGAAAAAGATTCTTTTTGTTCCCGACAGATGTTTAGGGCAAAATTTTGCCAACTCTATGGGATTAAAATCTTGTATTATAGGCGAGGGTGAGTGTGATCCAAAAGAGGCAGATGTTATCTGTTTTAATGGTTTTTGTTCGGTTCACCAACTCTTTACTCTTGATGACATAGAGTTTTATAGAGAGAAGTACCCTGACATTAAGATAGCTGTTCACCCAGAGTGTGACCCTAAAATAGTAGAAGCTGCTGATTTTTCTGGTTCTACCTCTCAGCTTATTAAGTATGTAAATGACTTAGACCCCGAACAAAAAGTAGCCGTGGGAACAGAGTATAACTTAGTAAACAGAATGCGTCAGGGAAATACTTATGTACTTTCGTCTACTAAACCAGAGTGTCCAACCATGAATGAGACTACTTTAGAAGATTTGTATTTAACACTAAAGTCTATAGAAGATGAAAAGCCTATAAACGAGATAGTTGTTGATGAGCATACGGTTAAGTATGCTAACTTAGCACTTGAGAGAATGTTAGCAATTAACTAATCTTAAAAAAGGTGCTTCCACTTCCTGAGAAGTACCATCCCTCTTTGGCAACATCTTTTAATTCAGGATAAGCAACTAAAGAGGCTTTATATAAATCATTAGCTTCTACTGCATCGACTTTTTCTAAAACCTCTTTAGAGGATAAATTCTCCCAGCCTTTAAAACTATCAAGATTGATATCATCAAATAAATTTTGTTTAAAAGTCTTATAAACCAAAGGGGTATCACAATGAATATTGGGGGTGTAGAGGTCTATTTTAAAAGGCTCTTCACCTTTGAACTCTTCTACAACTTCTCCAAAGCCTGAAACATTTGCAGTATCATAGTTATAGACAAAGAAAGGAATGTCTGCCCCTACAGTCGAACCTATTTGGGCAAGGGTAGGGGTGTCAATATTAAGTTCCCATACTTTGTTAAAAAGACGCATAAATGCAGCAGCATCAGAGCTTCCACCTCCTAGACCAGCACCAGATGGGATGTTTTTTTCTACTACTATTTTATGGTATTTAAAAAAATCTGTCTCTATATTCATGGCTAGAAAAGCTTGGTATATGGTGTTTTCCTCTACAGGTACATCACCACAACCCTCTATAGTAAAAGTTTTAAATTCACCAGCTACAAATGAGATGGTATCATAGAGCTGAGGAACTTTAATAAACCTAGATAGTAGAGTATGATAGCCATCTTTATGTCCTGTTATTTTTAAAAAAGTATTTATTTTTGCGTAAGCTTTTATTTGCATATTAGTCCTTAGTATAATATTAAATTAACCAAATGATACAATAAATTTGTAACTTTCTACTACATAAAAGTTTATAGCTTTTAGTTAGAGAATTTTATTAAATTTTTTTAAATCATAATAAAATATGTGTATATTAGCACCATTTAGCTTTTAAGAAAGTTGCTATTTTAGTAATTCCTCTTATATAATATATGTTATTAGTAATAATAATAATTATAGACAAAACGGGGAATTATAAGTGAAAAATAAAAAAACAATAATTACATATGGAACATATGATATGTTGCATGTAGGACATATGAATTTGCTCAAACGTGCAAAAGCATTGGGAGACTACCTTATTGTAGGGGTAACAGATGAGAACTATGACCGTTCAAGAGGTAAACTTAATGTTGTTGAGAGTACTAAAAAACGGGTTAAAGCGATTGAAGCTTTAGATTTTGTAGATAAAGTCATTGTTGAGAAACATAAAAACCAAAAAGCAGAAGATATGGTTAAATATGATGTTGATATCTTTGCTATTGGTGATGATTGGGTTGGTTACTTTGATTATTTGAATGAATATACCCATGTTGAGTACTTGGCTAGAACAGAAGGAATTTCAAGTACTAAACTGCGTCAAGAGAACTTTGATACTATTAAAATGGGATTGGTGGGTTTAGGAAAAGATACACAAGCTTTTATTGATGAGTCAAAATTTGTCTCAAATGTTAAAGTCAATCGTATCTTCTCCCAAGATTTTTTAGCTGTAAAGGCTTTTACTAAAGACAATGAGCTTATTAAATATGGTCATGACAACTATGAAGAGTTTTTAGACAGTACCATTCAAGCTGTCTATATAGATACCCAACTAGGAGAGCATTACCATTGTATTAAAAAAGCTCTCTTAGCAGGTAAACATGTGCTTTGTGAAAACCCTATTGCTTTAGAAAAAGATGAGCTAAAAGAGTTACTTTCTATAGCTAAAAAAGAGAAAAAGCTACTTCTTTCTGCTGTTAAGACAGCCTTTTTACCTGCTTTTAATCAACTCTTTAAAGAGTTAGAATCTGGAGTAATTGGTGAAGTTAAGGAAGTTCGTGCCACAAGAACAACACTCTATAAAGAGAAACACTACTCTGAAAGTTTCATCCAACAAGGTGCAACCAATATTCTCTCCTCTTATACCTCTTTACTTGTCAATAAAGTACTTGGAAAACCAAAAAGTATCACCTTTTTTCCACAAGAGGAGAGTGGTTATGACATTAATAATCTTATTGTCACCAAGCATAAAAATGGAGCGTTAGGTATTGCTAATGTTGCTGTAGGTATGAAATCTGAGGGCGATGCAGTTATCTCAGGAACAAAAGGATATGTTTATATTCCTGCTCCATGGTGGTTAACCAAAAAATTTGAAGTACGTTTTGAAGATACCCATAAAACATTAACCTTTAATTATGAATTTGAAGGGTGTGGACTACGTTATATGATAGCAGAGTTTACCTCTTTAATTCAAAGAGGAAAGAACAAATCTAAAATGCTTACACCAGCAGATATCGTAGGTATTAACCGAGTGCTTTTAGAGTACAACGATAGTAAAAAAACAAAAAATAAAATAAAAACCAAAAAGGAAAAATAGATGATATATGAAGATTATTACATCTTTACCCCAGGTCCTGTAAAGATGAGCGATGAGATTTTAGAAGTAGGGGCAAAGCAGACTCCTTATTTTAGAAACTGTGAGTTTTCAGATGTAACGTATGCTTGTGAAAAAGGGCTTATAGAGATGGTCAATGCTCCAGAGGGTTCAAAAGTTATCTTCTTGACAGCTTCAGGAACAGCAGGTATGGAGTCGGTAGTGATGAACCTCTTAACAAAAGATGACAATGCTTTAGTGGTTCATGGTGGTGGTTTTGGAGGTCGCTTTGTAGATATTTGTGATGTTCATGCTGTGCCTCATACTGATTTTAAAGTAAAAGATACTAATCTTCATGATATTGAAGCATTAGCTCCAAAAGAGAACTATACTTCTCTTATTGTCAATGCTCATGAGACCTCTGTTGGTCATCTTTATGATTTAGACGCTATGGGAGCTTATGCTAAAAAGAACGATTTACTATTTATAGTTGATGCTATCTCTATGTTAGTTACAGATCCTGTAGATATGCAAAGTTCTAATATAGATGTAGTCATTGCAAGTTCTCAAAAAGGTCTAGCACTCCCTCCAGGTCTTACCATGGTAGTTTTAGCTCCAAGAGCTTTAGAGAAAGTTCAAGATGTTCAGAGTCTTTACTTTAACTTCAAAGACTACTTACGTAATGGTGAACGAGGACAAACTCCTTACACACCTGCTGTGACCATTATGTTACAACTCGAAGCCAGACTCAACCAAATCAAGCGAAGAGGTGGAGTGCAACAGAGCATAAAACGGGCTAAAGATATTGCTGAGTACTTTAGAGCAGAGATAAAAGGCTTACCTCTAAAAGAGTACACTCCATTTATGCCAAATGCCATGACCACACTTACCCCAACCGATGGAAAGTCTGCCATGGACATTGTAAACGGTTTAGAAGATGGCTACAAAGTAATGGTCTGTCCAAATGGTGGAGCAGAGCGTGATATTATCTTTAGAGTCTCACACATGGGAGACATGACTAGAGCCTATACCGATGTGCTAATTGATGCACTCTATGATTACTATGGAATGAAGAGAGCATAATGGCAATAAACCCAAAGGAGTTGCGTCAAGCTCAACTCATTATGTTAGAGATGTTGGTGGAGTTTGATGCTATTTGTCAAAAGCACAACTTAAAATATTGGCTAGATTCAGGTACGCTTTTAGGGGCTGTTCGTCATAAAGGGTTTATTCCTTGGGATGATGACATTGACCTCTCTATGCCTGTGGAAGATTACAATAGGTTTATAGAGATTGGAGCATCTGAACTCTCTGATAATATCTTTTTTCAAACAAGAGAAACCGATAAAGAGTTTAAATTTGACTACATAAAATTGCGTTCAAACAAGGCCTCCATAGTAGAGTTTCATGAAAAAGATAGAGATATAGCGTACCATCAAGGGGTTTTTGTAGATATTTTTCCTATGTTGACCCTTCAAAATACAGAGTTCCATCAAGCATTTTATAAAGATGCCTTTAAGCTTATTCGAGATGTATCTTCAATTAGTCTCCATACCCCAAATGGAAAAGACCATCCACATGTTAGAAAGGCTTTGTTAAATGCATTAAATGAGATGCATGAGGGTTGGGAAAAAGAAAATTTAAAAGTAATCTATTCTGGAAAGATGCCTGATGTTGCTGCTTGGTTTGATATTGGTGAAATATTTCCTTTAAAAAAAATAATTTTTGAAGGGATAGAGTTTAATGCTCCTAAAAATCCTAACCATTATTTAGGCGAAAATTATTCTTTTAACTTTATGGAGCTACCTCCTGAAGATAAACGGACTATTCATGCTCATGAGATAGAGATAAAGAGCTAAGTACTAACTAAAAACATCAGGTATATTCACCATATCATCCTCCTTAAAAGAAGAAGCTTTTCTTTTCTTTTTAGGAGTTTCTTCTTTAAACAGACTCTCATCGTCAAGCTCTAAAAGCTCTTGAATTTTGTCCAAGGCGTTTAATCCTCTTAATACATCAATAAACTTTTCTAAGGTAATTTTTCCACTTATTTCAAACTGCTGATACCTACGGTGTGTCATGCCTATGTGTTGTGCAAACTTTTTTTGGTCTCCGTAGTAATGCATGTTTTGTTTGCGTTTTTGCTTTGCACGTTGTGCTAGCTCTTTCATTATCTCTTCTGTTGTTGCTAAAGTAAAATCTAAGTTTTTCATATCTACTCTCCTTTTGTAAAGAGTTCATCTACATTTGTTGTATCTTCCAATATTTGGAAGGCGAGTTTTTCAGGAATACCAAGCTGTTTACAGCTGTCTAGTAGTTTGTTCTTTTTAATCTCTATCATTGTTTGAATATTCTCTTTTAGAAATGATTCATCAATATTATAAGGGCTAAAGGTCTCTTTGAGTTGTAGAAATCTTACTCTGTTAAGTGAGTAGTTCCCCAGTAGCATTTGATGGTATCCATTACTTGTGTAGGTTAGGTCATAGGCAGGAGAAAAAGCCCATTTCCCCCCACTATTCATGAGAAATGAGAAGTTTTTGGAATGGTCGTCTCTATTGCCAAAAATTGCATTAAATAAAATAACCTTAACCATCTGTTCTTTATGTGTTTGAGATAGGTTTAGTTTTTGAGCAATTTTAAACATATCCATGTAGTCATTATAAGTTTCAGCAGGGTTATAGTGCATCATACCTGCTAGAGAATGCATATGAAATCTTTCGTTATTGCGTCTGTCAAATCGGTAGGTTACAAAATGAGAGCGTCCTTCGTACTCTAGTAGTTCACAATCACTCATGACAATGCCTGCTTCTTTGGCAAAGAGATGATACAAATATTCTAACTTTGTAGGAACAGATGCTTCTTTGTACTTCTCTCCTAGTGTCGGATACATAGATATATCACGGTCATCAAATTTAATGATTACAGGGTAAAAGCCTTTGGGGAACTCTTCTTGTTTTCTTGTGAGGCTTATGGTTTTGTCTATGGGGTTAAACCCTACCATTGCTTTTGCCCTTGCACCACCTCCTGCTGAATTTGAAACGGCTATGAGTGTTTTGAGAGTTGGTTTTGATTCATGGTAATGCTCATTCTCTTTGGACAACAGTTGCTTTGATTCTGAGTAGAGTTGAGATACATCCAATATCTCTTTATACTCTTTTGTTTGGGTTGAAGCAGGGTGAAATTCTAATGCTCCTATGGTATGGTTTCCTAAAAATTGTAGCCTCTCCATAATGCTAGGTTTTCTTTTTAACTGTTCATGTATGAATCTGTCCATATAATCCATACCGTAACTACCAGGCAGATGGTCGCTAATTAACCCAGGAAGTCCATGTTGATAGCTAAGATGAGAAAAGTTTTGGACACTTCTATTGGCTATGGGCATTTTAATAGGTGAAAAATCAAGAGTGTTTGTCTCTACGTATTTAAATTTAACGATTCCCTTATGTTCTACAAGCTGTCCAATATCTTCACCCCATGCTTTGACATAAATCATTTTTATTTCCTTAAAATATACATCTTTTTTACGTATTATAGCCTATATTGTAGATAATATACATATCTATTGCGTATTTTAAATACTTGGATTAAATTGGAGCTTTGCTAGGAGTTAAGACAGAAGTATCTATTCCCACGCATAACATGGGAATGAGGGGGAAAATTATATAGTAAAACTAAGCAACACTCTTAAAATCATTCCACACATTAAGTATGACTTTTTCTTCAAACTTAACACCATCTACATGGATAATTAAGTCAAGTAGTTCTTCAAAAAATGACATCTCAATTTTAGACGCTTTAGGAAGAGGAAAGGCTTGGTTAAACGGTAGTGGGTTCTGATAGAGGTCATCAATTTTTGCTTGAACATCAGAAGGAATCTCTTTCTCTATACGATGGACAAATTTCTCAATCTCTTTACGCTCTTTATCTGAAAAATCTTTATCACTAGAGGCACATGATGTAGCTACAGCTTCAAGAGAAATAATCGCAGTCCAATACTCATCTATAGAGGTTAATTGATTAAAAGCATCAGGTAGTTGTTGTTTTACTTTGTCAATTTCACTAATAAATTCTACTTTCTCTATCTTTATTTCTTGCTCTTCAGTGATTTCATTTTCTTCATTTATCTCTGCTTTTATAGTAGTTAGTTGTTCTTCTGTAACTTCTGTGTTTTCCGTAGTTTCTTTTTCTTTACCGAAAATACCCAATACTAAAATAATTACTGTTGATACTTATCAATTTAAAACAATAAAACTATTTGCTATAATAAAGCAATCAAAAATCAAGGGATAAACATGTCTGTAATTATAAACTCTACTATTAAAACCAATGCATTAGGGCGTTGGTATATTGAACTAAACGATACTACCAAAGAGAATCATATGGAAATCTGTTTAGATGTCAATGAGTATGCACTTAAAATAGAAGCAATAGGTGCAGAGTATGGAGGAGAAGTTGAGGTTGCTTGGTCTGCTGAAGATGATGTAAGCAAAGAGCAAATAAATGAAGTACGAATGCAGATGAATGCCTATGAGCAAGAGCGTGAGCAACAAAAAGCTGCTGAAGAAGCAGGTGAAATGCCACAAACTCACCAAGCTGATGGAACACCTAATTTTTAAATTTATGAACTCGATTCAGTTTATATTTAATCTCTCCATTTAAAATCTCAATGACTGAAAAGAAATTTTCAGTCTCTACCCAGTAGGTTCCATCTTCTTTTGTCTCCAAATAGTCCAGATAAATTTTTTTACCAAGTTCTAAAAACTCAGGGTCACCAGTGTAGATATTTTGAGGAATATTCAAATAGTGTAGAGGGTTTAAGGCTCGTTCATTTTCAAAAGAGAATGCTCCCTCGTAATCACGTCGTAGACTTGAAAGTGTTGCATCAACTCCTAGTTTGTCGGCTAACATTGCCCCTAAAGAGCGAATGTACGTTCCCTCTGAAACCTCTGCTTCAAAGTGTACAAAAGGGTGTGAGTAGTTGATGAGGTGAATATCGTAAATGGTAGATGTAATCTCTTTTAACTCTACCTCTTTTCCCTCTCGTGCCAAATCATAAGCACGTCGTCCGTTGACCTTTTTAGCTGAAAATTTGGGTGGATAGTAGGTAAGTTCTCCTCGTAGGCTCTCTAGTGCTTGGTAGAGGTCATTGATGCTAAGTTTAGGAACGATTTTTACTGAGTCTACATTTTCAATGTCTAAGCTTTGCGAGTTTGCACCTAACCACAAGGTAGCCGAGTAGGCTTTGGGTGTTTTTTTTAGGTATTGAAAAAGTTTAGGGTATTGACCAGTAGCAACAATGAGACAACCTGTGGCAAAGGGGTCAAGTGTTCCCGAAAAACCTACTTTTTTGGTGTTGTATTTTCTTTTTACATAACCCATGTAGCCGTTAGAGGAACGGAAAATGGGTTTGTTTACTACAAATAATCTGTTCATCTATACCGACTGAACAAAAGAGCTTAAAATCTCTCTTTTGCTACCACCAAAGTTGATTTTTAGTTTATATTCTCTTCCTGATTTAGTAGAACTTTGTACTCTTCCGATTCCAAAGATTTTATGTTTAACTAAGTCCCCTTTTTTAAAGCTTGGGGCTTTGGTAATTTTGAGTGATTCTCCTTGAATAAGTCCTGCTTCTGAAAGGAAACGGCTTTTATCTATACGTTTTCTTTGCCCCTTATAGAAACGACTGTCTACATAACAAAGTGTTAGGTCAGATTTGGCACGGGTAATTGCAACATAACCTAAGCGACGCTCCTCTTCCATGTTGCATCCCTCACCTAAAAGAGGGAAGAACTCTTCTTCTAAACCTATAACATAGAGATGTTCAAACTCTAAACCTTTGGAAGCATGTATACTCATAATGGTTATGGCATTCTCATCGAGTTGGTCTTGTTCACTTTGAAGTGAAATGTCGTTTAAAAACACATCTAAAGTAAGGTTTGGATTTGTAAGAATGGCTTCTCTAAAGTACCCATAAAACTCATCTATATTTAGTACTCTCTCTTGACCTTCTGGAGTGGAAGCATAGAAATTTTTCATACCTATAAGCTCTTCAAAAAGTTCAATGAAGTTGTAGAGTGACTTGTCCAATTCTAGTCGTAGGGTTTCAATATCCTCTGCAAACTTTTTTAGTGAAGTAGCAGCTTTTTTACTGACGATGGTAGAGAGTTCAGCTACATCTTTCTCTTCTATAAGAGAGAAGATAGAGTATCTTTTTTCAAAAGCAGCTTTTTTTAGTTTATCTATGGTTACTTTCCCTATGGCACGTTTTGGCTTATTGACAATACGTTCTAAAGAGAAGTCATCATGGGGGTTAGAGAATAGTCTAAAGTAGGAGATAATATCTTTTATCTCTGCTCTATCATAAAAACGCATACCTCCTAAAAGTTTAAAAGGAAGTCCCTCTTTTGTAAAGCCCTCTTCAAGTGAGCGTGAAAGGGCATTGATTCGGTAAAGAACAGCAATTTCATCTGAAGATACACCTTTTGCAAGTAATACTTTTACCTCTTTTGCAATAGCACGTGACTCCAACGATTCATCCAACGAATGAAAAACTTTAACGGCTATTCCATCACCTTTATGAGAAGTTAGTTTTTTCCCTATACGCTGTCTATTATGTTCTATAAGTTCATTGGCAGCTTTAAGTATGGGGCTTGTAGAACGGTAGTTGGTTTCAAGTTTAACTGTTTTTGTATTTTTGAACTGTTCTGAAAACTCTAATATGTTACGAATATTTGCTCCACGCCAACCATAGATACTCTGGTCATCATCTCCTACAACACAGAGGTTGCCATGTTCTGAAGCCAAAAGTTCTAAGAGCTTAAACTGTAGCTCATTGGTATCTTGGTACTCATCAACCATGATATATTGGTAACGGTTTGAGGTCTCTTTTCTCAGCTCTTTGTCTTGATTTAATATTTGATAAGTAAGCATAAGTAGGTCATCAAAATCTACCAGATTATTTTCCGTAATTTCTGTCTCATAAGCCTTATAAATGCCAGCTATCTGTTTATAGTCAGGAAGTTCTGCTTTTTTTATAATTTCATCTGCACTTAAAAGAGTGTTCTTATATTTAGAAATCTCAGAGTTTATAAAAGCGATGTTCAAGTCTACTTTTTTTTCTTTTGCAATACGTTTAATAATCCGTTTTTTATCATCAGAATCAATAATTACAAAATTATTGGCACGTCCTAGCTTTTCAATATGAAATTTTAAAAATAGAAGACCAAATTTATGAAAAGTACAAAGAAGTGGCATAGAAGATGTTTTATGAGTTATGAGTGCATTGGCACGTTCACGCATCTCTTTTGCAGCTTTATTAGTAAAAGTTAAGGTTAGTGTGTTTTGTGGGTCAATACCTACTTCAGATATAAGATAGCCTAATCTTGTGGTTAAAGTTTTTGTTTTTCCACTACCAGCTCCTGCTAAAATAAGTTGGGGTCCATCAATATGTTCTACTGCTTCACGTTGTGCGTCATTTAGGGCTTCTAATACTTTTTTCATAACTTGATTATAACACTTTATTGATTAATTTTTAATATATAGTGTTGAATCATAAAAAAATGATAAGTTCTAATTATATTTTTATCTAAAGATATTTGTTGACCTTATGAAGAAGTTTAAATATAATTAGATATAATAATTTTAATAAAGATTATAAGGGAATGTAATGTTAAAAGATTTTGTAAAGATGGAGACGTTTTTAACGGTCGCACGTGAACGGAGTTTTTCGAAGGCATCAGCCAAGTTGGGTATATCTCAACCAGCTGTAACACAACAGATTAAATATATTGAGAACTATCTTGAAGTAAAAATTATAGATAGAAAGAAGAATGGTATTAAACTTACACCAGAGGGAGATGAGCTTTACAAGATAGTTGCACAACTTGAAAAGTCTATTATATCGCTTGAAAAAGATGTTTTGAAAATTATTAAAAAAGAGATGACTTTTAGATTGTCTGCTTCTTATACTATCGGTTCTTATGTCATTCCTGGTGAATGTCTTAACACAATTAGTGAGAGTATTGGAAATGATGTCAATTTAAGTATTGATACCACTGATAAAATTATTCAAGGGTTAAAAGATAGAAAATTTGATCTAGGACTGATAGAGTCTCCACTTTTTGATGATAATTTGATATATAGAGAGTGGTTTGATGATGAGTTGGTAATTTTTTCTAATACACTTTTACCTAAAACAGTTAATACTGAAGAGCTTTATGAGTATAAATGGGTCTGTCGAGAAGAGGGTTCACATACAAGAAAGTTAATATCTGAAGTTTTTGAAGAGCTTGGTGTTTCGTGTAAGAGTTTTAATGTTTTATCTGAAGTGAGTAACACAACTGCTGCCTTGCAGAGTGTAAAACGTGCCAGTAAAGATTCTGACCAGCCTGTAGTCTCTGTTATTTCTAAACATGCTATTGCAGAAGAGGTAAAACGTGGAGAACTTTTTGAGTCAAGAATTTATGGTTTTACCATGAGTCGTAAGTTTTATATTGTTTATACCAAAGATAATAAAAACAACGTATTTATTGATAATGTGGTAAATTATATTATAAGTGGAAAATGTTAAACTTACCTTTTCTTCTTTTTTAGAAGCTTTGCATTCTCTGGATTATTTAAGAGGGCATTCATAGAGTTGTCCTCCTCTTCAACTTCTTCTTTAATCTCTTCTACTTGTGAAGATGGAGAAGCATTTATCAATATTGGGTATTCTCCCATAAAAATTTGTTTTATTGCAGTTATCGGAACTTGTACTAATGCACCAATATTTTCTGGTCCAAAGCCTGCTTCAAAGGATAGATATTCATTTTCTAGTGAAGCAGATTCAAAAGAGTAGTTTGCTAGCATAAAAAGTGTAATTTCAGGTAAAGATTGCTGTATTGCATGAGGTAAAGCAGGTTCAAACTTAACTTCTGAAACTTCACACGCTACAGAAAACTCTTGGTTATTGTCAAACATATATTGAATGATTTTTACTATATGTTCTCTCATGATTGTTTGAAATTCTTCTGTTTCTAAAATTTTATATTGCATTTATGACTCTTTATAATTTAATGTTAATATTTTTTTGTATTTGGAATCCTATCATAGCATTCATTAAGGCAAAGTGTGAATAGTTTTTAATATCTTCACTTTTAATATTTTTCAGTACTAGGAACTCTTCTGAGAGAAGTTTTTCTCTTAAGGTTCCTTCTAATAGTGGATTAAGAGGTGTACTCCACTGCTTCCCATCGTAAAAAGCGATATTGGCAATAGTAGTATCGGTAAGTAAACCATTTTTTTCAATAATAATATCATCATAAGCGTTATCTAAGAGCTTATTTAGCTCTTCTCTATCAGAATATTTATAACTATAGTTAATGTTGCTCTTAACTATTTTAAAAGATTTGATTTTTTTAGGAGTGTAGGGAATATATTCGACAGAATTTACTTTGCTATCATAAAGAATACGACAACGGTAAAGTCCTTTTTGTGGTGCCTCTATAAACTCTTCAAGGTTTAAAAGTTTTTTTTCATCAAAGAGTTCAAGTCGGCTTTTGTTGCAACGTCTGTTGTGCCATTCTATGTTTATAACTTGACCATCTTCTATTTTGATGGTCTCTAGTAACTCTCTTTTTATCATTTTTTACTCAAATAAGTCTGTAGATAAGTAACGTTCAGCCGTATCACAAAGAATGGTTACTATGGTTTTTCCTTTGTTCTCTGGACGTGATGCCAGTTCAAAAGTAGCTGCCACATTTGCACCAGCAGAGATACCGACAAGCAGACCTTCTGTTTTTGCAATTTCTCTTGCCATCTCAAATGCTCTCTCGTCATCTATAGTAATCACTTCATCATAAATTTTTTGGTTAAGAATTTGAGGTATAAAACCTGCTCCAATTCCTTGAATCTTATGAGGAGCTCCTGAACCACCTGAAAGTACAGCTGAGTTACTTGGTTCTACGGCTACAGCTTTTAGTGTGGGAATTTTTTCTTTTAAAACTTCAGACGTTCCCGTAAGCGTTCCTCCTGTTCCTACTGCTGCTACAAAGTAGTCTACATTGTTATTCGTATCTTTTAAAATCTCTAAAGCAGTTGTTCTTCTATGTATAGCAGGATTATCAGGGTTATTAAACTGTTGCAGTACAAAACCATTTAACTCTTTGGCTAAACTTTCAGCTTTTGCTATGGAGCCATTCATTCCCTCTTTAGCAGGAGTTAAAACTATCTCTGCACCTAAGTGAATAAGCAGTTTACGACGCTCTATACTCATAGAGTCAGGCATGGTTAAAATAAGTTTTAGACCCTTTGACGCACAGATAGCAGCCAAGCCTATACCTGTGTTTCCTGAGGTTGGTTCAATAATGGTTGAGTCTTTATCTATTTTCCCAGATTTTAACGCCTCATTTACCATGTTTAAGGCTATTCTGTCTTTAACCGATGAAGTAGGGTTCATAAACTCACACTTAGCTAAAATAGTAGCTCCTGAACGTTCAGAGAGTTTGTTGAGTTTAACTAAGGGTGTGTTTCCTATGAGTTCTTCTATGTTGTTTGCTATCATTCTTTATCCTATGTTGGGTATATAAGCCGTAGGTGTGACCATGTCACACGCCAAAACCAAATATTATATAAAATTATGTTGGAAACGGCGTAGGTCGGGTTGCACCACAGGCACTTCCGATGGTCGCCCTCATCCCGACACCAATCGGCATCAATAAACATTTTATCGTTCAATATATATTTGCCAATTTTATTTTGTTGTATCAAATTTTAAATTTATGCATGTTTATGTCGGGATGAGGGCAACCCGACCTACATTTTATACAATGCTATAAGCAATGGTCTCACCTGCATACATAGGAACCACTGTAGCATAAATAGCAGGAACTACAAAAGGTTTTTTCTCTAAAGTGATGCTTTTTGAAGGAACGGTAATATTTGTATAGATTTTTTGAGCATTTCCTGAGATAAACGCTTGAAGATTCTCAAGGCTTGAGTGTTCCATAAAAAGCTCTGTTAAAACTTGCACAGCTATAGGAGAGGTAAATACCCCAGCAGCACATCCACAGTTTTCTTTGGCATGTTGAGGGTGTGGAGCTGAGTCAGAACCAAACATCACTTTAGGGTGACCCTCTAGTGCTACTTTACGTAAAGCTTCTCTGTCTTCTGGTCTTTTGGCAATAGGTTTACAAAAAAGATGAGGTTGAAGCATTCCTCCTGCTACATCATCAAGAGTAATGAGTAGATGATGAAGTGTAATGGTCGCATATAAGTTCTCAAACTTATCAAGAGCCTCTACTGATGCTTTGGTAGTGATATGCTCCATAATAATTTTGAGTTTAGGAAAGTTGGTCGCCAACATCTCATAGATAGATACAAACTCTGCCTCTCTGTCCATCACAAAGCCATTGGTTTCACCATGAACACAAAGTGGAATGTTAAGTTCTGCCATAGCATCAAGAGTGGGGCGAAGTTCATCTACATCAAACCCACTTAGACCACCCTCTGAGTTGGTAGTTATACCAGCTGGGTAGAGCTTTATGGCTATTAGTTCATCTTTTAGAGATGCTAAAAACTCTTTGCTATAAGTAGGTTTAAAAAAGAGGGTCATGTATGGTGTAAAAGTGTCATTACCTATGGCATCATTAATTCGTTCTTTATATGCTAAGAGTGCCTCTTTTGTATCAACAGGAGGTACAAGGTTTGGCATAATAATAGCCCCTGCAAAGTCTCTTGAGCTAAGAGGTGCAACCGTTTTAAGCATCTCTTCATCACGTAGGTGTAAGTGCATATCGAGGGGAGAGTTTAGAGTTATAGACATGGGTGAGTCTCCTGTATTAAAATTGTTGTATTTTACCGATTGTTAGCTTGAAAGTAGGGTGAGGGGTTGGTTATAAATCAAAAGATAGATTAGCAAATGCTCCTTCGACACTTAATGCACTTTTATAGCGTGAAGAGAGTACACGTACATGTTTAGTCTGCATGTCACATATAGCAATACGAAAGCTTACGCCCATTTGTGGCTCAGTGATACAGATGATTTTTCCTTCATACTCTCGTGTGGCGTGGATGATGCCTTGTAGTTTTGGAAAAAAATATTTGGGGTAACTTAGTGGGGTAATCTCAACAATCTTAATATGCTCTTTTTTTTCAAGGCTATCCAATATAAGTTGTGCATCTTCTATGGTCTCAAACTGTACACACCAATCATCAAACACTTTATTGAAATGTTTTAAATCTTCATCTAAAAAACCTCCAACAAGTGATTGTAAAGCAAAAATTCCCATTGACGTTATCCTTTATTTTAAAGGCAGAATATTAGCATAGTTTTTTTAATAAGCCTCATAATCTTTAATAACATAAAAACTACTCTTCTCTTTAGGAACAAACCAATACTTTATTTTTGGTCGTTTTGTTGCTAAACATAGAAGTTTTGGAGGGGTGTAGTTTATAACAGGATAGTCTATTCCCCCTTCAAAGAGCTGGTTACAACGTAAAATCCTTAGTCCACTTTGCGCAAAGGCTTTGTGAGGGGCATTAAGCTCAAATTGCCACTTTGCATACTCAGAACAAGTAGGGTAGTAGCGACAACTTGCAGGGAGTAGTTTGGAGATGTATTGGTATGCACTTAAAGGTGCAAGGTAAAATTTTTTATGATTCGGCATTTAGTGTCTCACTATAGTGAATTTTAATTCTTTTCATTTTATAATTTTCCCATTTTGCACTACATAAGAATCTGACATATTGACAGCATGATATATGGTTGTACCGTACTTTTTACTATAATATTGCAGAAGTATTTTTTGTTGGGTAGGCTCTATAGAAGGAGTTAACCATCCATTGTTGGTGAGAACTATCATATTTTTTGGTTTTCCCTCATAGAGCTTTTCAGAGGTTGCTTCAAAACAGATGGCATTTCTGTAGGTAATACCATGTATCGTATAGTCTGTAAAGTCAGACGAAGCAATATAATCAGGGGCTCCATCAAAAAATAGTTCATTTATCCATTTTCCCATAAAGTCGGGTAGGGGATTTTCCTCTCCAAATGGAACCAGTTTTACTTTATTTGCTATGGTATAGGCTCCATTTTGGAAAATATAGGTTGAGTTACGGGGAATATTGTTTTCCCAATATAAGGCTCCGAGTACAATCGTAATATCATTTGAATAGTTTTGCAGTGCCTCCATAAGCTTGGGTTGAGTATTGAGAAAAAGAGCAAATACAGACTCTGGAAATACAATCACCTCTTTCTTCTTTGATATAGCTTCTCTTATGGCAATAAAAACAGCATCTATATGTTTAGATTTTAACGTGTTGTCCCATTTGTCTTTTACATTTGTATGTGTACCATGTAGTTCAATTAGAGAGTTTATGGTTAACTTTTCTTTAAAATGATTGGCATAGGGATAGGCAAGAAGCGTTATAAAAAGAAAAAGGAGTTGTTTTTTGTAAATAGTTAGAGCTATAGAGAGTAATACCAATGCAAACTGCCATTTTTCTACACCTAAATAGCTATTTGTAAACATAAGTTCTGGTTTAAACCAGTCAAAACCAAAAGGATGAATGTATGATAAAACGAGTAAAATTAATACTTTAGAGACTAAATCAAACCCCGTAGGGGCAGAGCGATGTCTCTGCCCTTGTTCGATATTTAAAATACGCCTAATAAACTCAGCAAGGGTAAAAGTAAAATAAAAAATAGCCATATAAATAAGCCCAAGAATAAAAATAGGAATAGGTATAGCCCAAGCCATGTCGTAGTTTTTGAAGCTAATTCCTATCCACCAAAACCATAAAACACCTATGAAAAAACCTGTCCAAGTCCATGTTCTTTTGTCTGCTAAAAGAAGGAAGTATAGGGTGGCAAGTCCCAAAATAGTATTGATGAGGTTGTTGACCAAACCAAACCAATCTAAGTAGATAGCTCCAGCACTTAAAAGGGCTATCAAAAAGCCTTCTGTTATCTTCTTAATGTTAAAATGTTCGCTAATTTTTATATATAAACTCAAAGGATTCCCTTATGGAACAAGTAGCACAATTTTTACCACTTATCTTTTTATTTGGTATTTTTTACTTTTTAATCATTCGACCTCAACAAAAACAGCAAAAAGAGCATAATGAAATGTTGGAGTCACTTACTAAAGGTGACAAAATACTTACATCTGGTGGTCTTTACGCTGAAATAGTTAAAGTTGAAGAAGATTTTATCAAAATCAAACTGAACGATACATCAATTGTTAAGTTAGACAAAGCTTTTATCAACCGAAAGGTAGAAGCGTAAGCGATGGGAAAGTTAAATTATAGAGTTGTTATATTTTTCTTTGCATTTTTATTTGGGATAGTTTTTTCTATTCCCTCTTTAGTGCAGAGTGAAGATAGTAATACAACTGGTAAAAAAATCACTCTTGGATTGGACTTACAAGGTGGACTTCATATGTTATTATCTGTAAAAACAGAAGTTGCACTTGAATCTAAATTGAAGTCTATTGGTACAACTATTAAATATAACTTAGAAGATAAAGATATTGTTTTTGAAGACCTTAAAGTAACAGATAATAAAGTTACTTTTGAACTATTGGATGCAGAAGATGTAGCCAAAGTAGATAAACTTTTAAAAGATGATTTTAAAGATGTCTCTATTAAAAAAGATAATTTGGTTTATGAAATGACATTAAGTCCTGAGTTAGCTAAAATTACTAAGCAGCATGCTATTGACCAAGCTGTTGATACCATTAGAACGCGTCTAAATATGTTTGGATTGGCTGAACCAACTGTTGCGAAGCAGGGCAAAGATAAGGTTTTAGTAGAAGTGCCAGGAATTAAAACAGCAGAAGATGAACAACGTATACGAGCGTTAATTGCCAAAGCTGCACATTTACAGATGATGGCTGTTGATGAAGATAGAGCTAACCGTGTATACAGTATGACAGATGCAGAAGCAAAACAGTATGGAGATGTTATTTTAACTGATGTAGCTGACAACCGTACTAAGTATCTTCTTTATTCTATTCCTATTTTGGATGGTTCTATGTTGACTGATGCACAAGTGGGTTACGAAAAAAATGGTAATAGACCACTTATTAACTTCTCTTTAGATGGACAAGGTTCAAAGATTTTTGCAGATTTTACTGAAAAAGCTGCTCCTACAAAAGCTCGAATGGCTGTAGTGTTAGATGGTCAAGTCTATACAGCACCACATGTTCAGACAAGAATCGGTGGTGGTAGAGTTCAAATAACTGGAGATTTTACACCTCAAGAGGCACATGATGTTGCTATTGCTTTACGTTCAGGTGCTTTACTGGCTCCCGTTCAGGTTGAAGAAAAAAGAAGTGTAGGCCCTAGTCTTGGGGCTGATAATATTAAAGCTTCTTCTATCGCGTTAGTGTTTGGTTTTGTATTGGTTGTTATCTTTATGGTGCTTTATTATGGAATGGCAGGAGTAATTGCCAATGCAGCATTGATTGCTAACTTATTCTTACTTTTAGCCATTATGTCACTTGCAGGTGCAACCTTAACTCTTCCTGGAATGGCAGGTATTGTCCTGACCGTTGGTATGGCAGTCGATGCAAACGTTATTATTAATGAACGTATTCGTGAGCTACTTCATCAAGGAAGTTCCATTACCAAAGCAATTGAGCAAGGGTATAACAATGCATTTACTGCTATTTGGGATGCAAACGTAACAACACTTATTGCTTCGGTAGTACTTTTTGCTTATGGTACAGGTCCTATTAAAGGGTTTGCATTGACCATGAGTATTGGTATTTTAGCTTCAATGTTAACTGCAATTTTAGGAACACATGGAATTTATCAGTGGTTACTTCCTAAGATAGATAAAAACAGACTAAACTTTTGGTTTGGAATAAAACAAGAAAAAGGAGCTAAATAATGGAAGTATTTAGACATGACCAGCCCATTATAGGCTTTATGGCAAATGCAAAAAAAGTAGGAACTTTTTCTATTTTAATGGTTTTAGCTTCTATTGTACTCATTGCAACTAAAGGTTTAAACTATGGTATTGACTTTGCAGGAGGTACTATTGTTCAAGTAAAATATGAGGGGAAAGCTCCTATTGATAAGGTTAGAGAAGCACTCTCCGATGTTAAAGCTTATGAGGGTGCAACGGTTACTTTTTTTGGCTCTGATAGTGAGATTGCTATTCGTACTAAAAGTACAAGTAAAAGTGTGGACTCTGATGTGAGTGACAAGATGAGAAAAATTTTAGAGGGTACAGGTAGTTTCAAAGTTAGAGGTGTCGATATGGTAGGACCAGCCGTTGGAGATGAACTTCGTACAAAAGGTCTTATGGCGATGCTCCTCTCTATTGCTGGAATTCTCATCTACATCTCCTTTAGATTTGAGTGGCGTTTTGCCTTGGCTTCTGTAATTGCATTGATTCATGATGTTACCATTGCAACAGGAGCATTGGCATTGACTCAAATAGATGTTAATTTACCTATTTTAGCAGCGATTTTGACCATTTTAGGGTACTCCTTAAATGATACGGTTATTGTTTTTGACCGTATTAGAGAGGGAATAAGAACCATTAAATCAACCGATTTAGGTGATGTAATTGATGAGTCAGTTACACGGACTCTCTCACGTACAACGTTGACTTCATTAACAACATTTTTTGTTGTCTTGACCCTTTACCTTTTTGGTGGAGAGGCACTTAAAGGTTTCTCATTTACACTTTTAGTGGGTGTTGTTGTGGGTACTTACTCTTCTATCTTTGTGGCTTCTCCAATCTTGATGTGGCTAAACTTCTCTATTAAAGAGTTTAGAACTAATGAAGCAGCTAAAGCAAAACGTGAAAAAGAGAAAGAGAAACAGCGTGCCATGTACGAACAAGGTACAATGTAACATATTTATGTAGGGTGTAGTCCCCGACTACACCTTCTTTCGTGTTAAATAAATCTACTATAAAATAATTTTTTACTTTAAAGGAGTATTGTTATGAATTGGGGTAAAGTTTTTTATATCTTTTTTACATTAATGTCTTTAACAACATCAGTTTCATTTCTTTTTGAACCTTCAGTTATCTCTCTTTTTGCAGCAGCAAGTATCAATATGATATCGACTCTACTTAAACTTGGGGTACGTAACCTACTTTCAGCAGAGCTTCTAGCAGGTTCATTAGTGGCTGATTTACATCTACTTCCAGCATTTTTAATGTTTCAGTTTGGAACAACAGGAACACATACACAACTTATTATAGGTTTAGTCGCAGGTGCAATTATTGCTAACCTTTATACCATTATTATATCTATTGTAGAGAGTGCTAAGACAAAAGAAGAGTTTTAGAAAGCATAGACTAAAAGTCTATGTTCCCAAGATTAGTGTCCATACCTTCGTTTTCTAACTGTATTGGCTAAATGGTGTACAGCCATTGCATATAGTTCGCTATGGTTATACGTAGTTATAACTCTAAAGTTATGTGTTCCCATCCAGAGTTCATCATGTGCATATCTAGGTAGCTTTATCAGTGAAACAGGTCCGTTGAAGTGAAGTCTTTGTCTAGGAGTAATATGATATCTTTTTCTTAGAGTATACTGTGAATACTTTGTTTTGTATCCTGTTTTTAGTCTTCTAAAACGATTGCCTCTATATTTTGCTCTAACTGCAACTGTTTTTAGTGAACGGTTCCATCCATTACGCGAAAAGTAGTTGGCTATAGAGCCAATGGCATCTTCTGCATTCCATAAGTCTGTTACTCCATCATTATTAAAATCAACAGCAAAGTCAAGGTATGAACTGGGAATAAATTGACCATATCCCATGGCACCAGCACTTGAACCCATAAGTTCAGCAGGTTGAAGGTTGTCTTGTTTTGTCATAATAAGAAATTTTTCTAATTGATCAGTATAAAAATCCTCTCTTCTATCTCCAGTCATGGCTTTTGTAGTTAATACATCTATGACTTTTTTCTTTCCAAAGTTGACACCATAAGCTGTCTCTATTCCAATAATACCCATAATATATTCTGGTAATACACCATATGTTTCATACGCACGGTTTAGTGCATCTTTATGTTCTTCCCAAAATGCTAAACCTCTTTGAATATTGTTCTCATATATAAACATATTTTTATATCTATCCCATGTTCCCATTCTATTAGTACTTATGGTTCGTCCTCTTCTTCTTTCATAAATTGGTTCAGGTATTAATTTAGTATTTTTTGCCTCTGAAAAGAGTTGGTTGAGTGTTGCTTCATCAAATCCATTTTGTGAAACCATACGTTGTATAAAATTTTGAAGTTTATAATTTCCTTCAAAATCTCCAGAGATTCCATATGTAATAGTTTCAGCTGAATTATTTATAATAGTTTCATTTTCAAGTATTGGTTCTGAAATGATATTATTATCTATTTGTGTTGTAAGATTTGATTCGATATCTTCTTTTTTTATTTTTTGTGAACTACATGCTGTTAGAAGTAGTATTGAAAGTGAAATGCTAATTGTTTTTAAAGTCATATTATATCCCCTGAGTGTTTTTATCTTTTATCTATTATAAGTGATTATGTATGAAACAAATATTAATTTATATAAAAGAATAAGGATGTTTTTCTTAATTGATTAGTTTAAGATAAAGAGAAATTTTTTTTGTTTTATTTTATGTCTTGTGTGTTTGTTTTTAATTTATTATATTGTTTTAGTGGGCTTTTTAGCTCTAATCCCTCCATAGGATTTAATTTGGTATAATTCGCACAATTTAAGCCAATGGAGCAAGTATGAGTTATAGTCCAAAAGAGATAGAAAACAAATGGCAAACAAAGTGGAGTGAGCAAGAGGCGTTTGAGCCAAAAGATGACAAGAGTTTAAAGAAAAAGTACATTTTGAGTATGTTCCCTTTTCCTAGTGGTCGTCTGCATATGGGTCATGTAAGAAACTACAGTATTGGTGATGCGATGGCACGTTATTACCGTAAACAAAACTACAATGTTCTGCACCCAATCGGATGGGATGCCTTTGGTATGCCTGCTGAAAATGCAGCTATTAAGCATGGAAGACACCCTAAAGATTGGACCTATTCAAACATTGCATACATGAGAAAAGAGCTTAAAACTTTGGGGCTTTCATTCTCAGAAACACGTGAGTTTGCAACTTGTGATGAGTTGTACACCAAGTGGGAACAAGAGTTCATCATTAAGATGTTTGAAGAGAAGTTGCTTTACCGTGAGTCTACTACAGTAAACTGGTGTGAAGAGTGTCATACGGTGTTAGCCAATGAGCAGGTAGAAGAGGGGTGTTGTTGGCGTTGTGACAACGAAGTAGAACTCAAAGAGATGCCTGGGTACTACCTAGATATTCGTAAATATGCCGATGAGTTGTTAGAAGATTTAAAACTCTTAGAGGGGAAATGGCCTTCACAAGTTTTAGCCATGCAGAGCAACTGGATTGGTAAATCACAAGGGTTGGAGTTTGCTTTTAAACTTTCAGATGCTTCAAAAGAGAAGTTAGGCAATAAATTTGAAGATTTTGAGGTTTTCACTACTCGTCCCGATACCATCTATGGGGTAACCTACACAGCCTTGGCTCCTGAGCATCCTATTGTAAAAGAGCTAATGAAAAATGAACTTTTAGATGCCGAAGTGATTGAGAAAATTACAGCTATCTCAAACATGACAGAGGTCGAAAGAGCCAAAGCAGGAAAAGAGGGGTTTGACTTAGGTATTACCGTTATTCACCCACTTACAAACGAAGAAATTCCTGTTTGGATGGCGAACTTTGTACTTGCATCGTACGGTGGTGGGGCTGTTATGTCCGTACCAACACACGACGAGCGTGACTTTGAGTTTGCGATACAATACAACTTGCCTTTAAAGTATGTGATAGAAGGTGCAGAAGATGGTCAAGCTTACACAGGTGAGGGTGTGCTTATAAATTCGGGTGAGTTAAACGGCATTAAAAACACCAAAGCCAAAGCAGAGGTTATTAAACTCTTTGAAGCAAAATCTTTAGGAAAAGGCACAACGAATTACAAGCTAAGAAACTGGGGAATCAGCCGTCAGCGTTACTGGGGAGCGCCTATTCCTTTTGTGCATTGTGAGCGTTGTGGGCTTGTGCCTGAAAAGGTAGAAAACTTACCCATCGCTCTTCCTGAAGATGTAGAGATTACAGGTGAGGGTAACCCACTAGAGAATCACCCAACATGGTCAACTTGTGCTTGTCCAAAATGTGGAGCAGATGCAAAACGTGAGACCGATACGCTAGATACCTTCGTACAGTCAAGCTGGTACCAATTCCGTTACGCAACCGATCCTAAAAAATGGAATGAGTGTGGAATCGACAAAGAAGATGTAAACTATTGGCTTGGTGTTGATCAATACATTGGTGGAATTGAACATGCCATTTTACACCTGCTTTATGCTCGTTTTTTTACAAAAGCGTTAAGAGATGTAGGCTTCATTGATGACTTAAAAGAGCCATTTGACAACTTGTTAACCCAAGGTATGGTACTGATGGATGGTTCTAAAATGTCTAAGTCAAAAGGAAATACCATCGACCCTGATTCTCTTATAGAGAAGTATGGAGCAGACACAGCAAGACTCTTTACACTGTTCGCTGCACCACCACAAAAAGAGCTAGAGTGGAACGACTCAGCAGTTGAGGGGGCGTTTAGGTTCATTAAAAAGCTTTATGACAGACGTTCAAAAGTAAGCTCAAACGAACTACCAAGCATTGACCATGCTTCACTAAGTAAAGAAGAGAAACTAGCAAGAGCCAAAGTCTATGAAGCGTTACAAAAGTCCGTAGATGTATACGAAAAAACATTTGCCTTTAACACACTCATCGCTGCGTGTATGGAAGCTCTGAATGCACTAGACAAACAAGATAATGAACAAGTATGGACAGAGGGGCTTTACATCATTACGCACTTGTTGGAGCCAATCATTCCTCATGTTTGTGCAGAGCTAAGTGAAGAGCTTTTTGCCTCTAAAAACTTAGCAGGGAAAATAGAGATTTTAGATGAGGTATTTGTTCAAGATACAATTACTCTTGGTGTTGCCGTTAATGGTAAACGAAGAGCAGAGATAGAAGTAGATGCAGGAGCTTCAAAAGAGGACATCATCACCATGGCAAAAGAGAGCATCGCTAAATGGTTAGAGGGTAAAAATGTTGTAAAAGAGATTTTAGTTCCGAATAAGATGGTGAATTTGGTAGTGAAGTAACTCTATGAATAAACTAAAAGCGTGGCTAGAGAGCATAGATTGTGAGGGTGAGTTAGAGCTTATAACTTCGGATGCAAGTTTAAGAAAGTATTATAGGTTAAAGAGTTCTATGCACAGTGGAATGGTAATGGATGCCTCTTTAGAAAAAGATAGCATAATCCCTTTTATAGAACTGGAGCATAGGCTTTATGAAGCTGGAGTTAGGGTAGCGAAAATTTTTAGCTATAACAAACAAGAGGGTTTTGTTTTTCTTGAAGATTTAGGAAATACACACTTAATAGATGTGTTAAATGATGACTTTGAACTCTACTACAACAAAGCACTTGAGACCATTATGCAGATGCAAACAGCAGATACAGAAGGCTTAGCTCTTTATGATGAAGCATTTTTACGTTTAGAGATGGATTTGATGCCAGAGTGGTATTTGGAAAAACATTTAAATCAAACGCTTAGTTCTGAAGAAAGAGAGCGTTTAGATGGTGTATTTGAATTTATTATAAAAGAGGTTTTAACTCAACCTCAAGGCTATTTTGTTCATAGAGATTTTCACTCTCGTAATATTATGTTTGGGTATAGTGATGATTTGGTAGTAATAGATTATCAAGATGCAATGGTTGGAGCAGTTACTTATGACTTAGTCTCTTTGCTTCGTGATGTCTATGTTGAGCTTGACCCTTACGATGTAAAAAGTAAAGCTTTAGCATTTCGTGACAAAAAAGGTTTAGATGTTGATGATGAGACGTTTATGCGTTGGTTTGATATTATGGGACTTCAACGACATATTAAGATACTGGGTATATTTTCTCGTCTATCTATTCGTGATGGAAAAGATGGGTACTTAAACGATATTCCTTTGACGTTAAAATACATTTTAGAAGTTGCTTCTAAGTATGAAGAGACAAAAGCGTTGGTAGGTATTTTAAAAAGATAGGTTGTAATCGTTTAAACGCCCATTCATTACCTTTGTCAAGTTTATTACAATCACCATTTAGATTAGCTATAATAATCTCATGAAGAAAAATGACTACCACCACGGCAACCTCAAAGAGGAATTTTTAAAAATAGCATTTGAGTTTATACATAAAGAAGATGTAGATAAACTAACTCTAAAAGTACTCTCCGATGCTACAGGAACATCGCGTTCTGCTATCTATAGACACTTTAGCTCTAAAGATGCTTTGATGGAAGAGATAATACGGCAAGGGTTTGAAGAGTTCGATAGAGTGACTTCGCCTATGTTACGAAACCAAAAGACCCCTTTAGTTGATAGATTTTATAACACCTCTAAAGTTTATATAGCGTGGGCAAAAGAGAATCCTAACCTCTACAGGCTTCTTTTTGGGCGTAAATATGCTTATATTCGTGAAGAGATATTGAGTATTAAAGAGGAGACTTGTGATGCTTTTGGTGCGTTAAAATGTACCGTAGAAGAGGGGCAAGAAAAAGGGATTTTAAAAAAAGATGATAGTCTGAAACAGAGTGTGGTTATTTGGGCTTCACTTCATGGCTTGGCTTCTCTTATTATAGATGGCTTTATGGATGTGGCAGAGCTAAGTGATGAATTGGTTAATGATATGTTTAGAAGTTTGTTAGCTGGATGTATTAGTAATAAAGTGAAAATAATCTCAACCATTCCGTTTGTTAAAGGGTTGTTGGAGCCAAAGGGTTAAGGCTACCTCTAAACATCCCATGCAAATAGGTTCCAAAAACCTTATCTTTAGCCCAAGAACCAACAACCCCTTTAGCCTTAGGCGTTTTAGAAAGCATATCAAACCCCTTTGCTAAACTCTGCTCTGTTGGCTTTGTGTAGTGAAAAGCATGACCTTTTAGCCCTTGTTCGTTGTAGTAGTAGCCCAAACGGTTAAAGCGTTTGTCAAGAGTGAAGTCTATGTCTAAAATGCCACTCATTTTTTTCTCATCAACGGCATTGGAGAGGTAGAGTAGCCCTGCACACTCTGCATAGATAGCTTTGGTTTTAGCATGTTCTATGAGTGAGTTTTTGAAGTTCTCAGAGTTTTTATGTCGTTCATAGGCTTCTTCTGTTTCAACGTAACCACCACAGAGGTAGACCATGTCGCAGTCGTTAGGAATGACCTCATCTTTGGTGGAATCGACCATGACTACTTCAGCATAAAGCTCTTTTAAAAAATTTAGGTTGTCGTGGTAGAGAAAAGAGAAGTTTTCATCGTTTACTATGGCTAGTTTTTGGTCTCTTTTTTTTATGGGTGGGAATGGGTAGGTTGATGAGGTTTGGTTTTGACGGTGCGATGGCAATCGCACCCTACGGAGCTTTTCTAAGTCTATATGTTCTAGTACCTCTTTGCTTATCTGCTCTATTTTGGACAAATCTTTTAAATCTAAACCTAGATGAGTATCGCTTAGGGCAGGGAGTTTTTTCTGAATCCACCCTAAAACTACTATGCCCTTATGGTCAGCCTCTATCTGATTTTTTATGAGTGCATAGTGCATTTTAGAGGAGAGATTATTTAGAACCACAGCCTTTATGGTATTGTCAGCCTTATACTCCAATAAGCCCTTAAGCACAGCAGAGATAGTAATGTAACTCCCACCCCCATCAAGCACCAAAATAGTCGGGACATTTAGAAGTTTACTTACAGAGTAGGCAGAACAACCCTTATTGTCCCCATCGTAAAAGCCCATGACTCCTTCCATTATGGCTACCTCTTTGTTAGCATAGTGACCATAAAGCCAAGAGACTTGCTCTTCATTCATAATGAAGCTGTCCAAATTCACCGAATCTGTCCCACATACCTGTTTATGAAACTGTGGGTCAATAAAGTCTGGTCCTATTTTAAAAGGTCGTACCGACTCTCTAAAGTGGTAGAGCAGAGCCGTGGTGAGTA